>NZ_CP012200.1:653740-980610 GCF_001484685.1 Thermococcus sp. 2319x1 | reverse complement strand
TTTTCGAGTTTGGTTAGATTAAGTTCGTACTGCACAAAAAATTTACCGTCCTCCAGCTCTCCAGACTTTTCGAAGAGCTTTTCTTCCCACAGAACTACTTCCTCGCTACCTCTGTTCACTGTATATTGAACTATTCCCTGAGCGTTGTAAGTTCCCCTTATTGAAGTCATTGGGGTAAAGCGATAGCTATATGTCACTACAAAGCTCTCTACTAGGGGAATGGGGTATTCTTCCCTACTGAGCCTTTCTCCATAAAGCGTGTTGTTTTTCAGAAGAGCCACATGAATGAGCTCTCCTTCTTGGGTGTATTTACCAAGGGTTCGCTGGGTAGTTACGACAGAGCTAACTCCCATCAGCTTTATTGAATAAAACCCAAAAAACAGGAAGAGAACAAGCGACACTGCAAGGACTTCTCTTCTGCTTACCATTTTTTTCATTTTCTCTTTTATATTATCTCCATCCATACAACTTTCCTCCCAATAAATCAACCTCTCCCATGAGAGTTTCCATTCTCCTTATCATCTTCACAATCAACATTTGCTTCAACTGTAATATTGTTGCTGACTATTCCATATCCGACTATCTCAGCACCTTCGTTTAGTGAGTAATTACCGCAAGATGTGAACTCCCATTTTCCACCTTTTCCTGTTTTTACCCATCTTGTGAAGATTGTGACGTTCATGTGAACACTTTCTCCCGGGCCCAATTCAACGTTCCACTCTAAGTGATCCGACTTCCCATGTCTTGTAAAGTTGTAGGTTCCCTTGCTTGCACTTGTTCTGTTTAAGTCCACATCAAACTCTCCAGGAATAACATCTTTTATGGTCAGATTCCTCGGTGTTCCCGAATTGTTAACCTTTATCTGGAACACCCATTCTTGATATGTTTTCAATGGAATGTTGGTCGTATTTCCGCTCAGAAGAACCTTTTTTATCTTTGGCCCGCTCAGGATTACCACCCTTATCGGGCAGGTCTCTATTACGGCATCTCCGCCGTCCCAAGTGGCATAGAGGGTTATGGGAACCTCATAAGTTCCCGGGTCTGCATTTCCAACACTGATGTTGCCCCAAAAAGTGTAGTATTCCTGGGAGTTGATTGGCCGTGTTATGGCATCTTCGCTCTCTATCCACATATCGACTCCACTCGGAAGGTTAGAGTAATCCGGGTCAAGCCATATATTGACGGTTTCGAGTTCGTTTAAGTAGTTGCCAACGGTTAGTGCATCAAAAGTAAGTTCGCTGTTCTGGTCAACTATCACCGTTGCTGCATAGCCATCGTAACACATGAAGCTCAAATACTCTTCATCGTGAGGGACAACTGCAACTTTTACCTCTCTCTCGGCATTAAAGTAGACAAAAGTCCCGCTTGAACCAATGACTATCAGTGATGAGAGAAGCAACAAAAGCATAACTGGGATAAGTTTTCTCATCTTCCAAACACCCCCATTTTGATTTGCCTTAATAAGCTCGATCTCCTATTTCTGATTTTCAGCACGTCTTCATTTCCAATGCCCGAGATTAAGTAAAGAACTCCAAGAAAAACTGAAGTCTCAAAGAGTATTGCAAAAACAGGCAACACTGGATTTGCTCTATATAGAAAGCCTATAAGCGATTCGGGTAACAGTGGGATGTAGGCGTTTACCCTGACCTTATCCGTGAATAAAGAAGTCTCTTCGGGTGCGTTTATTGTAACCTTAACCGTCTCTTCCTCTTGAGGCCCTAATTCAAGCTGAGTTTTTGATAGGCTTGAGATTCCTCCAGTCTGGGGCTCGAGGTAGTAGATCATTGGGTAAAAGTTCCCGTTTTTGATGGTGATTTCTCTCTCAAATGTGGAACCCGGCAAAACCCAGCCTTCCCTCTGCCCTCCTGCGGATGTTACCGCATAATCTATTGGAAACACCTGCCATGAAACGAAAATCGATGCCGAGAGCATTATTAGGAGAAAGGCCGAAGTTAAGATGTAAAGCGTTTTGAACTTAACCTTAATGAACTTTGCCCTTTTTCTTCTGTGTTTTGACTCTCCGGTAAACACAAGGGCGCCGAGGATTATCATCAAAGCAGCGAAAAGCATTTTGTTTCTTCCAGAGATTCCCTTTTGGATGTATGTGCCCAATTGAGGGATTTTTAACGGTGAGTCACCGACAGTGATAACTTTTCCCGCTATTTTATCTTTTGAAACTGGACTTGCTTTCCCTTCCTGCTGGTCGGTTGCAACGTTGTTGTCACCTTTGGTAATGTAGCCTTCTTCAACAATCGCCACAACTCTATGCACAGTCCAGCTGCCCCTTAAGTTGAAAACAAGTATATCTCCCACATCGGCACTCCTTGAAATGGGATTTATGAAAAACAAATCCCCCCTATTCAAAGTAGGGGTCATGCTATCGGAGGAAACATAAGACATAAATACGGGTCTATCAAGAAGAGCTCCAACGATAGACCCGACAACAAACACGGAAACCGTGAGAATCAGGAAATATTCAAGGAACTTCTTCATCCGCAAGAACCCCCAAAAGCCTGTATTGTAATGCTCTGGGTGTAATCTCCTAAAGATAAACCCCCAGTATCAAAGCGCATTCCAACTTGAACACTCTGGTTTTCATGGACTTCAAACTCTATGCTCTGACTCCAATTGACAAAGTAGAGTATATCGCTGAGATTACCACAAGGAGTATGTTGTTGAGCCAGAGGCCTAAGAGAGCGAAAAGGACAGAAACTCCCGAGTAAAAGGTACTCCAGCTTATGTCGTGCTTTGAAACAACTTCCATGTAAACGTCGACATCTTCCGGAACCTTAAGCAATGTTACCGTGTTGTGGTCGAATTTTATTATTCCCGCCCTTTCCAACTTTGGAAGATGGGTCTGAAACAAACTCACGTAAACGCTTTTTCTGTGTTTTCTATCGTTTTGCCCTTCATTTTCAGCTATAAAATCCACAATCTCCCTTAATTCGGCCTTCCCATTGTTGTCCTGAAGGAACTTTAGGAGGAGCATCCTTCTGTCGTTCCCAAGATCATTGATGAGGGGCTTATTGCGTCATTTTCCCCGTTTATTCCGGCCCCCCTTGGAATACTCCTCATTACCTCACCAGCCGATAGTGTCTTCTGTGGTTTCCGTTTCTGTAGAAAAACTCAACTTTTCCTGCTTGTGATAGGTTTCTTAAAGTTCTCTCGACCTTCTGCCTGGTACATTCAACACCCCTCTCATTGAGAAAGCGGGTTAAAAAAGAGACCGTTAGCTCTCCTTTTTCCTTAAGAAGCTGAAGGATCTCTTTTTCAATGTTAACATTCATTTCTTCCACAATATCATCTCCTGACGAATGTTAAGTTAAACAGATTGATTTAAAAACAGTTCAAATTACAACAACCGCTTAGAACTTGTAGGTGCTAGTGATATATAAACGTTTGGAAAAAGTTCGATTTTCAATTTTTTAAAATTTTATCCTTTAAAACAGTCTGCATAGCTTTATACAGTTTTAAAAACATGGAAAGGGAGATAATAGGGTTTAATAAATTCTGAAAAGGATTTAATAGTTATACAATACTTTAAGATCTTTGCATTTTATTGGATTTTATACGCTTCCTTTCAATCAAAATGTCATAATGGATTCATTGTTTAGTTATACTCTTAACTTACTCTAAAGGAACTTAACAAAAGGATGGGAAAATATCCAACAGTTTTTAGCCCATTCAAAAAATATAAATATCGGGACGTCAAAGTTTTATTGATGTCGATGTTCTTCAGGCCGAGTGATACCCCAAAGAATATCATTGAGATGCTCGAAGAGCTTACCCCGTTAGTTGGCGGGTTAGAGAACAGCAGCATGGCGGGAGTTATAACCACCGATGCCTTTGCCCAAACCCTGGTCCAATACTCTTCAATTGCAAACGCCCTAAATCTGGAAATTCCAACCTACTACCTTGAGCCCACCAACGGGTTTTCACTAAAGATGCTCAGCAAGTTCTCAGAAAAAAGTGAGAACATCTTAATGGGTAAGGTTTATACCCTGGGGGAACTTCTGGATGCACTTGAGATGGTCCATGATGACTCCTTCGTCTTTGTCTCGAACTTTGGAATCCTTGAGGAGATAGATAAAAAGGGCATGCTGGAATTGAGAAAAATCGTCGATAGGAAGGGCATATTTTTGATACTCTCCCACAATGCCCTCGAGATAAACGAACTTAATTTGATCTCCGAGTTTAGGAGGCTCTTCCTCATCCCTGAGCTTTTTGAGCATCTTTTAGTTATGAGAATCAGCGGCTATAGGGGGCACTATAGGTTAAATCTGACAGTCCTTAAAGCCCCTCCTGAGTTTGTAAAAAACACGGGAGAGCATAGCATACCAATAGACTCAAAGATAAAGCTGATTTTAGAATAGCCTGATGTACCCAATTCCGAGGAAATATCTCGCATAAACCGCGAGGAAGAACAGGGCGAAAGTTATTCCGAGCGCTATGTAGTCCTTTACCTCCATTTTGATGTTGTGGAGAAAAGTCCTCCTTTTGCTTGCTCCAAATGCCCTGCTTTCTAAAGCTATGCTGAGCTCGTGGGCGGTTTTTATTGATGCGACTATCAGAGGGATTAAAATGGGAACCGTATTTTTAGCCCTCTGAATGAAGTTGCCCCTTTCAAGCTCAAGTCCCCTTGACTTTTGAGCATCCATTATAGTCTGAGCCAGCATGTAGAGAGTTGGGATGTATCTAAGGGCTATAGTCAAGGTAAGGCCAATTTCATAGGGCATTCCCATTTTAATGAAGCCAAGGATGAGATCCCTTTGGGGCGTTGTCATTATCAGGCCCAAGGTAAGCAGGGCAACCGAAAGAAGCCTTATTCCATAGCCAAAACCTATAAAGAGCCCAAAATACCACGGCTTTAGAATAAACGGCCATACAAGCATTGCAATCATAGAAATCGGGATTAATGGTTTGAGAACGTTAAAGATTTCTCCAATGGTTATCCTGCCCAGGATGACAAGGGTAAGGACTATCAGGAGGAAAAGAAGGGTTAGAAGTATGGGAGAGTTAAAGAGGATCAAAGCTATTATGCCAAAAAGAGAGCCAATTATCTTCACCCTCGGATCGAGACGGTGAAGGAAGGAGTCCCTCTCAAGGTATAGCTTGTACATCATGTTCTCATCTCCAAGGCTTTTACGAACTCCTCAACACTCCTGAAGAATCCCAAACCTATCTCCTCACTTATTGTGAGAAGCCTTGGCCTGTCTAAGTCGTATTTTCTTAGGTCAAGCTCAAAAAACTCTTTAACGCCCCCATCAAAAACCTTTTTTCCTTGGTATAGAAGTACAACCCTCTCTGCCAGCTCAAGAACCAGGTCCATCTCATGGGTTATTAAAACTATCCCATGGCCTTCTCTGTAAAGTTTTCTGATTATCTTTTTTATGCTTTCGGCATTTTTTTCATCGAGTCCCGTTGTGGGTTCGTCGAGGATTAGATATTTGGGCTTCATGGCCAAAATGCATGCTATTGCCAAGCGCTGCTTTTCCCCACCGCTGAGAGAATAAGGTGAGCGATCCTCATAACCCTCGAGGTTAACCTCCCTTAACGCCCATTTGACCCTCTCCTTAACCTCTTCCTCCGAGAGACCAAGATTTTTAGGACCAAAGGCAACTTCCCTAAAGACGTTCTCCTCAAAAAACATGTGCTCTGGATTCTGAAAAACGTAACCAACAACTCTCGCAAGCTCGGCAACACTGTGTTTTCTAGTGTTCATACCATCCACTACAACTTCACCTTTTGTTGGCTTCAAAAGTCCATTCAAATGCTTTGCGAGGGTTGTTTTCCCAGAACCGTTGGGGCCAACTAAGGCTACAATCTCGTTTCCGAAAGTTAGACTAACTCCCCTAAGGGCTTCTTTCTTCCCCTCGTAGATATGCCACAGATCCCTTACCTCTATCATCTTTCAAGAGTTTGAGACAATGCTTTAAAAAATTGCCTCTGCTGAAAGATGTTGATATATTTTTGTGAAGAGATTTCTGGTGAACTCAAGCATATCTACTTCTCTTTTGAGTTCTTCTTTCATTGAAGTCCCGTTTACGGGAGCTACGTTATTTACGTTTACCCCAACCCCAACTATCACGTATTTCACTTGGTCGAGTTCACCTTCAGCTTCTACTAGGATACCGGCTATCTTTTTTCCTTTCACAAAAATATTCCCCTCTGGAGCAATCTCCACAGGGAGGCCATAGTCCTCCAGCCCTTCTTTTAATGCTTCCAGAACTGGGTATCTGACTCTATCTATGTCAGCTAAGGGCAACTTGGGCCTTAGAATTAGAGAAAAATATAAACCCCCCTCCGGAGAACTCCACTTTCTTCCAATCCTTCCTCTTCCCTGTGTCTGTTTTTCAGCTATTACAAAAACATTTTTTGCGCCTTTTTCAGCGAGTTCCTTTGCAACGTCCATGGTGGATTCTATTTCTTTAAAGTAGTAGCTTTCAAAGTCAAGCTCCCATGGATAAGGTTTGCGAGGCTCACTAATCAAGGTATATCCCTTTGGGGTCGAAATTATGGAATATCCCAGATTGTTCAGTTCTTTTATATGTTTCCAAACGGCTACTCGGGATGTTTTAACTTCTCGGGCAATTTCATCGCCTGAAACAACTTCTCTACACCTTAATTTTTTTAATATTTCGCGCTTTACTGGACTGTCCCTAATAGCCCTCATCATGAAAATCGCTATGATGGGGAAATTAAAAAGTTTTGAATTAGTTAACAAAAAAATTTTTAAGGTTAACAAAATCTCTATGATATAGGTGGTAACATGAAGGCCAAGGAGATATCTTATGTTGGGCTCTTCGCGGCTTTAACAGCAATTGGAGCTCAAATAGCAATTCCAATTGGTACCGTGCCAATAACATTTCAAGTGCTCTTTGTTTTGTTGAGCGGTCTAATATTGGGAACAAGACTTGGATTTCTGAGTCAGCTAGTGTATCTCTTTATGGGTGCCATTGGGCTTCCAGTTTTTGCAAACTTCAGTGGAGGTTTTGGGCATATATACGGGCCTACTGGGGGCTATCTCTTATCGTTTCCCGTTGCGGCATTTTTAGCAGGGCTGATAAGCGAAAAGAAAAAAGATATTAAGAACTACGCCATAGGCTCTGCGATAGGGATTCTAACAATCTACCTCCTAGGCTGGTTGAGATTAGGATTTTTCATGGGAGGAGATTTTGAAAAGGCCTTTTTGCTGGGAGTTGCTCCCTTTATTCCAATAGATGCCCTAAAAGGAGGGCTTGCTGTTCTAATTGCCGATAGGGTTCATAAAAGCATTAAAATTTAGAGCCCCTTTCCAATATTTTCTTCCACAAATCTAATGTCAAAGGAGCTTCTCACCTTAAAAAAGCTCAGCGAAACCTTTGGATTTCTCTTGATAAGCCCCTCTATACTTATCTTTTCGTAGTCAAGGTGCTTTGCAATGCAACTTAGTCTTCTCTCGTTTTCGCTTAAGCACGTCTCAATGGCTTTTCTTAGCGCTCTTGCATTGTAGAAAGCGTGGGTAATTTCAAAACTCCCATCAGCCCATACTGGAATTAAAGCATCGGCATAGGATTCGTAAAATAGCGTTGAAAGATAATCCACCAAAAACGGCATCACCAGGGGCATGTTACCTTCTACAAGGAAGATATCTCCCGAAAAGGGCAAAGCTCTGTGAAGGGCTTCAAGCTTGTTTCTCGCACTCACACCGATAGGATTCGAAACATGGAGTGAGAACTTTTTTAGTTTGTCTTTTCTGACTACTGTAAAGACCTCATCAATTCTCTTTATGTTCAAAAGCCTTTTCTCTACTATCTTTACCATGGGCTCTTCAAGTATTGGAGCCAGATAGTTCTCCCACTTCTTCTCGGGAAAGGCAAGTATATATGCCCGCATGAATAGAGGTAAAGCGGGAGGTTTAAAAGTCTTCTTGGGATAGATTCGATACTGTTAGGATAAGCATTGGGGTGTCGGGTTTAAAAAGAAGGAGGGCATGAAGGCCGAAGTCATTATTTACTTCCTTAAAACCCTCTTGCCAAAACAAAACCAGAAAAGAAAGTCGGGGCAGTAGAATTATTGCAAGGCCTCAGCTACCGACAAGTCTCCAGAATACTCGAAATAAGCCACACAAGAGCCGAAGCAGTTCAAAAAATAGCGGAAGCAATCTACCGGCCAAAAAATCCTTGGAGTGAAAAAACGGAGAAACTTCATCGCAGTTGAGGAAACAATAACAAAAATCAACGGGAGAGAAGAGTTCTCTGGGCCATAATCCACGTTGAGAGCAAGGAGGTTTTGGCAGTCTGGATTGCAACCCTTAGAAACTGGTGGGTTGATAGAGGTTTCATTCTGGTTGTTTTGAAGTCCTTTGAAGAGCAGCCTGTCTTTCTGGTTAATGTTGTGGTATAAGTTCTGCTTTCTGGGGTTGGGTTATCCGCATGTGACTTTCGGGCCGAGGAATTGTGTTGAGCGCTGGTTTGGGACGTTGAAGGGGAGTACGGAGCGTTTCTGGAATAATTTCAGGGTTAAAGAGTGGAAAGCTCAAAAATTTGTTTTTCTGTTTGCCTTCTGGTATAATTTTGCCGGGCTTCATTCTGGTTTTAAGGTCACCCGGTGATTTTGCTGAATGGCTTAAGGAGGTGATGCCACAGTTATCCCGACAGTATCAGGCTTTCCACCGTTAAGCTTAAAAAATCGTCGATTCTAATTTAGCCAGGTGTCGAAAATGGGAGTGATTATTGAATTTGTCATTGTTCCCCTGGGGGAGCTGAGCTTAAGCAAATATATCGCTCATGTAGTAAAGCTTTTAGAGGAGAAGGGAGTAAAATATCAATTGACTCCTATGGGCACAATCATTGAAGTCCCAACTCTCAGAGAAGGGCTGAGAATAGTTGAAGAGGCCCATGAAGCGATGTTTGCGCTAGGTGCAAAGAGGGTTTCAACAACGATAAGAATTGATGACAGAAGGGACAAGGACAGAAAGATGGAGGATAAGGTAAAGTCAGTTTTGGAGAAAGTCTGGGGGGATCAAGATTAAAGTACTGGTGCTTGCCATCGATAGAGATGATGATTTTGGAAAAAAAGCCGGGGTTAGAGGACCTGTTATTGGAAGGGATGCATGCATAGATGCCGCTCTGAAACTTAGCCTTGCCGATCCCGAAGACAGCGATGCCAACGTTTTGTATGCTGCGATAAAGCTCTATGACGAGCTTAAGGAAAAAGGAGAATTTGACGATGTTGAGGTGGCCCTTATCACAGGACATCCTGACGTGGGAGTTAAGAGCGATTTAGAACTGCAAAAACAACTGGAAGAGGTTCTTAAGCGTTTCCCCGCTGATGGGGTTATACCAGTGACAGATGGAGCGGAAGATGAGCAAATATTCCCCGTAATAACTTCAAGAATCCCCATCATAAGCACTCGCAGGGTTGTAGTAAAACAAAGCGAAAGCATTGAGACAACGTATTACATTTTGTATCGCTATCTAAAAGAAATCTTAAGTGATCCCGAGGCAGCAAAAATATTCTTTGGACTTCCCGGAATGATATTGCTCATCTATGGTATTGCCCGATTGCTTTCTATAAAATACCAACAGAGTGTTGCAATAATTTCCTCAACCGTTACCGGGGTAATACTCTTTCTCATAGGAGGCTACTTCTTCGCAAAAGCCTTTCGGATAAGGGAAGTTTTAGGAAATTTCCTAACCAAGGGATTTATACAGTTCGTTTCTGCCATCGCGGCGATGTTTGTTCTCTTCGCTGGAGCCGTGAATGCTTACCTTAACTTGGAGAGCATTGCACTTCAGCTAACTGGCAGGTATCCTGGGACGGAGCTCTTGGGAGCAGTTATTTTTCTAAATGCCATAAATACCCCATTTATCGTTGCGCTGGGCGTTTTAATGATAGGCAAGATCGTTCATTCTTATCTGAGAAGGGATTACCATATATGGTATTACATAAGTGGAATTCTGCTGTTGCCGGCATTGTGGATAACAATTGACGTTACCACGCTTTATGCTCTCTCAATAGTGTCCTTCTATTCAATCGAATTCCTGAAGAAGGGACTTATAGCAATTGCCGATATAGCCCTTGCAACCCTCGTGGGAATGTATCTAAGGGATAAAGTAAGAGGATGGGAGAAAGTTGAAACTGAAAGAAGCACTCCGGGAGTATGAAAAAGTAAGGGAAGATGTCAAAAAACAAAGACAAAAAACAGCTGAAAAATACACAAATAGCTCCAAGGAAATTGTCTCAAAAATCCTCAAAAATCTTAAGAAACTTGAGCAGAGAGAGTTGCCCAAAAAGGTTGATCCCCAATTAGCAAGAATTGTGGAGGTTGAGAAGGAGAGATACGTAACTGCGCTCCGAAATATGGTGAAAAAGATAGAAAGCATTGAAGATGTCGAAAAAATACTGCCGGAAATTTCTAAGTTTCATGTTGCTCATGGGCGGCATTTGCTTCTGATCTTTGAGAGGGAGGTATATGAGCTAAATGCCCTTTTAAAGTCTCTATCCAAGGAGTACTCTGCGTATCTTGAAGAGGTAAATAAACTTGGTATTGAAAACGTGAAGGCTAAAGAGCTGCTAAAAGAATTGGAAGATCTTAAAAGCCATGTAAAAGAGGAGGAACGTTCAAAAGAAAATCTCATGACGCAGTTAAAAAGGCTTCAGGAACAAATTGAGGAGCTCGAAAATAAGCCAGAGCTTAAAGCCCTTGGAGAATTGGAAGAAAAGCTCAGAAGAGAAATATCGCAAAAGGAAATAAAGATCCGTTCTCAGGTTTCCAAGCTTCAAAAACCAATAAAAAGAATGAGGGTGCCAGATACGACTGCAAGAGAATTTTTAAAGGATTCTGCCTATGCCATTCACCATCCAGAGGAGTTTCTGAAGATGCTCGATAGAATCGAAAACAAACTCGACAAGAAGTACAAGAAAACCGTAGAATGGGCTAAAGCAAGCTTAGTAGTGGAGTCTCAAGAGCTAAATGCCATGAAAGAAAAACTAACAAAAATCGAAGAGAAACTCTCAACCTTTATAGGTGAAGAAAAAGCCAAAAAACGGGAAATTGAGGAGCTAAAGAAAAAAATCCAAGAAAAGGAAGAGAAAATAAGATCTTTCGAGGGGCAGATACAGGAGCTGGAGGAAGAGCTTAGAGAAAGCATTTCAAAACTTGAACGCATCTTGGGAGAAAAAATCGAGAGAAGTTAAAGTTTTTATATTTTTAGGGTTACCTAATTCTGGGTGGTGGAAATGATAAAGATTGACAGGCTGAGATTCGGAACAGCCGGAATACCCCTTTCAACGCCAAAGCCCTCAACGATCTCAGGCATAGAACAGGTTAGAAAGCTTGGCTTAGATGCAATGGAGCTTGAGTTTGTAAGAGGAGTTAATATAAACTCCGAAACGGCTAAAAAAATAAAATACGTCGCACAAAAAAACGATGTTCTTCTCACGGCACATGCACCTTATTACATCAATTTAAATGCAACAGAGAAAGCGAAGGTTGAAGCAAGCAAAAGGAGGATAATCCAGAGTGCTGAGCGTTTGTACGAGGCTGGAGGCTGGAGTGTGGTATTTCATGCGGGCTATTATTTAAAGCAAGAGCCATTAAAGGTCTATGAAAGAATTAAGAGCGAGATAAAGGATATCGTGAGAGTGCTACAGGACAAGGGGATAGACGTGTGGATAAGGCCAGAGCTGACTGGAAAGCCAACACAATTTGGAAACCTTAAGGAACTAATAAAGCTAAGCCAAGATGTTGAACAGGTTTTGCCGGCTATAGACTTTGCCCACTGTCATGCGAGAAACAAAGGAAAGTACAACAGTGCTGAAGAGTGGAGGGAGATGCTATCACTTATCGAGAAGGAACTTGGAAAGGAGGCATTAAACAACATGCACATTCACATAAGCGGGATAAACTACTCCGAAAAGGGCGAAAAGAACCATTTGAATTTGCAAGAAAGTGACATGAAGTGGGAGGATTTGCTAAGGGTTTTGAAAGAGTTCAGGGTCAAAGGAGTTGTCATAAGCGAGAGCCCCAACATAGAGGGCGATGCTCTGTTAATGAAGAAAAAATATGAGGAGATCAGAGTTTAGAAAGAGAATCAACGAGAGAGTCCAAAAATCTCTCAACATCCTCCATTTCATTGTACAGATGAGGAGAAGCCCGTATGCCGTAATGACCTAACGCTCCCCTGTGGCTGACCTTTATTCCTTCAGCGATCATCTGTTGGTAAATTTCTTCTTCTTTCTCATAGCTCAAACCGGTCTTTATTGTAACTATTGCCGAGTTTTCCCAGTTTTCGTTACCAATAACCTCTAACCCCAGGCTCAGAGCTTCATCCCTGATCTTTCCTGCAAGCTTGATGTTGTGCTTCTCGATTTTTTCTATGTTTAGGGCATTTATCAACTCAAGGGCTCCCCAGAGGGCTGTTGCCATAAGGTAGGGCGGTCCACCTCCAAAGTCAAGCTTTCTCGCATCGTTTCTAAGTTCGAATTCTCCCCAGGGATTCTTCTCCGGCATTCCCCACCACGATGACCACTCTCCCATAGGAGGCTTCATGTTCAACAGGCCAGCTACCGGTGAGGCCTCTTCGATAAGCTCATTGGAGATATACATAATCCCGGAACCTACGGAAGGGTTGAGCAACCACTTCTCGCCCCCAGCAACAAAGGCATCAACCCCTTCCCTTTCTGGATATAACCCCAAACTACCGGCATGCTGAACGGCATCTACTATAAGCCATGCCCCGTGCTCGTGGGCAACTTTGGATATTTCCCTTAGGCTCATCCTCTGCCCAGAAATCCACTGGACACTGCTTCCGATTACCGCAAAGGTGTTATCATCCACAGCTTTCTCAACATCTTCAATGAAGTACCAGCCACCTTTGTTTTTGACAATCCTAAGCTCTAAGCTGTATCTTTTTGCATAACTTTTAAGAAGACAGGCGAGCGAGGGAAACTCCATATCAAAGGAGACAATATTCATACCCCTTCTCGGCTCCAGAGATGAGAGCAATCTCTTCAGCCCCTCCGTTGTTTGGATCGTTAGGGTTAGGTTCTCTTTGCTGGTATGAAAAAGCTTTGCTCCCTCTTCAAGGACTTTTTCCATGATTTCTTTCTCAAGAAAATCAACTGAGTCAGCTCCTTCCCTGAAATCTACCAAATAAGACGAAAAATCCATAATTCTTTTGAGAGCAGTCAAAGGCAAAAATCCAGCACTTGCCGTGTTCAAATAAGCTTTAAAATTCTTTAATCCGGGGAAGAGATGTTTAATGCCCATACTCCCACCTCAGCTTTTTTCCAGCCTTCCATACCTCTCCATTATTTTTATGAGCTCTTCTTTGGGAAGGGCGTAGCGGATGTGATTGTCTCTTCCGCTCATGGTCTTTGCCTGGAGGAGGGAGTTAATTATAGCCTCCTCAACGGCTTCAGCTGTAGCTTTAAAAAGGGGTGAGAGAATGCTATCGGGGAGTGCTTTTATGCTTAGGGGTTCTTTTTGATAGTGTTTTACTCTCTGAGCAGTCGAAAAGGCAAAAATTATATCTCCGCTTCCATTATATGCATAACCCCCGGTTCTTGCCAGCCCTACGGCTCCCCTCTTAGCGACCCTGTACAGCTGTCTTGAAGTTAGGGGAGCATCGGTTGCAACAACAATTATTACGCTTCCTTTTCCCTCTCCTCCTTTTCCGGGCCAGTTCTTCAGCTCCAGCCCTACGGGAACTCCAGATATCGTTAAATCCTCTCTTTTACCAAAGTTGCTCAAAACCAAAGCTCCGACAGTGTACTTTCTACCCTCAATATGTAGAACCCTAGAAGAAGATCCAATGCCTCCCTTAAACTCGAAGGCACTCATTCCAGTTCCAGCGCCAATGGCACCTTCTTCAAAGTCTTCTTTTGCGTTTTCAATTGCCTCAAATACGTGCTCTCTTTTGACGTGCTTACCTCTGATGTCATTTAGGTAGGAGTCGTTACATTCCATGACCACTGGATTAACTGAGCCTGTACTAACTCCTATGTCCTCATTTTGACCAAGCATGTAATCTATAAGGGCATCAGCAGCAGTGCCGATGCTTAGAGTGTTGGTTAGTATTATCGGCGTCTCAAGGGTTCCCAGTTCTTGCACTTGAACTAAGCCAACTGGCTTGGCATAACCGTTCATAACAAAAGCATTTGCCAGAAGCTTTTCCTTATAGATATTCCCTTCATGAGGGATTATAGCTGTTACCCCTGTTCTTACAGGCCCTTTGCCCGGAATAAGCTTCCCCTCTCCCCTAATCAAAGTGACGTGACCAACTTTGACACCTTTAACATCGCTTATTGAGTTTTTCTTTCCATGTTCAAAAACCCCAATTTTGATGCCAAGTTCAGGAGCTTTCATACGGACCACCAATAAGGATATGCCTAAAAAATAAAAGCTCTTCCGCAATGGATAAATACTCCAACACCAAGTCTCTTCGGTGATTGGGATGGTTGACTGGAAAGAGAAACTCGGCTTGGTACACATATACACAGGGAACGGAAAAGGAAAAACCACAGCCGCCTTGGGATTAGCATTAAGAATGCTTGGAAACGGAGGAAAGGTTATTATGATACAGTTTTTGAAATCAGCTAATGTTTATGGCGAACAGAGAAAAGCCCAAGAATGCGGGGTTGTTGTTGAATCCTATGGTTTACCAAAGTTCGTTCACGGAAAACCTGAGCCAGAAGAGATTGAAGCGGCAAGAAAGGCCTTGGAAAGAGCTAAGGAAGTCGTTAAAAGCGGTGATTGGGATCTCGTAATTCTAGACGAAATATGCGTAGCTTTGGGGTTTAAGATGATAAAAATAGAAGAGGTTAAAGAACTCATAAAAGAAAAGGCCCCAAATACTGAGCTTGTTCTAACGGGCAGATATTGTCCGGAAGAGCTTTATGAATTAGCAGACTATGTGACAGAAATGAGGGAAATAAAACATCCCTATACTAAGGGAGTAATTGCCAGAAAGGGCGTGGAGTACTAAAAGCATACTGTTAAACCCTTTCGCCGCAACAAAATTCCATGTAGGAAAAATCAAGGCAGTAGGACTATTGTTTTGTTCACGTAACCTTCGCCCGAGGCACAGTGTTGGGCACTGATTTAGGACGGTGAAGAAGAGGACGAGGCGTTTCTGGAATAATTTCATCGGTAAAGAATGGAAAGCTCAGAAGTTTGTTTTTCTGCTTGCCTTCTGACATAATTTTGTCAGATTTTATTCTCGGCTTGGCCGACCGCCTGGAAATATCGCCGAGTTGGCTCAGGAGGCGATAATTAAGTTATCCTAACAGTGCAGAAGAAACCTTTTTAAATGAAGCCGCTTAGCCCATGGTGGACAAGGGGTTTACCCAATGAATCCCGCTAATGAACGTGGAGGTGGGAGGAAATGGCGACATTTAAGCTTGTAATATCCGATCCAAAGAGTGGTATCGCAAAGCAAGTAGAAATTACTGGAGCCGAGGCAGATAAGTTGATTGGCCTCAAAATAGGAGACGAAATAGAGGCCAAGGAGTTGGGGCTTAATTTGAGTGAAATCTTTGGAAGTGAAATTCCGGCAGATGCTAAGCTCAAAATAACCGGGGGAACTGATAAGGATGGCTTCCCAATGAGGCCTGACGTTCATGGGCCGAGAAGGGTTAGGATTCTCCTTTCAAGAGGTCCCGGATTTAGGCCTCAAGAGAGGGGAGAGAGAAGGAAGAAAACCGTTAGGGGTAATACGATAAGCTCCGAGATCGTCCAGGTCAACATGAAGATCGTCTTCTGATCTTTTCTCTAATTTTGTTTAACTTCAACCGTTTTCAATTCCTGATTGCATTCCCACGCAACTCTTTACAATTAGTAAAAGGAATTATTTATAAGCCTTGAAGTCAAAATATTACCGCAATTTTTGGTAGGAGGCGCAAACATGAAAAAACCGCTTGCGCTACTCGCTGGATTGTTAGTGCTTGGAGCTCTAGGCTATCAAGCCTCACCCATCGGCGGCGCCAAAGTCTCTCTCCTTGACGAGAGCGGAAGACCTCTAACCAACTACGGAAAAGTCTACTACACCATCTGGACGTTCGGCGAGAACGGGAGTATAAAAATCTTAAAAAAGGGAACTCTAACCGGAAGCATTCTCAAAAGCTTAATCTTACAGGAGAACGTGATAAAACTCAACCTCGATGCACCAAGAGGCATTGCGGTGAAGAAAGGCTCTAACACGGCTTTTATCGGCGTTGACGTTTGGGTCGTTAAAGATGGGAAGATCTATACTCTACCACCGGAAAGCTTCGAACTCAGAAGTAGTGAAAAGAATATCCTTGCAAAAAACATTGAACTCAAGTTCAACCTAAAAGAAGCAAGAATCAAGGATTTAAGAACCCTGAACTCGAAAAATTCCGAAGTCCAGCCAATGGCACACGACGTTTACTACGAATGGAAAACCGTGGAGGACAAATACTACCTCCATCAGAAAGTGCCCGTAATGATAATCAAAAACAACGCTGGCAGCAGTGTTTATGCCAATATCGAGATGGCCTTTCAGGGAAGCTACTACTGGGGTCCGATGGTTACAGTGGCTTTTGGGGATCAGATTTCGGAAAAACTAAGCTTCGACCCGAGCTCAATAACCTTAAAAGCCCTTGGCAGATCAACAACAAAGAAGTACAAGGCGTCATGGACAGCAACAGTTTATCCCCACTCATCAAAGTACATTTGGATTAAGGGAACCGTTCACTACATTTATCAGAAGGAGTACTACTGCTCCCTCTACTGCGAGCCAACCGGAAACGAGAGGTACTTTGTAAAGATAGACGAGTTTGATACCGATTATTACAACGGGATATATCACATCGATAGCGGGGAATCCTATGGGGAGCCTCCCTACAGCGTTCCAAGCCAGTGGATTGAAGAAACAGACGCAGTTTACAATAACAAAGCGGATATTGAGGACTTTTACGGTGAAATCTACGTGGGGACAGATGGAGAGGGCTTCAACATCGGCGCCCCCCTGGGGGCCCTTGTGAGCTCCCTCGCTCCAGAGACGGCTCCCGCTTGGCTCAACGTGCTGGTTGCAGGTTTCAGCCTTGAGGATTACGTTAATTATGCTGTCTTAGGACATGTACAGAGTACTAACGGAGCTTACCTGCACTTTAAGGGTGTAAAGAGCAAGTACACTATGAGAATCCCAATAGCGCACCACTGGTACGGTGACACCTACGGAGACACACCAGTCCCGGTTGGATTTTACATCAAAGTCTCCTGATGCTTTTTAATTTTTCTTTGTCTAAACGGATTTTCTCATTAATGTGACTTTTAATGAGAGTCGGATTTAGGAAACCTTATAAGGCTACTCCTTTCTTACTTTAGGTAGGTGAGAGGAGATGGCAAAGAAGAAGTTTAAGCAGGCTGAGGTTAATATCGGTATGGTAGGTCACGTTGATCACGGTAAGACAACACTAACAAAAGCTCTAACCGGGATTTGGACTGATACACATAGCGAGGAGCTCAGAAGGGGTATCACGATCAAGATAGGTTTTGCCGACGCCGAAATAAGAAAGTGTCCAAGCTGTGGAAGGTATTCTACCTCTCCAAAATGTCCATACTGTGGTTCTGAAACCGAGTTCGAGAGGAGAGTTTCTTTTATAGACTCTCCGGGCCACGAGGCTTTGATGACCACAATGCTGGCTGGGGCTTCCCTAATGGATGGTGCAGTTTTGGTCATTGCCGCAAATGAGCCATGCCCAAGACCTCAAACGAGGGAACACCTAATGGCATTGCAGATAGTAGGGAACAAGAACATAATAATCGCCCAAAACAAGATTGAGCTCGTAACGAAGGAACAAGCCATGGAAAACTACAGACAGATTAAGGAGTTCATCAAGGGCACCGTAGCGGAAAACGCCCCCATAATTCCAATATCCGCCCTTCACGGAGCAAACATAGATGTGCTGATAAAGGCCATAGAAGACTTCATTCCAACGCCCAAAAGGGATCCAAACAAACCACCAAGGATGCTTGTTTTGAGGAGTTTTGATGTCAATAAACCCGGAACTCCTCCAGAAAAGCTTGTCGGTGGGGTTATTGGGGGTTCGATTATTCAAGGAAAGCTCAAGGTTGGAGATGAGATCGAAATAAGACCCGGGGTTCCATATGAGGAACACGGAAGGATAAAATACGAGCCCATAACCACCGAGATAGTTTCTCTTCAAGCAGGTGGGAGATTTGTGGAGGAGGCATATCCCGGTGGATTGGTGGGAGTTGGGACTAAGCTTGATCCCTTCTTGACCAAAGGAGATCTAATGGCGGGCAACGTTGTTGGAAAGCCGGGCAAACTCCCACCGGTCTGGCAGGATTTTAGGTTAGAGGTACATCTCCTTGAAAGGGTAGTTGGGACAGAAGAAGAACTTAGAGTAGAGCCGATAAAGAGGAAGGAAGTGCTCCTCCTCAACGTGGGAACGGCGAGAACAATGGGCCTCGTGACGGGGTTGAGCAAGGATGAAATTGAACTCAAGCTTCAAATCCCGGTATGTGCGGAGCCCGGAGAAAGAGTTGCAATCAGCAGACAGGTGGGCTCAAGGTGGAGACTTATCGGTTATGGCTTCATAAGGGAGTGATTCTTTCCCTTTTTTGGTGATTTTATGCGGAAGTGGATTGTTATTCCAGACACGAATTTCCTTTTGATTCCGGGTCAGTTTGGAGTTGATATAGTGAGTGAACTCCGCAGGATTCTCGATGTAAAGTTTGAAATACTAATTCCGAACGTTGTTCTTGACGAGCTCAGTGTGATAGAGCGTAAGGTCAAAGGAAAAGACCTTATAGCCGTTAGAATGGCCAAAAGATTAGCTGAAAAGTTCAATATTGTGGAGGTAGGTGAGTTTGGAGAGAAACCTATAGACCAGCAGATACTTGAGTTTGCACTAAAAACCCCGAATGTGATAGTATGCACTAACGACAAAGCATTAAAGAGAAAGCTCCGCGAAAACGGCATTCCTGTGGTCTATTTGCGACAAAAAAAGATTCTTGAGCTTGAGGGCATGCTCTCTTAAGGCGGAGAAAGGTATATAACTACGTTTTACCTTAACTCGGCTCAGGTGTTAAACATGCCCTATGTAGAGAGACTGGAAATGAAGGGTTTCAAATCATATGGAAACAGAAGGGTCGTGGTTCCTTTTTCTCGTGGGTTTACGGCGATAGTTGGTGCCAATGGAAGCGGCAAGAGCAACATCGGTGATGCTATTCTCTTTGTTCTCGGCGGTTTATCACCGAAAGCAATGCGTGCAACAAGGATAAGCGACCTAATATTTGCCGGTACGAGGGAAGAACAGCCGGCCAAATACGCAGAGGTTGCGATACATTTCAACAACGAAGATAGGGGATTTCCAATAGATGAAGATGAAGTAGTCATAAAGCGGCGCGTCTATCCAGACGGGAGAAGTGTTTACTGGCTTAATGGAAAGAGAACCAGCAGAAGTGATATCCTCGATTTGTTGAGCGCCGCAATGATATCTCCCGATGGCTACAACTTAGTTCTTCAAGGAGACATAACCAAGTTCATTAAAATGAGTCCGACCGAGAGGAGAATGATAATAGACGAGATTTCTGGAGTTGCTGAATATGACGAAAAGAAAAAGAAAGCTCTTGAAGAATTAAAACAGGCAGAGGAAAACTTGGCAAGGGTTGATCTGCTTATTAGGGAAGTGAAAACACAGCTCGACAAGCTCGAAAAAGAAAGGAACGACGCCTTAAGGTACCTCGACCTAAAAGAAAAGCTGGAGATAGCCAGAACAACTTTGCTTGTGGGAGAAGTGAAAAGGCTTGAGAATTTAATTGCAGAAAGCCAGAAAAGAAACAGGGAAATTGAAGAAGAAATAAATGAGATCAGCAAAAAGCTGGAAGGGATTGCAAAGGAAATAATTGCAAAAGAAAAAGCACTCAATCAGATTGAAAGGGAACTTGAAGAGAAAAGCGAAGACGGCATCCTTGAAGTAACGAGGAAGATAAGTGAAGTTAATTCCAAAATAGAGCTGGCGAAGAGAAACATTGAGATAGCGAATAGAGAAACTGAAGAAAGTCAAAGAAGGCTCGTAAAAACGAAGGAAGAGCTTAAGGCTGTTTCTGAGGAGATAGAGAGGGGCAAATCTGCAATAGAAAGATGGAAGAAAAGAAAGGAAAAGCTCCTCAAAGACATAGGGGAGAAAGAGAAGGAAAGGAACGAGCTTGTTCTGAAGCTGGCGGAAATAGACAAGAACTTCTCAATAGCCAAGGAGGAATTTGACAAGGTTGAAAAAGAACTTGAAGACTCAAAAAAAGAGTACTACCTCAAAGAAAATGAAATCGAAAAGATGAACGATGAAATAGAGAGAATTAAGACTAAAAATGCCCAACACTCTGCAAAAAGATTGGCACTTAAAAGCAGAATTGAGGAAACCAGAGAGGAAATCGAAAAGAAAAAAGCCGAGCTGTCAGAAGTAGAGGGCAAGATGGAAAAAATTACCAGTAGGCTGAGGGTACTTGAGAAAGAGCTCGAAGAAAAGCAACAAAAGCTGGAGAAACTCCTTCCCGAGATTAAAAAGGTAAACGAAGAACTTATAAAATCAGAGGCACAGAGAGAAATCAGCGACAATAGGACACTTGAGGCATTGAAGAAAGCGAACATCCCCGGAATTTACGGTTCTTTAGCAGAGCTTATAAAGGTCAAGGATGAAAGCTATCTCACTGCTGTCGAAGTCGCCCTTGGTTCTCATTCAGACAACGTGATTGTTGAGGATGATAAAGTTGCAGAAAAAGCGATAACTTTCCTCAAGAAAAACAAGCTTGGAAGACTCACGTTCCTTCCATTAAATAAAATAAAGCCAAGCAAACTTGTTGAGACTTCAAAGGGCATCCCCGTTATGGATGTTATTGAATACAATCCGAAGTTCAAAAATGCTGTTTCTTTTGCGCTTGGAGATACCTTGATAGTCACCGATATGAATGAAGCCAGAGAGGTTGGAATCGGAAAGGTCAGGATGGTCACCCTTGAGGGGGAGCTCTTAGAGAGAAGTGGGGCAATTGTCGGAGGTTATTACAGACCAAAGGCGAAGCTTGGGATAAATACCGATGAGATAAAGAAACGCTTGGAGGCTCTGGAAAGAGAGAAAGACTCTCTGGAGTCCCAGATAAACGCCCTCAAAATTGAACAGAGGGGATTGGAGAGAGAGCTATTTGAGCTGAGAATGAAAAAGAGCGACCTTTCAAAAGATCTCCAGGTTCTCCAAAAGGAAATGGATAGACTGCTCAATGAAGACAACGCTCTAAAAGAGGAAATCGAAGAAGGTGAAAAGAGAATAAAGGAGCTTGAAGAGTTGATTCATCAGACAAAAGGTGAGCTCGCGAAGCTCAGCGGAAGAATAGAAAGACTTGAGAAGAAGAGGGAAAAGCTGAGAAAAGCACTTGACAACCCAGAGGCAAGAGAACTTAACCAGAGGATAAGGGAAGTAGAGCACGAGCTCAGTGCCCTTAGAGAGGAGCTCAGCAAAGTTGAATCAAAGCTTGAAAACCTCGATGTGAGGATTAACGAAGAGCTAATTCCAAGAAAAGCTGATCTGGAGGAAGAGATTGAAGGGCTTATAAACAGAATAAACGCCTTCAAGGCCAGCATAAGCAAAAACGAAGAAGACATTGCCAAACTGCAGGAAGAGCTCAAGAAGCTACAGGAGGCAGAGGAAGAAGTGAAAGAAGAGCTCAAGCATCTTAGAGATGAAAGAGAAAAGCTTAGAGAGGAAATCTCGCAGTTAAGAGAAAAGAAGGAAGAGCTCAGAGATACCCTACAAAAACTCAGAATTGAGGCAAACTCACTCAAGATAAGAATCGCTCAATATGAAGTCCAGCTTCAGGAGAGGAACAGAGAGCTCAAGCATCACGACGTTAAGCTTGTTAAAGAAATCCCACTTGACTTGGAGAAGCTCAGAGAGGAAATAGACGAGATGGAGGAAGAAATTAGAAAGCTTGAGCCCGTGAACATGAAAGCGATTGAAGACTATGAAGTTGTGGAGAGGCGTTACCTTGAGCTTAAATCTAAAAGGGAGAGGCTTGAGGCAGAAAAGGACAGCATCGTCGAGTTCATAAATGAAATAGAGGCACAGAAAAAGAATGTCTTCATGAGGACGCTGAATGCCATTGCAAAGAACTTTTCAGAGCTGTTTGCAAAGCTCTCTCCCGGTGGAGAGGCTAAGCTAATACTTGAAAATCCCGAGGATCCCTTCAGCGGTGGACTGGACATAGAGGCAAAGCCAGCTGGAAAGGAAGTAAAGAGAATAGAGGCAATGAGCGGTGGAGAAAAGGCATTGACGGCATTGGCTTTTGTCTTTGCAATTCAGCATTTTAAGCCAGCCCCGTTCTATCTCTTTGACGAAATCGATGCCCACCTTGATGACGCAAACGTAAAGAGGGTTGCGGATTTAATAAAAGAAGCCTCTAAAGACAGCCAGTTCATAGTAATAACACTCAGGGACGTCATGATGGCCAATGCGGACAAGATAATAGGGGTATCAATGCGCAACGGAATCTCAAGGGTTGTCAGCCTAAGCTTGGAGAAAGCGATGGAATATTTGGAGAAGGCAAGGGCGAAGAATGCAAATGCAGCAATTTAGGTGAAGAAAGATGGAGCAGAGGAGAGAGGAAGAGATAACCCCCATTGACATCCTCCTCCAGCTCGTCACAATGGGTAAGGTAAACCCTTGGAACATAGACATAGTTGATCTCACAGAGAAATACATCGAGCGGATCAGGGAGATGCAGGATCTCGACTTAAGGATATCTGCCAGAGCAATCCTCGCCGCTTCCATCCTCCTTAGGATGAAAACCGAAGCTCTGCTTTACGGCAATGAGGAAGAGGAAGAAGAGAATGAGGAAGAAAGGATAAGGGTTGAAGTGGAACCTTACGTGCCACCGCTGAGAAGGGTGGAGCGCTATTATACCCTTGATGATCTCATTGAGGCCCTCATGGATGCACTGGAAGAGGCGGAAAAGAAAAAACCCAGTATGAAAAAGAAAGTTGATATTGAAGAGGAAATATTCGTTGTTGATGACTTCAGGGTGGACATAGAGAAGCACGTGAACAGGCTTTATGCAATAGTCAAAGAGCTCTACGAAGAAACAAAGGAGAAAATATCCTTCTGGGAGCTGATATTTGACCCAACCCCTAAGATAATAGCGAGAACATTCCTTTACTTGCTGTTTTTAGCAAACATGGGGAAGGTCGAGCTTATTCAAGAGGAACCCTTTGGGGAGATATTTGTAATTCCAACGTAGTCCCTTTCTTTCCTTTTTGCGGGCCTGAATGTTATGGCAAGCAAAGGTTCTTCTTCCCCCACATAGATAACTCTCTTCTCCCTGTTTATGTAGAAGTAAAAGCTGCCATCAGGAATTTCGCTTAAAAACTTCCGCGGAGTAGTTTTCCTTACAATTTTTTTGTCTCCCCAAAATACGCACTCGTAAGCTTCTTCAATGTCTTCGACTTTCCCAAAAATTTCTTCAGTAGGGAGTTTCCTCCATTCCAGTTTGGAGCACACGAGGGACTTTCTTTTATCCGTGAATATAACGATCCTATCGTTAACTTCAATTTTTTCTGTTCCTTTAAGGAAATCCAGAAGAGCGGAGTAAATTCTTTCATATCTTCTGCTTTTTGAAAGGCGTTTGATTATCCTCTCCTTTGCGTGATTTGTGAGGAGCATGAGAACACCAAGAAAAATTCTAATGGTGCCGGGGGCGGGCTTTGAACCCGCGACCTCCCGGTTTCCCAGGCTCCCCCGAAGGGGAGCGGCCCTATGAGCCGGGCGCTCTGACCAGGCTGAGCCACCCCGGCACTTCCGCATATACATCTTTGTGCTTTGTTTTTAAATCTTTCGCCGTTTATTAAATAACTTCAAGTACGAGCTCAAGGAGTCTCTTATCATTTACCGCTATTATGTTGAGCTTTTCCCTCGCATCTAATCTAAACTTTATTTCCTCTCCGCTATCGTCGGTTATAATAGCTCCAGCTTCCTTTGCTATTACATAGCCAGCAGCTATGTCTGTCGGCCTTACATAATTCCTTATGTCTATTACACCGTCCAGAGAGCCCCTAGCGAGATAGGCAAGTTCAACTGCTATGGCACCTAAAACCCTTGTTCTCTTAACTTTCTCAACGAGCTCTGCTCCCCTACCTCTTGTGTAGAAGCTTATTGAGATGGAATTTTCATTTAAATGCCTAACTCGTATCCTTTCCCCGTTTAAATAGGCTCCCTCACCGGGAATTCCTTCATAAACGTTCTTTGTGATGAACTCGTAGATCATAGCATAGGAGGGTTTTTCATTTTTGAAAACTGCAAAGCTGAATCCAAAGATAGGGATGCCTTGGATAAAGTTGAAAGAACCATCGATGGGGTCAACGACAATAGTGTATTCACTTCCAGCCTCTATGTTCCCTATCTCTTCACTCACCACGTTTATGCCGAGGGGTCTAAGGTACTCCAGAACGACATCTTCTGCAACTTTATCTACGAGTTTAGTTTTGTCACCACTCGGGCTAAACCCGATGAATTCTCCGGCTTTTTTTGTCCCAAAGAGAGGCATTACTTCTCTTTCAATATCCTTTGCGAGATTTAGGGCTATCTCATTCCATTCATGCATATCTAAACCCCCATAAGCATTCTCAGAAGGTTTCTCGTTCCAGGGGCAAAGCCGAGGATAAACATTACCATCTTTATAAAATCCATAAGCTCCTTCTCACTTTCGCTCTCCTGAAGCTCTTCCATCAGGTAGAGGGCGACCATTAAAACGGAAAACTTCAAAAGGTACATAACTGCGGCAGTTCCGGTTAGCCCCATGAGGTACCTTGGCAGCACGTGCTGCTCCCAGTAGCCGAGAAAATCAACCCCCACGAAAGTCGTCGTTGCGTCGTAGAAGTGGGCATAGAAAAGGTAGTAGTTTTCTCTCACGAGCCTTATCCTCTTGGAAAGGAGGTATATCAAGGATAGTGCCAAGGATACAAATGGTATGAAGTACTTTAAAACTTCGAAGTTAAAGCTTACCTTGTCCAGATTAAAAACCAGGAGCAGAACTTCTCCCCCAACGAGAACCCATCCAAAGTAAAGGAAAACTTTTCTCCAGTCTTCGAAGAATTTATGCGTTATTAAAAGAGCGGAGAAGGTTATTGCAAACACGAGAAAATATATGCCCGGCGTAACTGTGAGATAAGTTCTGGGGATTATCGTCGCATCTGTAAGGGCCCTCCCAAAGGCACCCAGAATCATGTAAGGGATTAAAGCCCTAAAGAATGCATTGTCATATTCTATACCGAGTTTTTTGAGAACTCTATACACTCCAAGCGCCGCCAATCCAAGAATTATTGCATAAGTGAGGGTGTTTACAACGTTGTAGCCTTGATTATACCTTATTGGGTCTATGAAATATCTCTGAAAGACCTCTCCGATGCCCATTTAATCACCCGCAAGGAATATTCCGGGATAAGTTAAAACTTTTTCCTCCAATTATTTTTTAAGCTCCGAGGGAGAAGAATAGAAGGGGGATGATCATGCATTTAATGGAGCTACCAAGGGAGGTTCTTCTTGGCGAAAACCTTAAGGATAAGGTTGGCCAAGTTGCCAAGCGACTTAAATTGGGTGAAAAGGCTCTAATTCTTTATGGTCCAAAAACAAAAGAAATTGCTGGAAAAGATGTGGAGAAGCACTTAAAGGATTTTTTTGATGTAAAGAGCTTGACGGTGAAGGAAGCTTCAATGAAGGAAGTTGAAAAGACCCTCAACGTGATAGGGAATGAAGGCATAAACTGGGTTATCGGTGTTGGGGGAGGGAGCATAATAGATGTAGCAAAGCTGGCTTCTTTTAAGGCCGATGTTCCCTTCATAAGCTTTCCTACAACTGCTTCTCACGATGGCATAGCGAGTGCAAACGCTTCAATAAAGGACCTCGGCACCAAAACCTCAGTAAAAGCCCGTCCTCCCGTAGCGATTATTGCGGATGTGGAGGTCATAAAAACGGCTCCCTATAGGTATCTCGCGGCTGGAGTTGGGGATATGATAAGCAACCTCACAGCGGTAAAGGACTGGGAGCTGGCCCATAAGATCAAAGGGGAATACTTCAGTGAATACGCTGCTTCGCTTTCTCTTATGAGCGCAAAGATGGTTATCAAAAACGCCAATATCATACGACTGGGCAATGAAGAAAGTGTGAGAAAGGTGATAAAGGGATTGATATCAAGCGGTGTGGCAATGAGCATTGCCGGCTCCTCCAGACCCGCAAGCGGTGCGGAGCATCTCTTCAGCCATGCGTTGGATGCAATAGCTCCAAAGCCTGCCCTTCATGGAGAGCAGTGTGGGGTAGGAACAATAATAATGGCTTATCTGCATGGCCTTAAGTGGCAGAAGATTAGGGAAACCTTAAAGAGGGTTGGGGCACCTACTAATGCATACGAGTTGGGGATTGATCCGGAGTACATTGTGGAAGCATTAACAATAGCCCACACAATTAGGCCCGAGAGGTACACGATTTTGGGTAAAGATGGCCTCACAAGGGAAGCGGCTGAGAAAGCGGCTAAAATAACAGGTGTAATATGATCATCCTTCATAGGAGGTGTTAAAATGGTAATCACGCTGGTTGGAGAAAAGCTTGCAAAACCCGGGGTAGAGTTCATCTATTACGGCCCAGCAGATCCATGTAAAAGCTGCAGATTGGCAAGGGTCTGCGTAGGTAACCTCGAACCTGGAAGGAGGTACAAAGTTGTAAGGGTCAGAAACATAGAGCACTCCTGTCCTCTCCACGAGGGGAAAGTAAGGGTGGTAGAAGTAGTGGAACCGGCAATAGAAATAGCAATAGAGCCAAGAATAGCTATAGTGGGATCTAAGATAAAGCTGAGCTTTGTGGATTGCAGTGATCCGGAGAAGCAAAACCTCGTTAGACCCGAAGGGCTTTTTGAAGGTGACAGTGTCAAAATTCTTGAAATTCTCGGGGATTTTGAATGTAATGGGAAAAAATACAAACTTGTCCGTGTTATGCGGGAAAAAGAGTGACTACCTCTTCTTTTCTACTTTTGTGAAGGCTATTAGCTCTTCTCCAAACACCTTCAATTTGTAAGCCCTCAGCTTCCCGAGGAGGAACATCTTTACGGCCTCCAGCGTTACCTCGCGTCTTCTCAAAGCCTCCTGAGCTTCTTCAACGCTAACTGCTCTAAATTTGAGCTTTCCTCCCGGCCTTGTTTGAGCTACCCTTGGAATATCCACCTTTGCCACGATCCCAATCTTTGCATATCCTCCAGTTGTTTGTCTGTCAGCGAGCATTATTATCGGCTTGCCGCTTTTTGGGACTTGAATAGACCCAGGGGGGATGGCATCGGTGATTATATCGGCACCTCTTTCCAAGTGCTCTATTACTGGACCCTCTAAACGGTATCCCATCCTATCGGACTCAGATGTTACTTCATAAGTTGAGCTCAGGAATGTTTTAATGCCCTCCTCTGTGAAGTGCTCCTCTTGGGGCCCTAAAATCACCATAACTTCACTCTCGTTCGAATATTTGGGGATTAATTCCTTCGGAAGCTTCTTTCCCTCTCTTTCCGGTAGCGGAGCATATCCAAGCCTCAGGACATCCCCACTTTTGAGTGCTTTTCCAAATTTAGCCCTCATATAGGTGGAGCAGCTGCCAAGAATCGGTTCACATTTTATTCCTCCGGCAAAGGCTATGTAGCCGTACATGCCACTTTTTAGAGTTCCTACCTCCAACACATCGCCCCTCCTTGCCCAATGGCTCTCCCATGGGTTAATGGGAATACCGTTTAGTTTTGCATCAACATCCCCGCTTACGGCGAAAACGGCTGAAGAGTGAAACCTTATGGTTGGTCCCCTCAGGACGAATTCAAGCAGAGGAGCATTGTCCCCATTCCCCACGAGATAGTTTGCCAATCTGGCAGAGACCTCATCCATAACCCCGCTTACCGGCACTCCGAACTTTTGATAACCTGTCCTTCCCAAGTCCTGGATTGTCATTGGCGAAGGAACGTTAACAAGCTCTATCATCGCTCTCGCCCCATTCTTGCTTATAAATCTCCCAGAACTCCCCCTCACTTATAGGCTTAAACTTAACGTAGTCCCCAGCCCTTACTATACTTGGCGGGCTTTTAGAAGGATCAAAAGTTTTCAGGGGTGTTCTTCCAATTAAACGCCATCCCCCCGGGCTTTCTATGGCATACCATCCCGTTTGCTTCCCAGCTATGCCCACACTCCCGGCTGGAACTTTTAAGCGAGGCTTCTCAAGCCTTGGTGTTGCAATTCTCTCGTCCATCCCGCCAAGATATGCAAACCCCGGGAGAAATCCAAGCATATAAACTCTGTAGAGGGGCTTTGAGTGTATCTCAATGACCTCCTCAACCGTTAGTCCATTGTACTTCGCAACGAACTCTATGTCCGGGCCGAATTCTCCTCCGTAGGCAACAGGTATCTCGATGATTCTCTTTTCCTCCTCTCTGGGCTCCGCAGAAAGGAAAGGCTTTACGGCCTCGAGAACTTCAGAGTATGAGATTTTGAGGGGATCATAGTAGATATAAACGCTTGTGTAAGTGGGCACAACTTCAATGAGCCACTCTGGAGCTGCTTCTTCAATTGCTTCCGCAACGGCATGGACTTTTTTATTAACATTTTCATCTATCTCATCGCCAAAAATTATTGCTATGGCTGAATCGCCAGCCGGTTTAAAAATTGGAAACATAGAAATCACCTACAGTCAGATTTTGGGATTCCTCCCAGAGACCTTTTTCAAAATGCCTTGTGTTGTAGGTTACAGCCGTTAGTCCATTGTATGTCCCTTCCTTCAAGATTTTTAGCAAAAATTCCTTTGAGGCATCAACGATGTTCGGCATGTCCCTTCCCGTGGACATTGTTGGTTCATTATTAAACTTTCCAAGGGTCTAAATAAACTCCCTCATGGGAACAACCTTTATCCCCTCTTCCTCAAGGCGCTTTCTTATGTACGCTGTTATCTCAACAGCTTGAGGATTATCTCCATGGACGCAGATTGTGTCCGCTTTGAGCTCAACCCATTCGCCGTTAATTGCCTTAACGCCCCCGTCTTTGACCATTGAGATTACCCTCTCCGCTATCAGCTCCTTATCGTGAATGACCGCTCCGGGTTTTCTTCTTGAGACAAGTGTGCCGTCTGGATTATAGGCTCTGTCAGCAAATACCTCATGGGCCACCTTTAGCCCCATCTCTTCTGCAATCTCCAATGGCTTTGACATTGAGAGCCCAACGAAAATAAGCCTCTTGTTGAAATCTGCTATTCCCTCTAAGACTCCCCTTGCAAGCCCTTCGTCCTTAACGAGTGCATTGTAAAGTGCCCCATGGGGCTTAACATGCTGGAGCTCCAGCCCTTCGGCCTTCACAAACGCATATAATGCCCCAATCTGGTAGAGGATGTAATTCCTTGCCTCTTCCCGCGTTATGTCCATGTACCTCCTTCCAAAACCCATTAAGTCTGGATAACCTGGGTGAGCTCCGACGGCAACGTTCAGCTCTTTTGCAAGCTTTACAGTTTTTCTCATTACCACCGGATCACCGGCATGCCAGCCGCATGCAACGTTTGCCGATGTTATGTACTTCATAACCTCTTCATCAAGCCCAAGCTTGTACCTCCCAAAGCTTTCACCGAGGTCAGAGTTGAGGTCTATTCTCATTGTTTTCACCATCCAGTAATAGGGCGATAACCCTTTAACCCTTTTTTCCAATCGCACATCATGCTTGTTATAGATGCTTCAATATTCCTTCAAGGGGTCGATGTTGAAGGGGTCACAAGTCCAAAGGTGCTTGAAGAGATTAAAGACCCGGAATCCAGGGTATTCGTTGAAAGCTTGATTAGTGCGGGAAAGGTTAAGGTTCTCGTTCCCTCAAGGGAGGGCATAGAGGCTGTTAAGAAGAAAGCTTTAGAGAGCGGGGAGCTTGGAGAGTTAAGCGAAGCGGATATTGAAATCTTGGCCTTAGCCCATGAACTCAGGGGAGAGATTTTTACCGATGACTACAACCTTCAAAACATTGCAACCCTTCTTGGCTTAAAGTTTAGAACGCTGAAGCGTGGAATAAAGGAGGTCATAAAATGGCGCTACGTCTGCATTGGCTGTGGGAGAAAGTTCGAAACTCAACCGCCAGAAGACATATGCCCCGACTGCGGGAGTAAGGTTAGACTGCTTCCTAAAAAGAAAGGGAAGAAGCGTCAGCGCTCATAGGGTTCTTCATCACTCCGCCAGAGTTTCTCATCATCCGCCTCTATTAACTACCCCTTATTACCTTTTAACTTTCCGGAATCGTTGTACAGTTAACTAAACTCCTCAACCCCTAAGCGTTGCTGTTAACCTTTTCTCATTTAGCAGCAGGTTAATAGCATCTCTAACGTCCTTAACCACTATATCACTTGCCAGCAATGCCTCGACGCTGGCTCCTTCTTCCCCTATTACGCATATGGCAAGCTCGGCATTCTCAAGCATTCTGACGTCGTTATTGCCGTTGCCAACTCCAATGTAGGGTTCATATTTTAATGCTTTCTGAAGCTTTTCGTTGCCATCTTTGACCTTCTCTATTTTAATCTTCATGCCCTTAAACTCGTCTTCCAGATTTCCAAATGTATCGGAGCTTAGAACGACTATTTCATATTTTTCGCCAAGTTTCCTTAAAAGCTCCTTTATCTCCTCTCTTACTTTTCCTTCAAGGCCTAATGTTCCATTTAGGTCGAATATGACAGTTTGTGCTGTTACCCTTCCATAGTTTGGAATCTCCATTCTGCCCACCGGGGAAGTTTAGCAAAAATGCTTAAAACTTTGTTCCCAACATCCAAGTGGTGGAAGAGTTGAGAGTTGCATGGGGAATCAGTGGTGCTGGACATCTGCTTCTGGAAAGCGTTGAGGTACTAGAAAAATTAAGGGACAAGCATGAGATCAAAATATTCCTGTCCTCGGCTGGAGAAGAGGTAGCCAGAATGTATGGAGTTCTCGAAAGAATAGGAAGCTTCCCTCTCGTTAAGGAATCCAGACAGGGACGCTCATTTCCTTCATGCGGTGCCTTCAATCTGGGTAAATTTGACGTCTTTGTAATATCCCCCGCAACTTCAAACACGGTTGCAAAGATACGACTTGGCATAGCAGACTCTTTGCTTTCATGCTGTGCATCTCAAGCCTTGAAAAGTAGAGTGCCATTAATACTAGTCCCAACAGATTCCAAGCCAGTTGTGGAAACCAAAGCCCCTAGCGGGGAGCTCTTTAAAATCTATCCACGCAAAATTGATCTTGAACATCTCGAAGCGTTAAGAAGGGAAGGGGTGGTAGTTCTTGATCACCCTTATGATGTGGAAAAAGCCTTGGAGCGGTTTTTATGAACGTAGTAGAATTTTCCATCTTTTGTTACCGTGACATAGTCGGGGGTGTATTTTGGACCATAATAGAGGTTGTGTCCATCCAGTCTGTACCATAAGGCCCTTGCCGCTTCGAGCTTGTTGAGTTCATCTAAAACGCTCAAGTTCCCTTCCTTTACCATCTCCAGCAACCCCTGCACGTATTGCTCGCTTATGTTGAAAGTCACGTAGGAGGCAAAGAACTCATATCCCGTGATCAGCTCTTCCATGAGGTTTTTGTAGGGATACGCTGGAGTTACAGATACATTAAAGCGCTTGTAAAAATCCTCCACCGCAGTAACATCTGGCCTGTAAGGAAGTATCCCAAGAACCATCATCTCTACCGTATCGTCATAATACCTCTTAAACCAATCCCCATCATAGGGATAGAAAAGGTTCTCATTTGATATGTAGGGGTCTTTTCCAAGGACGTAAAGGCCCCTATAGTTGCTTCCTACTAAAAGGGGCACATCCCATATCACTATTATCTCTGAGTGATCGAGCTTCCATCCGCTAATGCTTGCTGGGATTTGAAGTGCCCACGCTTTAAGGTTGAAGTCCATGAAAAGGTTGTTCATGAGAACAACTTGGGTTTCCCCATCGTAACCGCATATGCCTGACCTCAGGGTTTTTATTATGGGCAAATCGTAGGAATGGACATAGCTGTTTACAAAATAGGCTATGTGTAAGGGGGTTATGGAGTAAAAGGGTAAAGGTTTGTTGTAAAATCGGAAGAAGTCTTCTTTAGCTCTTTCATAAAAGAATTTCATAGCTTCACCCATCTTGATTTTGCCATACCTGTCAAACCCCAAATCCGGATAAATGATCTTGTATACATGGAGGGGTTTGTAAGTAGCAGCTGACCGCCATATGTATTCTAACTCATCTCTTCTGTAAGGGTGGGCATTCTGAAACCATTCGCCGCTTCCATCGAATTTTATCTCAAAAATTTCTGGGTAATGGGAAAACTCCACCCGGATTGAATTGGAGTTTCCATGGTAATCGCTTCCTTTTATCGTTATGTTATACTCCCCCCACTCAAGCGGGAACTCCATTATTGAGCTGTAAGTGAGAGAAGCGGTTTTAATGTCTACCCGATATTCTCTCTCCTCCACCTTAACAATGAGTTCTTTTGGTGGATTCATGTTGTCCTTTACTGTAAAGGCGACTTTAATCTTCTTGCCCTCGCTTTCTACAGTTCCCCATATCTTAGGGGCTATCGTGTCGCTTCTTTGCTCTTTCAAAAATGCCTCCCAACTGAGATTTACCTCGGTGATTTCAAATCTTGCCGAGTTCTCTATAAACCACTCCCTAAAGGTTTGGTTGGCAATTAGGTAACTCTCTATCGAGCCAAGGCTTTCAAGAAATTCCTCTATCTCATAAGGCTCGAATCTATCTATTATTCCATTCATGTTGTCTATAGCGTTCTTCACATCTGGAGGGAGTTCATAAAGGGCCATGTGGAGAGCCTTTATTAGGGCAATATAATTCTGCAACGTACGGGCGGCGTAGATGTTTTGGGAGTTTTCTATACCGTTTCTAATTCTTGGTGGCAACTGGTTGTAAGTTTCAAGGAATTCGCTTACCTGATCCTCAAATATCGCTACCCTCCTAGAGAATTCTTCAAGGGTATAGGGGCTTTCTGAAAAAAGAAAACGAATCATATCATCTCTTAGAGGATATGGAACTTTTTCAAGAACTCTACTGACCCTTTCGCTTAAATTTGCGAGGAGAAGTAAGTTGTCGGTCTCCACTTCATCAAGCAGTGTACCTCTGTATTTGTAGAGAGGGTATATTTTATTTGCTATGTCTTTCTCCTCTTCGCTTAACTTCCCATCATCAAGAAACCCCAGCTTTGATGCAATCTCATATATCTCCTGGTCTCTTTGGGTGATCCGTTGTGGAGGAGGCTGTACAGCTCTCATGCTCCAGAAAAGGAGGATTAAATACGCCAAGAAAAGTCCAATGAGGATTTTTTTGGTATCAACAACAAACTTTTTTCCCATGTTTTTTATTATCTCCTCAATGCTTATCTACTTTTCTTTTGCCAAAATTTAAATACCCGGGGTATAAAAATGCACTGGTGATTGTGGTGAGAATAATCCGTTTTGGTGTCTCGATGCCGGAAGATCTCCTGGAAAAGTTTGATGCCATTATAGAGGAAAAGGGATACGCTAACAGAAGCGAAGCAATTAGGGATCTGGTGAGGGATTTTATAGTTAGACACGAGTGGGAGGAGGGGGATAAGGAAGTTGCCGGAACTATAACCATTGTTTACAATCATGATGAGGCCGATGTGGTGAAGGAACTCCTTGACATGCAGCATGATTATGTAAATGAAATCATCTCCAGCCTTCACGTTCACATGGACAAGCACAATTGCCTCGAGGTTATAGTCGTTAAGGGAAAAGCCAGCAGAATAAAAAGAATAGCCGAGAGACTAATTAGCCTGAAAGGGGTAAAGCATGGAAAGCTGGTCATGACCACCACGGGCAGAGAACTGGTATGAAAAAGCTTATAAATTTCTCTTTTATCATCACACTTGGGTGTGCCGGGGTAGCCTAGCTCGGTAGGGCGGCGGACTCGTAATCCGCAGGTCCCGGGTTCAAATCCCGGTCCCGGCTCCATATCCTCGTAACCTTTAATTATCCCTTGTTGTGACATATGTACGGTAGTCAGTGAATGAAGCCGGATCCTGGTTTGTGTATATTGTGCAGAGGGCGAGGATGGTGCGGCCTTGCATACTGCCCCGTAGTAGCGAGGGCTCGGGCCACTTTACGAATTAGGCGCTCTGTTTCTTCAAAAGTTATCGAAGGTTCAACACCCCCATCGGTCTTTGTTGGTAGAATTGGTTATCCATACGTGAGAATAGGACCGGCAACACCTCCCTTGGTGGGGGATACGAATATCTTTGATTTTCCTGAGATGTGGATTAATAGGAACGTAGAGGATATTCTCGAATATCGCTGGAGCCTGATCACAGGGATCAAAATAGCAAACGTCAAAAAGCCGGAAGACAAGCTTATAGAGGAGTTGAGACTTTTGGCCATGAGTTCCAAGCCCGTTGATATTGAACTTGCCCTTAAAAAACCACCAAGACTTTTCATGACGTTCAGTGAACAAGAGCCCCCACAAGGACCAAGATCTCCCCTTGCAAACATGAAGGTCATTGGAAACCCCTCAATTCCAAGGCCTGTGGAGAAAGCCCATGATGATACAGATTTACCGGCATTTGAGGCCGTTGTTAGCCTCTATGAATCTGGATTGCCCGTGTCGTACATACAAAAGATATTCAGCACCGGAGCACTTGGAATTAAAAAACAGAGAAGACTCGTTCCCACAAGGTGGAGCATCACTGCGGTAGATAGCATGCTCTGTAAAAAGCTCATCAGGGAGATAAAAGAATACAATCCATTAAATGATATCCTTGTGTTTAGATATCGCGTTCACGAGAATCTCTTTATTGCCATTTTATACCCAGCAAAATGGAGTTATGAATGGATGGAGGCATGGTGGCCCGGTTCCACTTGGAATCCGGGGGTGGGTAAGGTTGTTGTCGAAGGCGATTATGAGGATTACCATGGGAGGACAAGCTACCCGAGCATAGGTGGCTGTTATTATGCGAGTATGCTTGCGACTCTCGAATATCTGAAGAGAATAAAACGGCAAGCTACCGCGATACTTCTTAGAGAGATTTATCCCGGCTTTAGGATACCAGTTGGCGTATGGTTTGTTAGGGAAAGCGTCAGGGCAATGTTTAATTCTCCACCTCTCTTGAAGACAGACAGCCTAGGTGAAGTTTTGGAGTTTTTAGAAAAAGAAACAAAGCTTGGAAGCAATAAATGGTTCTCTTCTTCAGTGCTCTTGAGAAGAATACGATTCACTAGAGCCATCTACGACTTTTTGAAGAAAGATTAAGGGATCAGGTTTGGCTAGTATACCGGTCAAATCAGAGTTGGTAATGGTTTTAAACATCTAAAACGCGTTTTATTAAATTCTTAGATGAGCATCTAAATGTTTTATAAACATAAAACTGCTTTGTTTCACCTTATCTCTCAAACTTTGACTCGATTTTTTACTTTCGATGATTTTTAGCATAATACGATATAAAATAGTATTATAATTTATAAGATTCGGAATAACATGACTTTAAAATATAAAATTGCATACAAATTACGTTTTATTAAAGTAAAACTTTGCAAATTTTTACCCAATGCAGAAATAATAGAATAACTCTCACATGAAAGGATGGCCATAAAAAGGAAGCCGACGGGAATCAGACAAAATGATTTACGTAGACTCTAACTCCCACATCCTCCAGTTTTTCCCTAAGGAACCCAATCTCCCCCTCCGGCCAGCAGTGTTTAGAGCACCACTCCCTATCACGGGGACTCGTCATGGGTGTGCCAACGAGCGGGTTTAGCACGACGTAGAAGTCAGTCTCAACTTCTCTTAGAGCCCTTTCTACCCAAGGCCACTGTTCGAGCCCCCTCGCCACGGGAACTCTGAGCTCCAAAGGAACGCCGTACTCGGAGACAATCCTGAGCCCTTCAAGAAACAGCTCCCAAAGTCTTCTTGATGCCTCAAAAGGAAGGCCGTAAAGCTCCTCTGGTGGGGCCTTGAGGTCCGTAGCTATGTGGTCAACCAGCTCTGCCTTCAAAAGCCTCTCAAGTGGCATCCCCTTGGGCGCGTCGAGGGTCACGGTGAAATTCGTGAAGGGCGTTTGCATTCCCACCCGGCTTGGGTAGTTGAGGTTGTAGATGAGCCTCTGGACGTGCTGACGTATCTTTTCTCTGTTGAGGCCGTCCTTTCTTATAAAAGGTCCTGCGTACCATTCAACGCTTGAAAGCGCCTGGGCACCACTGAAGTAGTGCTGCATGGTTATAAGGTAGTTTGCTATATGATCTACGTAAGTGTCAAAATGCTTTGCTGGTCTCGAAGTTATCGTCGGCGTTCTGAGGCCCTTTTTGAGCAATCTCGACGTGCTATGGCCTGAGCAGTAGGGGATGTAGAGGCTGTAAGGGAGCTTGTGGATGTAGATATCCCCTGAGAAGTGCGCTTTCCTCCCGTCCTCTGGAACGAGGGAGATGCTTTCCTTTAGGGCTTCTTCCATGACGTAAGCAAAGAATCCCGTTGGTCCCGGGTAGCGGTTCGCGTTTTCGAGCACGTCAAGGTTGTTCCAGCTTATATATTCTTGAAGAACGTCTTTCTTTACGGTCTCCATGTTCAACACCTGGATAATTTATCCATGTTTAGGGAGGTGAAAAGGACTTAATAACCCTTGTCATTGAACCAGCGATCATAATGTCAAGATTTCATACGATAGTTGGATAAATTATCCAGAAACTTGGGTTATTCTATGCCTTTTGTTCAAACCAGAAAGTCAAACAGATCTTGTTAATCAAACCTATGCGGCAAAATCTTGTCATATTTACAAAAACAAACCCAATATTCTGACATATTAAAAAAGGTGGAGGCCATAGCTTCTTAACCCTCAGTTCGGGATAGGGCCTGTGATCCAAGACTATTCATGTACATTTTGAGGGGTGGCTATACTCGTTATATTCAGCTTCCAGGGGACAAGTCCCTCGTGGACGAGCTTTTTGATGCCCGTATCCCCACCTGAAGAAAAATTTAAAAAACCGCTTGTTGTTATAACATGGGGTGATAAGACGTGTTGGACATACTCGGTTTTATTTTCTATGCTGGGGCTTCGCTTGTTATCCTGTTTATAGCAGCGTTTTCAGAAGGTATATCAAGAATACTAGCCCTTCCAGCAGCGCTTGGATACATACTACTGGCCTTTTGGTCAATAGAGCAGGCAAGTTCCGATATAATGAGGAAGGACAGGAAGAGGGATGCAAGAATGATACTCCTCTTGAACATAGTCTCCTTTGGATTAGGAGCGTTGTCCTTCTATCTTTACATGAATAGTATAGTGACGCCAATACTGCTGCTTGGGCCCGCGTTCGTGATTGGCCTCTGGAGATCCCTGCGGGAAAAATAGAGGGTTTTGAAATTTTTACCCTTCTTTGTTTTTGATGTTCTTTTTTGTGCGTGGGTTTTGGATATAAGGTACATTATATGACAATTATGTATAGTGGTAAAAATAACAAACGTTAAAAAGAATGCTGACGATAAACCTAACGGTGGGACGCGTGGGGGCTATCAGATTCTAAGCACCGTGGGAAAAAGTGTTCTCGAACTTCGGAGGTGAGTGGCATGGAGTCTAAAAAATATGGGTTTTTTGGAATTGGCGCTAAATATCCATCTCTTGTATCCTTAGCGGTGGAAATACTAAAAGCCAAGGCTAAGGAGGCGTGTATAACTAGAAGCAACTTTCGTCCATTTATTAGGGAAAACCAGAAGACAGGAGAACTTGAGCTTATAATTCCAGTGGCATCCCTCTCAAAACTTGAAAAGTGTGTGCTAGAAGCTGTGGGATTCCCAAAAAGGCCAGTCCGAGTTGGAGATACCATGATCATAGCTATTGTTGTAGGCTCATTTGAACTTGGTCAAATTGATCAGGAGTTAATGCAGATGCTCCGCACGCTTTATTATACGCTGACATGTTGAATATTTATTAATTATTACCACCTATCATTGTAAAAGGAAAAATTAATGATAATGCCGGCTTATACAGGAACAACTCCCCAAGTATTGTGGACCCATACCCATGGGACAAACCTAACGCATGAACTCCCATTTATACAACTTTAAGTTGTAAAAAATTTGTATTTTATAATTCACAACAGTAATAATTTTAAACTCTCAACTAAATTTTAATTTATAAATAACTTGCAATATTAATTATATTTTGTTTTATTTTTGTATTTTTTAAATTATAATATTTCGTAATTATTTTAAACTCATGCTAAAGTAACAAATTTGAGTAAAAGTTGAGAGATAAAGTAGGCACACTATCTCCAAAAATACCACTTAAAGTAGTAAAGAATTCCAGAGGGTATTTATACCCTAATCACGCTACAATCTTCCGGGGGGAAGAGACATGGAGAATACTCAAATGTTCGTGTGTCCCTTTTGCAGTTACAAGGCAAAAAGCCTAGAAGAATTAAAGCAACATATTCTTGAAAAACACACGCTGAATAGAGAAGACGTAAGGGGTGTTAGATCCATTCAAAAATATTAAAAGCATCTACTTGCTTTTTATTTATGGTGATGTCTATGTTCAAAATAGTTGAAAGAAAAATTGGATGGCACAAAGACTTTGACAGCTCCCATTTCTTGGCTTTGCCTTATGAGAGCAAGTGCCTTAGGATTCATGGGCATACATATAACGTTGACGTAGAGGTATGGGGCGAGCTGAACGAAAACGGCATGATATTTGACTTTAACCATTTGAGCAATCTTATAAAGCTCCTCGATCATAAAATACTAATAAGTGAAGGTTGGGTAACTGACAAAAGAGATGGATACGTTGTTGTGGAAAAAAACGGCAAACATCTGGAGCTTCCTGAAAGTGAAGTGGTAATCCTTAACAAACCAAACGTGACAGCAGAGTATATTGCGGAGTGGTTTGCCGAGAGAATAGCGGAAAAGGCAGGGGAGAACGTGAAGAAGATAAAGGTGAGGATTTGGGAAGACCCGAGAAGTTATGCTGAGGTTACCTTAGGGGTTTAGGCTCTCTATAACTTAGGAGGTGGTTGAGATGAGGTTTTCAAAGGGTAGAAGCTTTCTGTTTAGAATACCCAAAGGGAAGGAATTTTTGAGTGCTGTAAATGAATTTGCAAAAAAGCACAACGTGTTGGTTGGAACTATCAGCGCAATTGGGACCCTCAAGAATCCAAAAATTGGATATTTTGAAGAGGAAAAGGGACAATATAAAGTAATCGAGCTAGAAGGAACCTACGAACTGGTATCCGCTTTGGGGAACATAAGCATAAAAGACGATGAGCCCTTTGCCCATATTCATGTGAGTTTAGGAGACAAGGAGGGAAGACTATTTGGCGGCCACTTGATTGAGGGGGAAGTTTTTGTCGCTGAAGTTTACATTCATGAGCTCCTTGGTGAACCTCTAATAAGAAAGCCTCAAGAAAATGGGTTGGCTCTGTGGGATGCTGAAGAGTGAAACAATTCATTATACCTCCACTTGTGTTTAAAGTTAAAGCCAAAGTAAGTCAAGAAGTTTTGGAATTGTGATTTTTAAAAACTATTTAGGCGCTGGATACAATTCACCTGGAGGTGGTAAAAATGAAACCGATTATTGGAATTGTGGCTTCCTTTGACTGGGAAACCGGTGCCCTTACCATAAACGACACTTATGTCAGAAGAATTAGAGAAGCCGGTGGGATACCCGTCGCAATTCCACCACTTTTGGGAATAACAGATGTTATCGAGGCTATAGATGGGCTTATAATTCCCGAGGGGCCTGATATTCACCCAAAGTACTATGGGGATACTCTCTGATAAAATAGAATGGCTTGACATACAGAGGGACGAGTTTGAGCTTACACTCATTAAAGCTGCCCTAGAGAAGGATTTGTCCATGCTGGGAATAGGCAGAGGAGCACAGGCGATAAATGTTGCCCTTGGAGGTAGCTTGTATCAAGACGTTAGCGAAATCCCAAAAGCCATAAGGCACAATTGGCTTAAAAACGGAAAGTTCTTGGTACATCCCGCTGCAAAGGTTCATGAAGTGAGGATAAAGCTGGATTCTCTGCTCTTTGAGATACTTAAGGAAAACCTGGATGTTGAGTCCACGAGCGAGGTTTTTATAGGGGTTAACAGCTTCCATCATCAGGCTATTAAGAAACTTGGAAATGATGTAAAACCCGTGGCCTATGCAGAGGATGGAATAATAGAGGCCATTGAAGTGGAAGGAAGGTTTGCAATAGGGGTTCAGTGGCTGGCTGAGTACCTTGATGAGATGGAACCCCTTTTTAGGACTCTTGTAAAGAAAGCTCTTGAATACAAAAAGAAAAAACTTGGCCTGCTAAACCCAAAAAACAATTCAATAGATCTCCCCGTGTAGGAGCTGTAATACCAGATGAGAACCATCGCAGCTGGGGTATGAATAATAGCCCTCCCTGCAGGAGCCGAAGGTCATGCCCTTCGCCTCTATCTTTTTCCTCGCCTCCTCTAGGATTTTAAATCTCATGTCTTTTGGCAGGTAATAATAACCTCCTATCCTTTCCCCTCTCTTGTAAAGGGGTGTGAGCTTTTTCATTAGCTCAGGGAACTTTGCCTCCATTCTCCTCCAGGAATCCACCCGGAGTTTTAAAGTTGAGACGGTTATGTGAGACACAAAGCTCAACGAATCAAGGGTCTCATCAAAGTCTTCCCAAGTGTAAAAGGGTATTATCGGATCTATTCGAGCGTAGACAGGGATGCCTTCCTTCTTTGCTTTTTTCAATGCCTTGATTCTTTCCCTCGGCAAGGGTGCGTTTGGCTCTAAGAGTTTCGCTTTTTCCTCATCTACCGTGGTGACTGTGATTCCAACAGCGCACTTTAGGGTTCTCAAAATGTCCAAATCTCTCTCGAATAGGTTAGATTTCGTCAAAATTAAGCATGGAATATCGTATCTCTTGAAGAGTTCAAGCACCTTTCGGGTTATTCCCAAATCCTTGTCTATTGTTGGATACGGGTCAGAAGAGTAGGAGAGGGCTACTATGAATTTCCTGTTAAATTTTCGGAGTTCCCTTTCTAGGTTTGGGAGGAGGTTTTCCTTTATCCTCACTTTAAAGGCTTTAGGGATATAGGAGGTTATGTAGCAGTAAACACACGCATGGTCACAGCCGGTGTAGATGTTAAGGGTATACTTAAAGGGGCATGTGCAGAGCTTCGATTTCCAGGGGTCGAAGGGCCTTATGTACATACACCATAGGTTCACAAAAGACATTTAAAATTTTCCTGCAATCTTAGGCTGGTGATTTTCATGAAAGGAACGGTTAGATGGATTGGGGATTCCAAATTTGAAGCGCTTACAGAAGAAGGTGGAAAGATACTGTTCGGGGAGAAAGGCATCTCACCAATGAAGACCCTTCTCCTCAGCGTGGCAGGCTGTACGGCCATAGATGTAGTGATGATCCTTCAGAAGATGCGCGAGCCCCTTGAGGATCTTGAGGTTGAAATAAGCGGGGAAAGGCGGGAAGAACATCCGAAAATTTACACTAAAGTTCACATCCACTATAAAATCTATGGAAACGTAAATGAGGAAAAAGCGAAACGGGCTATAGAGCTTAGCCAAGAAAAGTACTGCTCCGCTTCAGCCCATCTCAAGCTCAGCGGGACGGAAGTTACTTACTCCTATGAGATTATTAGGGAAAAAGTTTAAGTCTCTTTTTCCAAATTATATTATGGTGAATTGGATGAGAGGAGAACTTATTAGGGTTTTAAGTGCTGTCGAAGAAAAAGCCAACGAGCTTAAGATGGATGGATTCGAGCCGGATTTGGTGCTCTTTGGAAAGGAAGCTTACGAGTTTTTAAAAGCACAGGTCAACGAGGAGTTTGGGGGAGAAGATGCAGTTTATGAAATTTCCGGGCTCAAAGTCAAGGTTGTCGAGGAATTTGGGGAAGATGCCGTTGTAATTGACTCAAAAGTCCTTGGTTTGGGTCTTGGAGGGGCAAAAAGGGTTAAGATTATCAAAGACTGAGGGGGTAGCCGCTTAAGATTAGCAAGCCAAGTGAAACCGCCATTATGTCCGCCAAGCTTCCGGGGTTTCTTAGGTCCTTCTTTTCCCTTAAGAATTCATCAAACTCTTCAAGAGTGAGCTTTCCGGAAAGGGTTTCTTTTGCTTTCTTTTGGACGAGCTTTGCCTCCTCAAGTCCGGCTTTTCTTACGATTAGAGTATCTATATGGCGAGAGAGAAGCTCGAGAAAGGCTTTGATAGTGGCTTCTTCAAGTGAAAGCCTTGAGGTCAGCTCTTTAAGCCTGTAAAAAGTTGAATAGCTAATCCTATAACCTGTGAGCCACTCCCTAAAAATTAATTCCCTCTCGCTTGAAATTTCGGCAAGTTTTTTGAGGTTTATTCCATCTCTGAGAAGCTCTTCAAAGGAGGCATCGTCGTAAACGTCATATTTTACACCTCTCTTAATCCCCTTTGGGTTTGCGGTTCTTATGGCTCTGTAAAACTCCACACTGTCTTGGGGAGTGGAGAGGACAATAAGCTTTTTAGCCTCTTCTTCTGCTTCAATGTCTTTTGCCCAGGTTAGTGCGATTGCAAGTGGAATCTCAAGGGTGATTATTCCAAAGTTGGGGTTTGAGTTTTGGGCTTTCCTGGAGTTTTCAATGGCCTTTCTTATCAGTGCTCCTATCTCAGCCTCTGCTGGTGAAATTTTGCCTTTCCTAATTAATTCTCCCTTCTCTGCAGCCTCAAAAAGAACATCCATGACAGCTGTATGGGCAAAAAGGAAATGGTAAAGGGTAAGGTCCTCAAAGTCTCTATATCTGTTTACGTTCCCCGGCTTGGGTATTGTTGCCTCGAGCAGAGAGCCAAGGGTAAAGGCCTTGACGACTTCCCACTTGTCCATAGCCATCATTCCACGACTATTTTTCCAATGAAGTTTTTGACTGTTAGTTTTAATGTTTTCTCCCCGATTTCAAATCCCTCGTTTATAGTTAGTGAAGTTAGAGAGCCCTCAATCATGGGAACTACCTTGGTGCCAGCTGGAGGAGAAATGTTGATCTCTCCGCTTCCCCTGTATATTTCAATTTGAGAGCAGTACTCCTTATTTTCTGGGCATCTCTCCAATTCTATCTCCATATCCCCAATGAAGTTCCTTGCAACGAGCGAGCTAAATGCCCCTGAAATTGTGACCTCGCCAACAACATTGTCCAATGTAACCGAAGAAATTCCCCCCAAATCAACCTTCACATCTCCAACCGTGTTCCTTAGGGCTAAGGATGCTATCTTATCATCTCCGACTTTTACTAAGAGCTTTCCATTTTCGTACTCTCCACACCCGGCACATGAAATTCTCAAGGTCTCGCCTTCTTCTATCTTCACCGGCAGATTGCTGAAGACCTCTATCCCATTTGTTCCATGTTCTACTGTTATTTCTGCGGCAATGTTTTCTATCAATACTTCAGAGGAGTTAAATTTTCCAAGCGTCTTTATCTCTCCGGCATCTTTGAAGGAAAATCTCCATGAGTAGTGTGGAGAGGTTACAAGGAATAATGCCAAGTAAAGAATAAGGGCAAGTGCTATGGCTGTTCTTGCGGTTTTGTTCTTAATCAGCACGTAGAGACCGGCAGCAATGAGCACTACTCCCCAAAATGCCTCCCTAATGTAGTGTGCATATGGGATGAGGTGGTCGTACAACTCCGGTCTAATGCTTTTTAAAAGGATTAACAGTCCCAAAAAGGTTAAAAAGACCCCAAGAAGTTTTTTCATTTCTCATCCCCTCGCTATCAGGTACAGGCCGAGTAAGAGGATAAGCAGTGCAACTATTACCCTTAGTCCAAAGAGTGGCAACGGTATGAAAACCTTTAAGAGCAACACTGCTCCTAAAAGGACAAGGGCTATCCCAAAAAGCTTCGTGTCGTCTTTTTTCTCTACCTTTGGAGCTTTTTTGGTCAGTTCTTCAACTTTTTCTCCAGCCTCTTCAGCTAGCTTTTCGATCTTCTCTGGAATTTTCTCTGCAGTTACTCTTTCCTCCTCTTCTTCGGGCATAACTATAGCCATTAAGAAATACGCCAGGATGAAAACTGGCTCAACGAGACAGAGAAGGATGAAGAGTACCCTCACTATAGTTGGATCAACGTCGATATATTCGGCTATTCCTCCAAGAACTCCCAAAAATATTTTATTCTTTTTACTCCTTTTGAGTCTCTTTTCCACCATCACTCACCTCCATTTTCAGGTTCCTCCGGTATTACAATAGCTAAAAGAAAGTATAGCAATATTGCAGTTCCTACACTTCCCAAGAGCAGGATTATAAAGAGTATCCTGACAAGGGTAGGATCTACGTTAAAGTATTCTCCCAATCCCCCACAAACTCCGAAGAGCATTCTGTTCTTTCTACTTCTGTAGAGCCTCCTTTCCATGTAAGTCCCTCCTTTGCTATAGCTATTTATGACTGTGCATTTACCTATATAATTTTAATCTTCTACGAGGGTGGTGTCACTACGAGTTTGAATGGTCAAAAGAAAAACTGCCGTTGCTCATCCTTGAACAGAAAGAGCTTTATACCAGTCCACCAACAATTTTTAGGTGAACCTAATGAGCAAACTTATACTAATAAGACATGGCGAAAGTCTGTGGAATAAGCTAAACCTTTTTACAGGCTGGGTTGATGTGCCTTTGAGCGAAAGGGGAATTGAAGAAGCTTTAAAGGCTGGAGAACTTTTGAGAGGGTGGAAGATAGATGTGGTATTTACCTCAGAACTTGTCAGAGCAATCCAGACTGCAATGCTCGTTATGAGCAAAAACACCTCCGGCGTTCCGAAGATAGAGCACGAAAACGGAAAAATGAAAGACTGGGGAATCGTATATGGGGAATACGGGAAAAATTACGTCCCCGTTTATAAGTCGTGGCATCTCAACGAGCGCTATTACGGCAAACTGCAGGGTTTTAACAAGGATGAGGCAAAGAAAATCTACGGAGAAGATAAAGTTTTACTGTGGAGGAGAAGCTACGACATAGCACCGCCGGGAGGAGAAAGCCTTAAGGACACTGCCGAGAGAACAATTCCTTATTTTAAAGAAAAGATACTCCCCGAGCTTGAAAAGGGGAAAAACGTACTTGTCTCTGCCCATGGAAATAGCCTACGCTCAATAGTCATGCACATAGAAAAGCTAACTAAAGAGCAGGTTTTGAAGCTTAACATCCCCACAGGAGTGCCGCTTGTTTATGAGTACTCTAAAGGAAAACTTGAAAGGATAGGCTATCTCTATGAGTGGGGCTATGATGAAAGTTTGCACATAGAATAAAAGGGGAGAAGAAGGCGATCGTGATCAAATTATTTCGACTTCAAACCCCACAACTTCTATCCCCAGCTTCCTTCTCGCTATTTCGAGGGCTTTCTCTACCTTGCTAACCACAACTATTTCCTCTTCGGGAATGGAATTCCTCTTGTAGTAGACTATTCTCGCGAGCATGTTTTTCACCTCTTGTATCATTTTGAGTGATAATAAAGGGATACCAAATCTTGATGATTGTAAACCTATTTATAAGCTTTTCTGCACTGATTTATTCATTGGTGAACAAAAAAGATTTAAATGCCTGAGGAAGAGAAGCACTCATGAGGAGTATTTTTATAAAACGTGCACATTTGAAGGAAATTCTAACCAAGGCCAGAGAGAGCAAAGTTGAAGTATGCGGATTTTTGATAGGGACGATGAAAGGGGAAGATGCCTTTGTGGACTATGTTGTCTTTGCAGAGAATCGGCTAAATTCTCCAGTAGGCTTTGAAATAGACCCTTTGGAAACGCTCAGAGTTCTTGAAAAAGCTGAAGAGGAGGGGAAGGAAGTCATCGGAATATTTCACTCCCACCTTAACTGTTCCCCGTATCCCTCTCATAGGGATTTGAAAGGCATGGACTTGTGGAGAAACGTATGGTTGATAGTGAATAACACTGGAGAATATAGGGCATTTGTTCTCGAAAACGGCCAGATAAAAGAAATTAATGTTGGAGTAACTTAGCCTTCGATTATAATCTCTATTTTCCTCCCTTCTCTGTAGCCCTTCATGGCGGAAAGCATGCCTTTAATGGTCTTTTCAACAAGCTCCTGAACCCAGTCTTTCATTGGAAGCTCCTTCCCATCAACCCTAACGATGACCTTTGGTTTTGAACTTAAGACAACGCAGTCTTCTGTGCTCTTTTCGCCCTTTACTATGAGCTTTGCCATCTCGTAACAGTCAAACCCGCACAATCCGCAGTTAATGTTCGGCAGCATAAACGCTCTTTCCTCTATTAAATCTGCCAGTCTTTCGGGATTCTCAAGGGGATTTATCACCTCAAGCCCTTCAATGCTTTTGGCTTCGCCTGATATAACACCGCTAACGGCTATAGCAAGCCCATCGTTTAATACTTTCACTTCCTCTTCACTTTTGGCACATATTACCTTGGGCAAATGCTTGGCATCTTTGAAGCCCTCAAGGAGGAGGAAATCAACCTCTGGCATTGTGGATAATAGGGCATTTAAGTCCTTTGCCTCAAAAAGGAGGGCATCTGTGTCTTGGGCTCTTACAATTACATAATCTGCTGCTCTTTTTAATTTCCAAGTGTCACTGTCCTTTCTGTCAAAGTTCGTGTGCATGCTCTTTGCTATCCCCACCCTGTATCCTCTTTTCTTGAGTTCTCCTGCGACCCTTTCTACCGTGGTTGTCTTCCCGCTCTTTTTAAACCCTACAAACGCAACTGCCCTCATTTTTATCACTCTAAGAGCATTATCCAGTTTGTGTCGTCTATCCTTACCACCAAGGCTTTCCCCCGGTTACCCACAACATCGGCAACGTTCTCCAAAATTATTACTTCCTCGTCAAAATCTTTTAGCACCCCAGTGAAGGAATGATCTCCGCTTACCGCTAAGGCAACACGTTTGCCTTTCCACGTTTCGAGGGTTTTGTCAAGCAAAAGGGGTTTTTCTTCGCTCATGTTCCCACCTATACAAAAAGACTATAAATGACTTTTAGCCTTTTCCATCTGGTGGTCACATGAGGTTGCTCACAAAGAATGAAGTTGTGAAAGAAGCCTTCTTAAACGAGCTTAAGAGGGAAGGGATCAGGTTTGCTGTTATGGAAAGACTCGGGTATGAGGCGTTTATTGGCTACATGATTGAAGGAACGCTTGAGGAGATAAACAATGCCATAAGCTCTTTTGAAGGTGAGGAAAAGGAAATTCTTCTTGAGGGCTTTCTCACGTTTAAGGAGCAGATAAACCATGCCCTTGAGCATCTTAAGGAGGGTGAAGAAATAGAGCATCTCCTTCAAGAGGGCTACTGGATGGGGGACGTTCTTGATCAGCTGTTTAAAAACGATGCAGTTGTTATTGAAGAGAACAAAGCAAGGTTAAAAGAAAACGTTGATATTACAAAGCTCAAATTCCAGTTCAGGTTTCCGTATCAAATTGCAAAAAACCTTGAGAAAATTGAGAAGATAGCGAAGCAGTTTGCGTTTGTTGACCTGCTTCCGGAATATGAGATAGAGATCCGGGAGCTTGAAATAGAGAAAATCAACCGGGCTATGCATATAGCCGCAAAGTACTTTGAAGAAGAGACGGTTATGGATGTTTACTTTGCCCTTATCTCAAGGGGAATAGTTGCGAGCGAGATATTAAATGCCCTTGGTAACGAGAAGGTTTCCAAAGAAGACTTAACCATGGCGTTTCTCAAGGCGATGCCCATGGAGATACCCACCGAAAAGGGCACCATGATAATAAACGTGATGAACGGGAAGGCATTTGAAGAAATTCTGAGAATGCTTGAGAAGGAAGGGCGAATAGACATAAAGGGTAGGAAGGTTAGGAGGTTGAGGTAGTGCTCTCTGAAGGCAGCAGTACTAGGCCAGGGGCATTAAAATCCCACCAACTTCGATAAGGGTCTAGCCATCTCCAACCGGCCATGTGAGCAACATAGGGAAAAATACCTTTAAAAGATTTTCCAGATTTCGTCCGTTTCTGGCCTTTTTAGCGGGATCTCCTTCCCATCTTTCACAAGAACCTTTGTGTTCCTGTCTTCCAGGAACTCTCCAACTATTGCCGCCTCAATGCCCTCTTTTTGTATTGCATTCACGATTTTTTCGGCTTTTTCTTTTGGCGCCGCGATTAGGAGAGAGCCTGAGCTTATCAGAGCAAGGGGGTCTAAGTTGAAGTACTCACACAGCTTTTTGGTCTCTTCCGCTATGGGTATCTTATCGTAATAAACCCTAAATCCTAAACCAGCGGCGTCTGCCATCTCGTGGAATCCGTTGGCTATCCCTCCCTCCGTGGGATCGTGCATGGCATTAACCCCAATCTCTGCAGCAATTAATGCCTCTTTTACCACACTGATTTTCTCAAGAAATCCCTTTGCCCTCTCCACCAACTCATCTCCAAATACTTTCCTAAGCTCCTCTTCTTTTTCACTCGCTATAATTGAAGTTCCCTCAATTCCGGCACCTTTGGTCAATATTATGGCGTCTCCAGCTTTTGCACCGTTTGATTTTACCAACTTTCCCTTCTCGACTTCACCGAGCATCGTTCCGATGACTATAGGTCTGTTTAGTCCAATTGTCACTTCCGTGTGGCCCCCTACTATGGCTATGCCAAGTTTTTCGGCGCTTTTGTGCATGTCCTCCATTATCTCCTTAAGGAGAGCCTCATTAGCATTTTCCGGCAACAGAATAGTTGCTAAGAACCACCTCGGCTTGGCTCCAAACGTTGCAACGTCGTTTGCGTTAACGTTTATTGCGTAAAAGCCTATGTGCTTCTCTGCCCCGGTTATGGGATCGCTTGATGCAACGAGAGCTTTATCTCCAAAGTCTATTGCAGCCGCATCAATGCCTACACCAGATTTTATTATAACCCTCTCATCCTCAACTCCAAGAAGGTTAAAGACAATTTTTTCAAGCACTTCTGGAGGAACTTTTCCCGGAAGCATTTTTCATCCCCATCAAAGTGGGGGAGAAAAGATAAAAAGATTGCTGGGGGAGGTTAAACGAGCTTCTTTTCCTTCAGCACTTTTTCCATTCTGTCCATAGCTTCTTCAAGCTTCTCATAGGCTGTGGCGTAGCTTATCCTCACATAGCCTTCTCCAGCCTGTCCAAATGCGCTTCCGGGAACTACAACCACCTTTGCCTCCTTTATCATCAGCTCACTGAACTCCTTGCTGCTTAAACCGGTGTCTTTAATCCTTGGGAAGATATAAAACGCCCCCTTTGGTTTAACCGTTGGCAGACCCATCTCGTTTAATCTCTTCCAAACAAGGTTTCTTCTCCTCTCATATTCCCTGCGCATCTCTTCTACCGCTTTCCAGCTTCTCTCGTCCCTCAAGGCTTTTGCAGCCGCGTATTGAATAAATGTCACGGGACATGTTGCGTTGTACATTTGGAATCGAACCATTTTTTCCACAACCCATTCTGGAGCCGCTAGGAACCCCAAACGCCATCCGGTCATTGCGAAGGTCTTTGAGAACCCGTTCATGGTTATTGTCCTCTCAAACATGCCGTCCAGAGAGGCAATGCTGTAGTTTTTGACCCCATCGTAGACGAAGTACTCATAAACTTCATCGCTTAAGATCATCAGATCGTGCTCAACCGCAAAATCTGCAATCTCCTCAAGATCTTTCTTCGTTAATACTGCCCCCGTGGGATTGTTTGGGGTGTTTATTATCAATGCCCTTGTTTTTGGAGTCACGTATTTTTCGAGCTCATCGACGGTTAGGCGAAACTCGTTTTCCTCATAGGTGGGAACCTCAACGGGCTTTCCTCCCGCCAGAATAACTGCGGGGGCGTAGCTAACGAACATTGGGGAGGGAATGAGAACTTCCTCGTTGTCTTTCAAGAAGGTTGCAAGTCCCATTAAAATCTGCTGGTTGGTGCCGACGGTTATCATTATCTGGGTTTTTGGATCTGCCTCAATTCCGTTATGCTTTTTTAACTTCTCTGCAACTGCTTCCCTGAGCTCCAAAATCCCTATGTTTGGGCTATAGTGTGTTAGTCCCTTGTCAAGGGCTTCCTTTGCATACTCCTTTATATGTTCCGGTGTGTCAAAGTCCGGCTCTCCAATTCCGAGTGAGATTATTCCCTCAATACCTTGGGCAAGATCAAAAAGCTTTCTTATTTCAGAAGGGTTCACCATCTCAAGCCTATCGCTCAGCGCCATAATCTTCACCAGTGAGATTTCTCCTTGGTGTTTATAATTTTACCGAGATGAAATATTTGGCAATAATGAATAGAATAGCTCACTGGTATACAACAAAGTTCTCCAAAACGAGGGCATCGAGCTTGGCTTTTTTGAAAGTTCTCAGGGCATCTGCTGGAGAGCAAACTATCGGCTCCCCGTGCATGTTAAAGCTCGTGTTTAAAACCATCCCAACGCCCGTTTCCGCTTCAAAGTGTTTTATTATGTTGTAATAGCGCGGATTATCCTCCTTAAGGAGAGTTTGGGGTCTTGTTGTTTTATCAACGTGCACAACCGCTGGGGCTTCCTCAATCATTCTTTCCGTTGCCTTGTAGCTCATTGTCATGAACTTGTTCGGATAGGGCTCCTCGAGGTAGTCTTCAATTCTCTCCTCCAGCATTGAAGGGGCAAACGGCTGGAAGACGTCTCTGTTCAATGCTACGTTGAGCTTTTTTACAACATATTTGCTTCTCGGGTCTGCGAGGATGGAGCGGTTGCCTAAGGCCCTTGGGCCGTATTCCATTCTTCCTTGGAAAAAGCCCACCATTTTACCTTCAAGAAGCATCTCCGCTACAAACCCTTCTATGTCTTCACGATATTCAAATCTTAGTCCCTCTGCCCTTAAGAGGGCTTCAATTTCGTTCTCATTATAGGAGGGGCCCAGGTAGACGTGCTCAAGCTTAAAGGGTTTCCATCTCCTATCGAGCCTTTCGAACTGGGCTTTGACGAAGGCTGCGGCACCGAAAGCTAGTCCAGAATCATCCATTGCCGGAAATACCCATAGGTCGGGGAAATGCCTCCTCAAAACGGCATTTGCCTTAACGTTTTGTGCAACTCCCCCGGCGTAGGCAAGTTTTAAGTTATAACTTTTAAGTTTTAACCCAAGCTCATCGATGAGCTTTTCAAGGTGTGCTTGGGCGGAGGCTGCTATTTCTATTGCCCTCTTTTGAAGTTCTCCATCCAGCTTGCCTTTTTTCATTTCCTGGGCGATTTCTTTAGCCTCAAATAGGGGGTAGTTGAAAAATTCGGCGAGCTTTTTAGTTGCTTCACTACCTACTACTTTCAGCTTGTTCTCAAAGCCCAGACCGCTAAGTTCTATTATATGGGAGAGATCGTAGGTTGGCTTACCATAGGCTGCCAAGCTCATGACTTTCCCTTCATGTCTCATCGGTTTAAAGCCCAAAAGTTCAGTAACCGATGCATAGAAATCTCCGAGAGAGTCTAAATAGGTGCTCTGGGCTATTCTTATCATCTCACCATCTCTTGCCACATAAATGGAAGAGCTCAGTCCATCCCCCGCGGCATCTATACTTAACGCCAATGCCTCTCTCCAGCCCGAGGTGAAGTATGCAGAAGAAGCGTGGGCAAGGTGATGTTCAACAAAAAGAACTTTCTTCTTGAAATCTTTGCCAAATATGGATTTGAGATTTCTCTCAAGCTCTAACAATCTTGATTGCTTCCTGAAAATACCCGCTACCGCTATTACCTCGACCTCTTCCGGATGTACTTCTCCGATTTCTAAGACTTTCTTTATGCTCAGCTCTGGGAATCCGCGGTACTTTTTTATCCGGTTTAACCTCTCTTCGTTTACGGCATAGATTTCTTCTCCCTTGAACAGCACTGCTCCCGCATCGTGTCCATCGTGCACTCCAAGTATAACCATGTTTGGGGATTAAATGAAGGATTTTTAAACATAACTTCGGAATGTACAGTTGGGGATTGAAATGAGGGCAGAAGTTGGGGTATTTGTCGATAGGGGCACGTATAGGAAGGCACCGCTGTTTGAGGGTGAACTCCCGGAAGGCAGCTACGCCCAGATAGTTGAGATAAAGCCAAAGCAAACCGTTCCAAAGCACTATCATGAGAAGCAGTACGAGCTCTTTTACATAATCAGCGGTGAGGCGAAGCTTGGCATTGGGAAAAAGGAGTATGAAGCCAGGCCCGGCGATATATACCTTGTAAAGCCAAAAACAGTTCACTGGGTCGTAAACGAAAGGGAGGAACCATTTAGGCTCTTCGTTGTTAAGCTGAACTACTTTGGAGAAGACAGTGTCTGGTTGAGGGATTAACATGGGGAGAGTAAGGAAGGAAAAGGCAGAAATGTTCCCCCTATCTCCGGAATCATGGTATCTTGTGGTTTATTTTAATGATAAACTTGAGTATCTTTACGTACCCTCATCCAATAAACCAGACTTAGAAAGACTTGGATATCTTCTGGCGGCTTTTAAGCTGTTTAATATCCCTTATTTGCTTTTTGGGATTCATAAGGGGGATATTTTTGAGCTTGGCCATGATTTCGAAGAAAGATTGAAGGAAGAGTTTGGTGTGGATATTGATGAAAAAGCCCTTACCAGAGAATTTAAGAACTCACTCAGGAGCATCGAGAATTTAAAGACATTTTACGAAAAGCTCGGGTTTTTTGAAGACCTTGAGGAGCTTGAGGATCTAAGAAGGCTGTATGAGGAGTACCTGAAAAAGAAAAAAGAATGAACAGTTAAGCGAAAAATTCTTTAAACCTTCCTTTTATCTAAGAGTCATGAACATTTACCAGATGCTTGCTTTAATAGCCATAGGGTTTATCCTTCGGAGGATAATAAAATCTGAGAAGCCTTTTGCTCACTTGAATAAGTTTGCATCCCGGGGACTTCTGACACTCTATGTCTTTTCAAACGTTGCCTCAAAGGATCTCGCCTATCTGATGGAAATCAAGATTGTGTTCTTGTATGTCTTCTTAATTGTTGCCCTTAGTCTCGGGACATCTTTTCTCTATGCGAGGCTTTTTGTAGGGGATAAGAAGTGGCAAGGGGCTTTGATGATACTCTCAACGTATCCAAACACAGTCGCAGTGGGATTCCCAATAGCGAGCCTGTTTTTAGATGATTTAACCCCCGCGATTATCTATGCAAGTACGAATACTTTAATAGTTCTCCCGGTAGTGACTTTCGTTGCTGCACATTATTCGAGTGGAAAAGCCTCGCTTGGGGAAAGCATCCTAAGAGCGCTTAGCTTTCCACCCACCAGTGCCAATATACTTGCCCTCACCCTCGTACTGCTTGGGATTGAGCTTCCCTCTCAACTGCTGGGTGGAATGAACAAAATCGGCTGGTGGAGCATTCCTGCAATTCTTATCTACTTTGGCTCCCGCATAAATCTCCAGAAGTTTGAATGGAGGAAGCTTCTCGAAGTAGGGGCGTTTAGAATAGCTATACCGTTTGTTTTCGTTACTTTGACTCTAAGAACTGGTTCGGAAATATTCTATGCGGTGCTGGTTGAGGCATCGATGCCTCCCGCAATAATGGCAAATGCCATTTTAGCCCACTACAGGCTCAGGGAAGAAGAAGGAATAGGGGTTACCATCGTGTTAACGATAATGGCTTTGGTTCTGTTTTTTGTGCTTAGGATTTTTGCTTAGACTTTTACCTCCATGGATATGGATTTTTTGACTTCGGGAATTATTTCTTCGCCTTTTCTATGTATTTGCAGAACGGTTGTGGCGAGTTCCTCCAATAGTGGAAGAACATAAGGGACACTATTTCTTAGGACATCAACGTTAGTGAAGTAGAACGCGGTTCTTCTTCTACTTCCAGCATATCTGGTTAACATGTTTATCAAAGCTAATGCCTCTATTTTTGAATCTGCAAGCAAAAATAGTCTCTCAATTCCAAGCACTGGGACAATTGCATGTTCCATCTCAGAAAGCAGAGCCTCATAATTTTCTTCAAATTCTTGGATTAGAGACATTATATCGCTGACGCGGAATCTCTTTATAACGTTTCCAACCTCCAACCGACCTCCGGTTTTGATTACCCTAACGTCTTCTAAAATCCCGGTATCAATCCCCGCGAGCTTCATGTGGGTTTTGTAAACATAGAGGGTATCGAGAATATCATCCATCACAACTGGGATTTTGTTTTCTTTGCCCCAAGTTATCAGCTCAACCAGCTCTCTGTATGGAAGTGTCGAAGATGGATACTCTAAAAGCACGGTTTCTCCAAATTTTGGGAATCTCCAAATGTTTTTGAATTTCAAGGCTTTCACCTCCCACTCCTCTCTTCAAGTTTTGCTGCGATCCAGGCGAGCAGCAATATGAAAATCATTCCTCCTACAAATCCCCCGCCTGCAAAAAGGAGCTTTTGTTTTGTTGGAAATATTTCTATGGTAGTGTTTCTAATTTCCGTGTAGGTTATGGTTTCTGTGTAGGTTTCCACAATTTTTGTGGAATTTGATGAGACCTCGGTCTCTTTTGTTCCTTCGGGAATTTGGGTTTGAGAGATCTTCGGAGCCTCGATCTTTACTATGGTGGAGTTCTTGGCTATGTACTCCCGCTCTTTGAGCGCTGCAAGCACTTCAAATTCCCCCTCTTTTGTTGGAATAAAGTAGAAACTGTACGTTTTGTTTTCTCCGGGTTTCAGAGAGCCGGTTATATATGCAAACCTTCCAGAGGCTGTTAGCTTATCCCCTATTATTCCAAAATGCTCTGGCAAGGCTATTGTAAGTGTAAACGGTCCGCGTGTATTTCCTTTGTTTACAACGGTAATATTTAGGGGAATAGGCTCTCCAATGCTTCCATCGGAACTTTGGATTGATAGCAGATAATAAGGAGATGCGTTTTCAATGTTTATCCATCTGATCTCTGACGAAAATGATATTCTGGCAAAGCCATCGCATGATAGCTGAAAAGGTACGTTTCCACGCACTTTTATGGAGCCCAACTTGAGAAGTCCGGAGTTTTCTGACAGGAGAGTTAGGTTAAAGTGTATGCTCTCCTTTGCCTTTAGCTCCGGGATATACGTTGGATACGGGCTTGTTATCTTAAACCCGCTGGTGAGGTTGGGGATTATCTCAACGAAGTGTAGGTCTTTTTCTCCTTCGTTTTTAATTACTACGGTGGCATTAAAGGGCTCAAACTGCAACGCCTTTTCGGGGGTTGAGAAAGAGACGTTCACAAAGACGTCTGCCTCTGGTTTTGGAATTTTTTCACTTTCAAGGAATCCAACCAGAGTTACAATTTTCTTTGTTTTCAGATCCTTTATCCCTTCAACCCCTATGTAAAGCCCCCCATAAGAAATTAGTGTGTTTGTATACACCCATCCGCTTTTGAGTGTCATTCCACAGAAGTTTCTTATAGTTACATAAGCCCCATCTGAAAATACCTTTTCAACTCTCACCAGATATGGCCCTATTTGGGTGTCTTTTCCTTCTTCCACCTCTTTATACACCGAGGGCGAAATGGATAACGTTGCGTACACTCCTTTTAATTTTATTAAAACTCTCACATAACTTGATCCAACAAGGTCTTTTACGTCAATTATGATTCCATCAGCTTCTATTGTTTTTCCCACTCCGACCCAGTGTTCCTTCCCGTTTATAGATATGCCAACAAACTCTCTGAACTCTCCATTGACTTCCGTTATGTTAAAGTCTTCAAACTTTACTGTCCACTCATAAATCTCTTTGGTACCACCCTTGTATAGATAACCATCGAATATAGTTGGCATTATTTTGAACGACCCGAGAAGTTCATTAAACTCAATTTTTCCTCCGCTGTATAGGATCTCCTTTGACGTGTTTTTATACAGCAGTCTTATCTTTGCTTCTTTGTCGCCCACACTTATTAGTGAGATTTTGTAGTCTCCAAGCAGCAGGGTTTGATTTTCTAATATGTACGGGAATGTGATGTTCAGCTTTGCATAACCACCGTCATCCTTTACAAAGCCTGAAATGAGACGAAGGGAATAGATACTTGAATTTACAGTCTCTCCGGGGGTTACAAAGAAGTTGCCTTTGGGGGTTAACACTAGAAACCTGCCATCCAGTGATACATCTTTGAGCTCTATCTCCTTTCCTTCTATTCCTACATGAGAAGGTACTCTAATCCATCCAGTGAAAACAGACTGTGCGCTTACATAAGGTAAGAAGAGGGTCAAGAGAAAAATTATGAAGAACTTTTTCACAGTCCCACCCCCATTAGAGGTAGTATCAACCCTGAAAAACTCATCATCTTCCCCATCACAAACTCACCGAGATAAAGACCTATGGCAGACATCCATGTGAGTATTACAAAGTAATAAAGGGCTATGCCCAGATGTCCACCGTCTGCGATTTTTATTGAAAACGCTGAGAGCAATGAGTGAAGCAGAAGTATCGAGATCAGAATATAGTTGGTTAGTTGAAGACCCCTGGCACTTGGTATAAAAAGGATATCCTGAATGAACTCCCCCGGAAGCTGGATGTTGGAGAATAAGTGGGTCATATAAACTGCAACCTGAAATGCAGCTGCAACTGAGAAGGCAAAGGCTCCCGTAACACCGTATATTACACCCTTAAAGCTTGCCACACTCTGCTTCCTTTTCCTTCTTAGCCTGAGGAGTCTTTCAAAGTTGTTTGAGATTACCCTTCCCACGTAGTCTGGATCTGCTCCTAGATGGAGGCTCTTTCTAAATATATCGGAGAAGATGTCTATGAGCCAGCTTCCCGTATCTGAGACAAAATACTTCCAAGATTTTGTGTCGTCTATTTTTAGGGATATTCTTTTATTCAGGTTTTTGATGTCTTTTGTCAGCGTTCCGAAGTCATGAGAGCTGAGATATTTCAAAACTAATGCCATGGATGCCCCACTTGCTGCTAAAGATGAGCTGAGGCTTCTCATAAATGCTGGGAAGTTTTCATCTTTTATTAGAATGTTTTCCTCTTCTTTTGTGAGGACATAGCCTATATAAGCCAAGGGACTCATAATCAAGGCCAACGCTATCTCCATCGGGATGTTGAACCTAACTCTCAGTACAAAAAGATACAAAAGGGCAACGACTACAGTTCCGGTGATTGATATTAGGGCCCCCTTGGTAACTTTAGCCCTTCTTTCTGCGTTCATGGCGTTGCTGGCCCATATGCTATCTTCGGGCATTTTGTGTTTTATTAGAATAAGAACCCCTATCTCAACCACCATAACCAGAATGAATGTAAAAATCGTTAGTGTTACCAAGTCTTGACCGGTTATTATGGGTCCTATTATGATGAAAGTTACCATAAACACCACGGAGATTATAAGTGAGCTGTAGACTTCCTTAAAGACATCCAGATCGTAAAGAGCACCCTCATAAAACGTCTGATAATCGTCCATCACAATTTTTTGTTCTTGCAACAGGTAGTCTTTTAACTCCACACCGCTGTCAAGGGAATATGCAAGCCTCTCAAGAAAGTCCGAGAATACTTTGCTTGGAGTCCTTTTTGCAAGGAACCTAAAAGCCTCTGGCATTCCCCTGTTGAACTTTGCTATTAGGTAGTAAATCTTCTCCATGTCTCTGGAAATAGGCTCAAGCACCTTTTCCTTTGCTAGATTCAAGATTAACTCGTCTCTACCAACTTCACTTGTTGAGAGAACGGCAAAATACGTCACAAAGTAGGGAATTTTTGAGTTTATCTTGACCCTCTTTCCACTTGCGACGGAGTAGGGGTGCATAAAGGCATATATCAGGGGAAGCAGGGAAATTGCATAGAGTGCTATTCTGATCATAGAGGAGGTTGAGATAAACGTTGTGAGAAGCGAGAGCACGACAAAAAGAACTACACTGGCCACTATGCTTGGCGCTAATATTCTTCTCACGTAAGTTTTCATGTCCAGATCTGCCTGCACGAATATGTTGGCCTTTTGTTTTGGCATTCTACCTCACCTAAAGCCTAAAGCTCAATCCTTGTATGCCCTTTTCATAGAAGTTCTTTATCTCCCTATAGACATCCCAGTAGTCCGTTATTCCCAGCTCCGCCATTCTCTGGATTATCCTTGCCCTCAAAAACAGCTCGTTGTAGATGTCTTTTGGGTCTTCATAGCCAGCTACTTCCGCTATTTTTCTCTCCAAAATGTAGGAGTTGTTCATTCCTCTGAAGATGTGCTTATCGCTGACTGAATCCCATTCAAAAACACTCCTCGTAGCAACTCCTCCGAGTTCTTCATAGTAGCCCTCTATCTCCACTACACTGAGGACTCTCCTCAGGAACTTTCCCTTTACGTAAACTGCCTGCTGGAAAAGGGCAATGTTGAGGTTATCTATGAAGGTTACGGGGACGTTTATGGGGTGTCCGGTAAAACGCTGTATCATCTTCTTAACATCACCCGCGTGAAACGTAGCCATAACCGGGTGTCCGGTCTGCATTGCCTGAAAGGCTATTGCTCCTTCCGCACCTCTTATCTCACCAACTATGATGTAGTTGGGCCTCGATCTTAAAGCAGCCTTAAGGAGGTCAAAGAGCGTTACTCTGCTCTCCTCGGGCCCTCTTTCTCTTGTCGTTAGCCTCTGCCATGTTGGATGTGGCACAACAACCTCCGGAGTATCCTCAGCGGTGAATATCTTCGCTTGAGGTTTTATGAAAGGGATGATGGAGTTCAAAGTCGTTGTTTTTCCACTTGCCGTTTCACCACACACAAATATGCTCATTCCATACTCCAAGGCAAGCCACAGGTAAGCGGCAATTTCAGCTGAGAATGTGTTCCATTTTACGAGCTGGACAACGCTTATAGGAGTTGCGGAGAATTTTCTTATCGTCGCTGAGGGACCCTTTATGCTAACGTCTGGGCTGTATATGATGTTTATTCTCGAGCCATCGGGAAGGGTTCCATCGACAATTGGATTCTTGTCACTTACGGGCCTTCCGATTCTCTCACTCAAGGCCTTAAAGTAATCCGCCAGGGCTATGTTGCTTTCGAAGGTTATGTTGGTGGGCAGTGCCTCGAAGATCTTGTGTATTAGGGAGATGTAATCGGCACCGATTATGTGTATATCCTCGATATATGGGTCTCTGATTAAAACCTCCAGAGGCCCAATACCGATTATGTCTCTTTTCAGCAGATACCTAAATTTTTCTATCTCTCTTTGAGTTAATTTCACACTGTTTCTGGAGAATAAACCTCCACCGTTGATTTTTTTTAGGGCTTCGTTATATAGCTCGTCGAGAAATATTTCAAACTCTTCCCTCTCTTCGGGAACGACCTTGGTGGGAGCCAGCTCAAGAATTTTTTCTTTTACCAATTCATACTTTGCCTTCTCCTCAGCATTTTGGATTCTGGGCTCTATCACAATATATCTCTTCTCGGTTTTGGGATCTCCGTAGATGTGGACAAAAATTGGATCCCCAACTGGGTATATTATGTTCGGGTATTTTATCTCCTTCATATCCCTGCTGAGCTGAACGTGAAACTCCGGCATCTTGCCGTATTTCCTAGCGAAGTCTTCGACGTATTCCCTCAAGTGAGGATTCCTTGCCATTGCGGTTTCGAGGGTTTCACTAGTTCTTTCTGCCATCTCACACCACCGCGGCTATCTCCACGATGAATCCTGCCTTCGGTTCAACTCTGAATGGAATTATCTTTTGGAAGATCCCCATAGCGTTGTTGTACTTGATTATGGTAGCGGAGTTCTTTAAATCCCCCCCAAAAACTTTCACTTGGAGTCTTATCAGCATTGTAGAGATTTCTTCCAGCACGGAAAGGGCAGAAGGTTCAATTCCATTGGGGCTTGAAGTTAGTATTATCACCTTGTTCAGAGCGCTGAGCTTTTTGAGGTGTTCTGTGAATTGCCTGAGCGTATCTTCATTTAACTTTGGGGGTAAAATAGGGGCAAGTGAGTCTATAATAATGACGTCCTTTTCCCAGAGTCTCTCTTCACTCAAAAATCTGGGTAAGAATTTCTCTCTCTTGGAAACGCTGCTGAGAAGAGGATAGAGGGATACAAAGAGGAGTTTTCTCTTTATCAGAAAGGGGATTACACTATAGCCAAGTGATTCCATCTGATTTATGAACTCGGGGGTAGTTAGCTGGGTTGAAACATAGCTAACAGAAACGTCGTTTCTCAAAAACCCATAAGCAAGGCGTTGAGAGAAGATAGACTTACCGGTACCCCTCTCACCTTCTATCAGGACTATGCTTCCAGAGGGGATGCCACCCCCAAGTCTCCTGTGGAGCTCATCGTTGGGTATCTGGATTTTCAGCAAATGTGCCATAGTCATCACCCTATTTTGAATACAAACTCCCTCTGCTTTCCGTTTTCAATTACTACCACGAGCTTGTGATATCCAGCTGATAATGTGGTTGCCACCTTTAGCTCTCCAACGTTATGGGGGGCTAATAGTGAGGGGGTTAGAGTGAGGTTTGAAGCCGGTATGAGGTTTCCGTCGATGAAAACCACAACGGTATCGGAGGTGAAAGGGAAGGTCTCACTTCCCGTATTTTTTATGTAAAATACATATGCCCCTCCTGACACCGGAATGTTTTCCGGATCGTTTATTATTGTGAAGTCTGTTCTGAGATTCTTGGCTATTGTGGTTCCTCTATACGTTATTCCATCGGCTAGATCTTGCGTAACAACGTAAAGCCCCCCTGCCACCGTTGCGGCGACGAGGAGTGAGACTATGAAGAGTATAATCTCTGAAACCACTGAACTTGCCATGATACTCACCTAGTTGCAGTACCATGAGGTTCCAACTATAGAGGGCTCCCCTATCGTCTGGTTTTGGTCCAGCCATACCCATCTCCATTCTATCTTCAAGGAACATCCGGTTTCGGTAGCTATCACTAGGCTGTGAACATCGTTATCTTTAATCTCAGTTGTTGTAACGCTTATATGCTCCCCAGGGAGGAGAAAGGATTTGTTTTCGACGATGAGGGTTGAGCCGTCGGGATTTTTCAATCTTCCATCCCTGATGAAATTCCAATATTTAGGGGATAGGGTAGAGCCGTTATTGGTAATATTGAACGTTATGGAGTATATTGATGATTCTGAACCCGGATCAGTGTAGGAGTAGCTGTAAAGGGATAATCTTGAGGTCTGTCTCTTTACGAAAGATTCCTTATACACCTCTACTGAGTTCGCCACCGAGAGATAGCTGTTTTCAAGGGACAAATAAAGTGTTCCAAACGCCACTATGGATGCGATAAGTATTACGGCGAAGCTTGCGGATACGCTGAATCCCATACCCTATCCCCTAAACCCCATAAACATGTTCCAGTATCTTGGTCATCATCTTCAGTTCTCTCTCAATGGAGTTTAGAACCTCTGGAGTTATTCTTGTTCCCCTTAGCCTCTCGATGAAGAGCAAGGATATCAGGTGATCCTGAATAGTAAGCTTGTCGTCAGGCTTCCAGTTTGGCTCTCTCTGATGGGGTCTTGTGCCATTTGCATACTTTAACAGTGCCTCAAGGACTTCTTCGGATATCCAACCTATTGTATAGTAAAACTCGAGCACGTTCTCCAGATTCTGCATTCCCGCTCTCTCTATAAGGAATCCCAGCCACTTTAAGGCTATCATCGTGGAGAGTGCATCGTCAGGGAGTTTTTCCAATCTTGCCCTGCTTTTTGTGGGTGTTATCAATACATCCCTTATTTCTTTGGGGATTTGAATTTCCTCAGTCATTGAAAACTCCCTCTCACCCTCTTCTTCAAATTCCCTCTCCTCCTTCGGGGGTTCAACCCTTTCAAACTCAATTCTTTGTGGTTCCCAGCTGATTGAACTTTCTGCGATTCCTGTATTCTGCCTCTCAAGGGGGCTCCGACTTTCTGATAATCTCTCCCTTATTTCTTCCAAATACTTCCCTATTTCCTCTATTCTTTTGTCTAATCTCTTAAGCCTCTCAACTTGGCTTGAATAGTTTTCAAGCACCTTTTTTATTATAACATCAACCTGTTCAGGCGTTAGTATGTCCATCTTTGAAACCAGCTTGTCCCTTAGGTCCTTGATGAGGACACTCGGCACTTTCCCTTGAAGTTGTTGGAGCTTTGCGTCTATTTCATTTTCAGTGATCATGCTTCTCCCTCCGAAATTGCTTCATAGATTATCCTATCCAGGTCAACACCGTGGTAGGAGAGCAGCCTTAAATCTGCCTTTATCTGGGCTATCTCCTTTCTAATGTCATCGATCTCCTGCTTTAACTCGTGGATTTCTTTCATTATTGGGTTCTCGCTCTCTAAGTCTCTGAAAGGATTGATCTCTTGGGAGACGACTTCGTAAAGCATCATAACGTCTTTGATTGTCTTGTCGAGCTTTTCTATGTCTTCCCTGAGCTCCTGAATCTGGCTTTTTAGGGTGTCGATGTTTACCTTAATTCTCGGAAGCTCGTTTTCGATTTCATTTAACCTGTTCATTACCATGGTCAGCCTTTCTTCTTCCTCTCTCTTCTGCTCCTCTGGCACTTGAGGCTCTTCGCCCAATGCGAGCTCCAGCTTGTCTTCTCCCCTATCTTCCTTCTGCTCCTCTGGCTTTTTCTTGAACTTCTCTTTCAAATAGCTGAACGACATTGCTGGTTCCTCCAAAGGTTAGTGGAATAAAGAGAATGTAAAGAAAAATCAAAAGAACTGGCGTCACTTAAGCTCTATTATATTTTTGGTTCCATAGCTTGGAGGTGTGACGACCTTAGTGAATCCTGGAGCACCAAATTCTGGTCTAACTTCGATTGTGACTTCGGTTCTTGTTGGGATTGCACTGCCAAATACGGAATTTGCATTCACAGTGAGAATTACAATATCACCGGCATTAATAGTTGGATTGCTTGAGGTGAGTGAGCCATCGGCATCTTGAACTACTATTACTCCAAATGTTTTAGTTGTGGGATAATTCGTTGCATTTCCAAAGACATTTCCGTCAAAAGTGCTATCATCTGTAAATGCGCTGGAATTATAGCTAAGTACATAGGCGTTGGTTCCATCACTTATGTACACTTTGGCTTGACTTAGGTCGATTGCTTCACTTCCTGCGTTTGGTGAGATATATATAGCAAGTTTGTCTATTCCGGTATATGATGTGTTCACATGTCCCGTAACTTTGTCAATCTTCAGACCGCTTGCTACTTCTTTTGTTGTTTGCCTTCCTGTAGCTTCTGCTCTCTGCTGGAGGTAGCCGCTGGTGTTGATGAGTACTGCTGCAGCTACTGCAGCTACTAACACCATGGCTATGAACACTATCAGGGTGCCAATACCAACGGCACCCCTCTTCCTACCAAAAATCTCCTTCATCTCTTGGCACCTCCATTGGAAGTTTTGCAATATATGTTAGAACAGCTGGGATATAAAGCAATTTTTTGTTTTTACATTGGTTTTTGCACATGTAGATACATATGTAGGTGCCCACTAACTTTGAGTAGTAACGATGCGAGAATAGGACAGGCAAAAATTCAAATTAATAGACGGGCTCGAGAACAAGAATTGACTTCCCGTATTCCTTTACCCTCGCTTCCTTTCCGTAATATTCAAGGGCATCAATTACGTCTGCTTTTCTCGGGAACCTGTGAAATTCTTTGGTTAGCCTTTCAAAGAACTCCCAGGCGGCTATGTTTTCAAAGTTTTCTCTGAAGGGCTCCACTATTATTAGCTTTCCGCCCTCATCGACAAAGTCAAGGGCTTTTGACACGGTTTGGTGAATTTCTGGAATGTACTCGAGCACAAAGCTCATTATTACAACATCGTATTTTCTCTTTGGGATTACGTTTCTTATGTCCATCTCCTTTAAACTTACCCAGTCCATGCCCAAATCCTTAACCCTTTGCTGGGCGATGCTTAAAAGTCCCGGAGAGAAGTCAACACCTACGTATTCCCCGTTTGGACCTACATATCTCCCGAGCTCTACCGGGGAGACCGAACCACATCCCAAGTCAAGAACCCTGAGACCATCCCTAAGCTTGCCTATTTCAGCCATTATCTCCCGGTATAGGGCGTTGAGGGGATTCGAAAGTCGAATGTCCCAGAAGTCCGCATCTTTGTCAAAGTCCATCATCACTTTGGAGTTCTCAAATGACAAGAAGGCATAGTTGGCCATCTCAACAATCTTATCTTGAATTGGTATCCATTCCGGAATTACATCCTTTAGTCTATCATATTCAAGCAGAAATGTTCTTAGAAACTTTTTGCTGCTCACTCCCCTTTCATTAACCTCTATAATGCCGAGATTGTAGTACGTGCTGAGGAGTGATTTTAGGTAGGTCTTATTTTGAACGTCTATCGAATTTAAGAGCTCCTCAAGGGTTTTAGCTTTCTCAATATTCCTAAAAACACCCAACTCAAGACCTATCCTTATTACATTAAAGAAGAAAAAGTCGATTAGAGTTTCCAGATTAAAGTCAAACTTTTTTATTTGATTTTCCATCTTTGGCACCTCACATAAATCTGGTGTAATAGGTTTGATAGGTTTTTAGAAATTCTACAACTTTTTTCCCATATTCGGTTAACCTGTAGTATCGAAAACCATCTTGATTGACCTCTTCAACAAGTCCAAGATAGACGAGAGAGCTCTCTCCGTTGTATCTGTTACCCATACCAACGAGGGCACCCTTTACATTTGATGGATCAGATCTGATAACTCTAGCGATCTCTGAAAGATAAGTCCCGGAAGGGTAAATCTCATTTAGATAAAAAAGTATTCTCTTCCTCAGTTCGCTTCTGTGCAACGATCGCAATACGTGTGGGTCGATTATCAGCCCCACTGCCCTCACCCCCAAGAAAAAGTGATAACCTTCGCTTCATTACACCTGATAACATAAGCGTTGCAAAATATTTAAGATTTTCGGTTTTGCTTTGGAACTTATGCCACATATTGGGTGATGATGTTGTAATTAAATCAAGAGCATCATAATCTTGTCAATTATATTCCAATGCTCTGCCAACAAATTTCAAGGGTTTGAAATGCATGACGGCTATGGGGGGTAGGCATTCTTTGATATCTTCTGTCATTTTGTCAATTTTTCTTCCAAAAACTTTAAATAACTTCCAAAGGTCTTTGACTTGTGCTTCCAGGAGGGTGCAGGAAAATGAGCGTAGTTTGGACAACACTTGTTTTATACATGGGAGCAATGCTGGGAATTTCAGCATATGCCAGGAAATACATCAAGACCTCGGCCGACTTTTTGGTGGCCGGGAGAAGGCTTGGGTTAGCACTAACCACTGCAACTCTTGCAGCCACTCACTATGGTGGTGGCTTTCATCTTAGGAGGCGCTAGCTGGGGAGCCACCTACGGGTTAGGAGGAATTTGGTACGGTTTTGCCTGTGGTCTGGGGCTTCTTCTCTTGGGTATAACCCTTGCGAAGCCTATGCGTGCTCTGGCCTTGTACACAGTCCCAGATGTCTTGGAGATGCGCTATAAGAGTAAGGCAATAAGACTTTTGGCAGCAACGCTATCGCTTTTAGCTCTCGTAGGCATACTCGGAGCACAAGTATGGGCAGCATCGGCTGTCTTTGAAGCTATAGGATTGCCGGGAACTGCTGGAGCGGTATTTGCCACCTTAATCTTCATAGCTTACACTGCCTTCTCAGGGCTGTGGGCGGTTGCATTGACGGATTTTGTTCAAATAATACTCGGAAGCATTGGCGTTTTGGTTGCAGTGGTGCTTGGACTGAGCAAAGTGGGAGGGCTTGAAGGGCTAAGAGGGGCTCTCTCGTCAATTCCTAACCTGCCCCAAGCGAGCGGAGAGTATTTTAACTTCATGTCTCTAGGGTTCTCGCTGTTTACCCTGACATTGGCAGCGACGGTTATGTATACTCTAATAGGGCAAGACTTCTATCAGAGGCTCTTTGCATCAAAGGACGAGAAAACCGCAAGAATGGGGGCAATTTACAGTGGAATACTGCTAATGCTATTGTCATTTCTTCCAGCCCTCGCAGGGATGCTTGCACTGGCCCTTTCGAACGATCCTCAGGCGATAGTCGATTCACCAAAGACTGCAGTGCCAAAATTGGTAATTACGGTGTTTGGAAGTGGGGTGGGAGCAATATTCGTGGCCGCAATTCTTGCGGCGGTAATGAGCACTGCTGATTCTCTATTATCAGCAGCAACCTCCCACGTGGTCAAGGACTTTTACCAGAGCTTTATAGATCCGGAAGCGGAGGATAAAAAGTTGCTAAAACTTTCAATAGTGACTACGATAATCATAGGCCTTTTGGCGCTTGTGGCGGCGCTTGCGGTTCAAGGCATAGTTGAGCTCCTCATATACTCCTACGACATCTACACTTCGGGAGTCTTCGTTCCGCTGATACTTGGAATCTACTGGAAGAGGGCTACAAGGGAAGGGGCTTTACTTGGAATGATAGCGGGTTCATTAACGGCAGTTGTTGGAATAACCGGGATAGTGAGCTTCAGCTACTGGGAGTACATTTACGTCAGTGGTGCACTCGTCTCAGCAGTTGTCATGGTGCTTGTCAGCCTTTTGACTTCTCCAGAACCTGTGGACAGGGAATTTGAAAGGGCTTTTGAGCTTTCTTAAGCTCTTTCTTTTCCCTTAATTTCGAGTTGATGCAGCACTACCCTCATAAACGAAAATGTTTTATAGTCTGTATTCCAAGAAAAAAAAGGGGGTTATATGGATAAAGGTGAGAGAGAGCTAACGTTGGATTCAATATTGCTTGGAATCAAACCCGGAGAAACTGCATTAGTTGAGTATACCTCCGTCTCATCACCCGAACTCTTGTTTTATCTTATGGTAAATGGATGCTTGAAAAGGGATATCCCAGTTATAATTGATGACATCGCCGACACTTTTTCAGAATATATAAAGAGGCTCAAGATCACAGGACTTCCAACTGAGGACTTATTGAAAGTATCTGTTATAAAAATTGGCGGAAATAAGGATGTTGGAAAAGTTCTGGGAAAAGTTGAAATTAGAAGGTACTCCTTAGACTTTTCTGTATATAAAGAAGTTTACGAGAAAGTTGTTCCAAAGAAACCCGTTTGCAATCCAGTTTTGGGTATTCACAAGCTTTTTGCATCCCTTGATTTTCAAGATGCTATGAGACTTGTCCGCAACATTGAAAGTTTTGTAGGAACCGAAACCCGTTTTGCAGTGTACTTTATAAATCGAGAGACCTTAGAAGAAAGATTCCCGGAAATTCTTGGTCTTCTTGAGGAAAGCGTTACTAGCGTTTTTACATGGGAGCTGCATAAAGAGATTTACAAGTTCAGAATCGTTAAATCCCCAAATCTCAGCATCGTGGGTTCAGAAATTTCTTTGTCGGGTGAAGATTTCTTCAAGCTTGTTAAACATTAGTTGTTTTCTGCTTTTCACTTGGTAGAGTTCTCCAAAATAAAATGCCATGCTGTTCTTAGTTTCAATTCCTCCCAGGAAAATGAGTGTTCTAAGGGTTCCCAAAATTCACAATCAAACCCATGTGAAAAAGCTTTAAAGAGGAACCTCAAATATCACCCGAGGTGAAAGCAATGGAAAACCCCCTCGAAATTACCGGAATAGTGGCAAGGGAAATTTTGGACTCAAGAGGAAACCCGACAATTGAGGTTGATGTATACACCCCAGTTGCAATGGGAAGGGCGGCAGTGCCAAGCGGTGCCTCAACGGGAATTCACGAGGCCTTAGAGCTCAGAGACGGTGGGAAGAGATATCACGGAAAGGGCGTTAAGAGGGCCGTTGAGAACGTTAACAAGATAATCGCTCCCGAGTTAATTGGCATGGACGTTACGCTTCAGAGGGACATAGATATGCTCATGCTTGAGCTTGACGGCACAGAGAACAAGAGCAACCTTGGTGCAAACGCTATTCTTGGTGTATCTTTAGCCGTTGCAAAAGCTGCAGCCAATAGCCTTGGAATGCCCCTCTACCGCTACCTTGGGGGAGTAAACGCTTATGTTTTGCCTGTTCCGATGAGCAACGTTATCAACGGAGGCGCACATGCGGGTAACGATCTGGACTTTCAGGAGTTCATGATTATGCCAGTTGGCGCGAAGAGCTTTAGAGAAGCCATTCAAATGGTGAGCGAGACGTATCATACTTTGAAGAAGATTCTCATGGAGAAATACGGCAAGTTAGCAGTTAACGTTGGTGATGAAGGTGGCTTTGCACCACCGATGAAGGAAGTAACCGAGCCACTGGATGCCCTCGTAAAGGCAATTGAAGAGAGCGGTTACAAGGTTGGGGATGAAATAGCCTTTGCCCTTGATGTTGCATCAAGTGAGTTCTACGAGGAAGAGAGGAACGTTTATGTCGTTGGGGGCAAGGAGTATACGAGAGAAGAGCTTATCGACCTCTACAAGGAGCTCATCTCCACCTATCCAATAGTCTCAATAGAAGACCCAGTCCAAGAGGAGGACTTTGAGGGCTTTGCAATGGTTACAAAGGAGCTTGGAAAGAAAGTCCAGCTCGTTGGAGATGACATCTTCGTTACAAACGTCAAGAGGCTCAAGAAGGGTATTGAAATGGGAGCTGGAAACGCTCTGCTACTCAAGGTAAACCAGATTGGAACGCTCAGCGAAGCTATTGATGCCGCTTACCTTGCCTTTAGAGCGGGTTATGGAGTCGTTGTGTCCCACCGCTCCGGTGAAACGGAAGATTCAACAATTGCCGACATAGCCGTTGCCCTCAATGCGGGCCAGATTAAGACCGGTGCTCCAGCAAGGAGTGATAGAAACGCCAAGTACAACCAGCTCTTAAGAATTGAAGAAGAGCTTGAAGGAATTGCCTATTACCCGGGCAAGAAGTTTAGGAACCCGCTGCTTTGATTCTTTTCTTTTTAAAATTTTGAAAAACGTTGAAAAATTTTGAAGAAAAGCTTAAGGCTTTCTCACGACTATCAGTGCGTGGTCCTTCTCGTATGGCTCTAAAGAGATTCTCTCCACAACCTCAAAGTATTCGCCGAGTTCCTTCTCTACTTCTCTGAACACCTCTTCCGGCTCCTTCGTGACGTCAATGCTTCTGCTCTTGATGGCAATCATTCCATAGCCGCCGCTCTTAAGGTAGGCTCTTGCGTTGTCTATGAGTATTTTGGCCTGCGTGGGCTGGGCAACGTCCTCAAAGATTACATCTACTTTTGTCACCAAAGCCCTGTATTCTTCGGGCTTTGTTGCATCGCCCAAAATAGGCACTATGTTTCTTCTCTCCTCCACGAGGGGAACTAGCTCTCTGAGGACTCTTGGTGAAAACTCGATACCAAATATTTTTCCTTCCCAGCCAACGATGTCGCTTACGTGTGAAGCTGTTGTACCGCTTGCTATTCCGAGGTATAATACGTTGGTTCCGGGCTTTATTGGAAAGTTCTTAAGTCCATTAAGGATTGCAGCGCCAAGCTTTGACCTGTTTGGATTCCATATTCTGTACTCCTCTCCTTCCCACTTGATAACTCTCTCCCCGTAAACCCTCTGCCCGGGTACCAAGTTCTTGGTCGCTATCTTCTCGCTCCCATCATCGTCGATGACGATGTAAACGCCGGGGAATTTGTGCTTCCTAACGTTCATTCATCTCACCTCCTACCCTTCTCTTTGTGTTTCTTTTTCTTTTCTTTCTCTTTCCCTTCGAATTTCTTCTCTTTTTCCTTCTTTTTGAACATCTTCTTTTTCTTCTCCTTCTTTGGTTTCTCCTTGCGCTTTGGTGGGTTGGGGTATTTCTCCTTGATCTCCTTGATCCTTGCCTCAATCTCCTTCTTGAGCTCCTCAGCTATGTATTCACCGGAGAAATAGTCCACTCTAGCAGCTATTGCAAGTTTTCCAGCCAAAGCCCTTGCGATTTTACCCCTCTGCCACCATGGGGACTTGTTAATAGCTGGATACTGGTAGATTACCCCGTGCTTTGGCGGCTTTGCACCGCTCCTTAAGTGCCTGAAGAGGGCTTTCTCTGCACCGAGAACTTGAATCGTTGAGGCAGGCATCATTGCTAACTCTTTCAGTCCTCCAGCGAGGCTTATCAACCTTGCAGCTAATTTTGCCCCCACCAAGGCTTTTAAGTTTGGAGCAACGTCGTCCATTGCCTTGTCTATGTAATCTTCAATCTCGCTTCTCAGCTTGTACAAATCGTCAATTTTCTTTGCTAAGTCTTGGATAACCCTAATGTCCTTCTCATCCATCCATGCCCCCATAGTCATCTCCTTTGCTTCGAGAATCTTTGCTGTCTTGTTTTCACCAAGTTCAAGGGATTCTAGGTTCTCTTTTGTGATGTTCTCCCTGTGTCCAATGTTCTTAACAAAGGCCACATACTGGGGGTGCTTAGGCAAAAGTTCATCAAGCTCCGGGAAGTGAAGCGAGTACCACTCCCTTAACCTAGAGACGAGGAGGTTTATGACCTTGTCAATGTCATCTAGCGCTTCTATAGCCTGAATTATCATTTTATCCCTTGCACCGCTCTGCTCCTGTATTCTAATTCTGGTTAAGGCCACCCCCACAGTGAAGTATCTCTCGAACCATTCTTTTCCCAAAAACTCCTCCGGGTTCTCTCTGAGCCTTTCCCCGGCTAAGTTGGGGAATTCAAACTCAGCTTCAAAACCAAGCTCTCTAATATTTCTGCTTAATTCTGGATGTTCAAGCACAAAGCTTGAGTATCCTCTATCTCTTAGTTCTTTTAGGAGAGCAACAAGGTCTTCTGTAACCTCCCCCTTTAGGAGCCTATCCAGTGCAATCTCCGGCTTTTCTGTGAAGATTTTTTTTCCTATTAGGTTGCCCTCTTCATCAAAGGCATAAATCCCCTGCACATTTTCGCTTATGTATGCTTTCATGAGCATCACCTTTTCTATTCTTTGTTGAAGAAGTATAAAAGAGTTGAGCTTTTAAACCTACTCCGGGGCATTGTTTTATCGCTAATTGTCGAAAAAACATTACACATTTACCGAAAGGCTTTTATAACGTACATCCTTAACCTTCGAGAGGACACATTTAAGCTAATCTCCTGGAAAGGTGATGAAGAATGAGAAGACTGCTGAAGCCAATAAAGGACGTCGGAATTGTTGGTTATGGTGCCTATATACCGATGTATAGAATTAAAAACGAGGAGATCGGAAGGGTTTGGGGAGTAAGCGACTTCCCCATCCAGGAAAAGTCCGTAAACAATTTGGATGAAGATGCCATAACAATAGGAATTGAAGCGGCAAGAAATGCCCTTAAAAGAGCTCAAATAGACCCAAGAGAAATTAGGGCACTGTGGTTTGGAACCGAATCCAAGCCCTATGCTGTTAAGCCTTCTGCAACCGTTATTGCCGAGGCAATTGGAGCAACTCCGGATTTAGATGCTGCAGACTTTGAATTCGCATGTAAAGCTGGAACCGAAGCCTTACAAGCAGCTATTGGCTTTGTTGGGAGTGGAATGGCAAAATATGCAATGGCAATTGGTGCCGACACTTCTCAGGGAAGGCCCGGTGATCATTTGGAATTTACGGCCTCCGCTGGAGGAGCCGCTTATATCGTTGGTGAGAAGAGCCCTGAGACGGTTGCCTATTTTGAGGGGAGCTATTCCTACGTAACGGACACTCCAGATTTCTGGAGGAGACAGCATGAACACTATCCGAGGCATGGGAATAGATTTACCGGAGAGCCTGCTTACTTCCACCAGATAATAAGCGCCGCAAAGGGCTTAATGGAAGAGCTGGGCTATTCGCCAAGCGATTTTGACTACGCTGTCTTCCACCAGCCAAACGTTAAGTTCCCGCTCACAGCCGCAAAGATTCTTGGAATCCCCAAAGAAAAAGTCCTTCCGGGATTGTTGAGTGGAATAATAGGAAACACATACAGCGGTGCTACTTTAGTTGGCATTTCAGCTGTTTTGGACATAGCGAAGCCGGGAGAGAGGATTCTCTGGGTAAGCTTTGGAAGCGGTGCGGGTAGCGATGCGTTCAGCTTAGTGGTGCAGGATGCAATTGAAGAAAAGAGAGATCTGGCACCAAAGACTATGGATTACGTAAACAGGAAGAAATACATCGATTACGCCTTATATGCAAAGCACAGAGGTAAGTACATCTTGTGAGGTGGTCAAAATGAGGAAGCCAGTGATTATTGGTGTGGGATTGACTCCGGTTGGAGAGCACTGGAAGCTTGCCCTTAGAGATTTAGCCGTTGAAGCTTTACTCAATGCCATGGAAGATGCGGGCGTTGATAAGGTGGATTCACTTTATGTTGGCAACATGGCCTCTGGTTCATTCGTTGAACAGGAAAACCTTGGTGCACTAATAGCGGACTGGGCTGGCCTTGGCAACGTTCCAGCGGTTAAAGTTGAGGCAGCGTGTGCAAGCGGTGGAGCTGCAGTCCAAGAGGGAGTAAAAGCCGTCATGAGCGGTCTTGAAGATGTTGTTGCCGTTGTAGGCGTTGAAAAGATGACCGATGCCTGGCCAAGCGACGCTACGAGATATCTTGCCTATGCCGCGGATGCAGAGTGGGAGCTCTTCCATGGGGTGAGCTTTGTCGCCTTAAACGCCCTCGTTATGAGGCTCTACATGAAGGAATACGGCTACACTGAAGAAGATTTGGCTCTTTTTGCAGTTAACGCTCACGCAAATGGTGCCAAAAACCCCTATGCAATGTTCAAAAAGCCGATAACAGTTGAAACCGTTATGAAGAGCCCTTATGTAGCCGACCCATTAAAGCTCTTTGATGCCTCCCCAATAGCTGACGGAGCCGCTGCCGTGATAATAACCACCGAGGAGAAGGCTAAGGAGTTCGTAGATAAAGCAAGGATGGTCGAAGTTGCGGGAATGGGGAGGGCAATTGACACAATAAACCTCTCACACAGAAAGGAGTTCTTGTTCCTCAGAGCGGCAAAGGTTGCTGCAGAAAGGGCATATAAGATGGCCGGTATTGAGGTTAAAGACATAGACTTCTTTGAAATTCACGACGCCTTTACGGTAATGGCGGCTTTAAGTTTGGAGTCAATAGGCGTTACTGAGAGAGGAAAAGGTGCCATGCTTGCGAAGGAAGGACAGATAGCAATAGATGGTGACTATCCAATTCAAACACTCGGCGGATTAAAAGCGAGGGGACATCCTGTGGGAGCAACTGGTGTTTATCAAACCGTAGAGGCAGTGTGGCAGCTTAGGGGTGAAGCTCCAAACCAAGTACCTGATGCAGAGATCGGGTTGACCCAAAACATAGGTGGAACGGGTTCAAACATAACCGTAACCATATTGAGGAGGGTGTGAAGATGGGGAGACCAATGCAAGTTTCTAGGTATTGGAGGCACTTTAAAGAGAAGTACCGCCTCATTGGAGGCAAATGTAAGAGCTGCGGTCACGTTCACTTCCCGAAGAGACCCGTTTGCCCTGAATGTGGAAGTCAAGAGATAGAGGAGTTCCAGTTCAGCGGAAAGGGCAAAGTGATAAGCTGGACTATAGTGAGAAACCCACCAAGCGGTTACGAATACTACAAGCCATACCCCATAGCACTGGTCGAGCTCGAAGAGGGACCGGTGGTTTTGGCTCAGCTCACAGATGTGGAGCCAGAGGAAATAGACTTTGGCATGGAAGTGGAGATGGTCACGAGAAAGGTCAGGGAGTTCGAAGAGGACGGAATAATCCTCTACGGCTACAAGTTTAGGCCGCCAATAAAATGACTACTTTTTCTCTTTTAGGTCTTTTATCATTCTTATCCATATGCCGCTCTTTTCCGCTATTTTGAAGCCGAGCTTTTTGTAGAATTCAATTGCCTTGGTATTTTTCTCCCCAACCCATAGCTCTATTCTGTCGTTATATTTGCTCAAATACTCCAAACATTTTTCCATAAGCTTCTTGCCAACGCTTTTTCCCTGGTAGCCCTTATCAACCACAAACTCGTGTATAGCTCCTACCACTCTATCCTCATATCCGCTGTGCCAGTCGTTGTCGCACACGATAAATCCAACTATTCTGTCACCATCTTTTGCCACGAAAAATCCCTCGCTGGCTTTGCTCCAGCACCATCTAAGATACCTTTTAGCATAGCTCTCTCCCTCTCCTCCATATTCTCTCATGCCCTCATAGCCCCTCATGTAGATCCCGACAAGGGTCTCGAGGATCTCTTGATCCATTTTCTTTAGCTTCTCTATTTTGATTTCATCCGCCATGTCCCTCGGTGTTAGGTTATCAGATGGGTTTATAAAATCCAATCCTTAACTCAGAGTAGAGAGCGCTGAAGGTGATTTTAATGGCAAAAGCCAAACCAAGGATTTGTGAAATCTGTGGGGCAGAGATTAGAGGACAGGGGCATACAATAAAAATAGAGGGTGCAGAGCTCTTGGTTTGTAATGGATGCTACCAAAAATACGGCAGAAAAAAGCCCGGGACGTGGAGTCCAATGCCTACCGGAAGGGAGCCAAGGAGAATCTACACGCCAAAACCAAAGCCAAAACCAGTCCTAAGGGAGCAAAGACCGCTTTACACGGAGGATATTGTTGAGGATTATGCGGAGCGGGTTAGAGAAGCGATTCAAAAAAGCGGTTTGAGCTATGAAGAACTTTCCCACAAGGTGGGTCTCTCTACCAACCTCCTTAGGAGGATAGCCCATGGTGAGTACATGCCGACCATAGAAGAAGCGAAGAAGCTCGAAAGATACTTTAAGATAACCTTAATTGAGAGAGCAGAGGAGAGCGTGCAGGAAAAGGTTACAATCCCAAGGGACTACGAGCCAACACTTGGAGACGTCGCGAATATAAGAATCAAGAAGAAAAAGAAGTGATCACTCCTCGCTTTCTTCTCCCTTTCCGAATTTCTTGGGAGGGTGAAACCCCTTCAGCACTTCAAAAGTTCCCCACATTTTGAGGAGCTCCCTGTGAACGGGAGAATCCGGAGGGATAACTATTATGTGTGCTGGGGGGTGTATTTCTCTCAATCTCCCTATTGCCTTTGCGGGAGGCAGATCTATCTGAGCTACAACATGGGCCCGATATTTTTTCCTGGGCTTTTCTCCCACAAGCTTCTCAAATGCCCAATCGGAGAGGGCTGGAGGTATTATCCTTGGCTTTCCCCTTATCTCCATCCCGGCATACCTAACGAGGTCTGCCAGCGCTATTAGTGCTTTGTCGAAGTTGTCCGTCCTTATCAGAACCATCGTGTTTAGCATATTCTCACCGAGAAGGGGTAAGCCGGTGGGTATTTAAAGAATGTGGTATAAAAGTAAAGAGGTCAAGAGACCGCCTCCACGGTGGCGTCGGCTTGTACTGGGCTTAAGCCTACAGCTTTTGTTTGGCCAGCGGGTTTGTCTTATTGTCCTGTAACACTCCTGCCCGGGGAAAAGAGGAGTTTCATATTTCCTCTCTGTGAGATGAGCTACTCGTTGGATCCTTTTAGGGAGCCTCATAAGCTCACGACCTTCGCCGTTCCCTTGGAGTTTCGCAGGGCTATGCCCAACTTGGGGGAACTTATCAGATGGACATCTTAACCGACAAATATTTATAGTAGCGGGTGCAACGTTTTCCCATGAGCGACTCGATACATCAACTCAAAAGGCTCCTGAGCTACCTCAGAGACCACAAACTACACTTCGTAGGCGGCTTAATCATAGTTCTCCTTATGTCGTACACCAACGGCGTGATTCCGGTTCTCATAAGGGAGGCCATAGACCGGGGTGTAACCACCGGCGAGTATAGAGTTGCCATTCGCTACGCCCTCCTTGTCCTTCTCGTTTCGATCCTCAACGGTGTTTTCAGCTTCGGCGGGAGGTACCTTCTGGTCAAAGCGGCTCAGTATGCTGTCTACCACCTCCGGATGGATGCCTTCAGGGCAATCCAGCGGCAGAGGATGGAGTTCTTCGACAAAACATACTCCGGCCAGCTCATAAGCAGAATAACCAACGACACGGAGAGAATAACGCGCTTTCTCTCGTTCCGCGTTAGGATGTTCGTCTATTCCGTCTTCCTAATCATCGTCTCGCTCTACTACATGGCCCGCATGAACTTGAATCTCACGGGTGTTGCCCTCCTCACGATAGCCCTCGTGGTTGCTTTAAACACCACCTACGCGAAGAAGGTGAGGCCCATATACGACGAGGTGAGGCACCAGACGGGAGTCATAGCCTCGGTCTCCACGGGCAGCATAGCGGGGGTTAAGACGATAAAGGCCCTCTCCGTGGAGGAAGAAATCCAGGGGAAGTTCCGGGGAGAGAACGAGAAGCTCTACTCTCTCAACGTCGAGGCCACCAAGATAACGGCACTCTACGGCAATGCGCCGTTCCTCATAATGGGGATAGCGATGAGCGTCATGCTCTACTACGGCGGAAGGGCAATAATGGCTCAAAACCTGACCGTCGGAGAGCTTACCGCCTTTCTAACGTACATGCTTACCATGACGTGGCCTCTAAGAGCTCTGGGCTTCACCATAGGCGACATCCAGAGAAGTCTCGCAGCTGCTTCAAGGCTCTTCGAGGTAATCGATTCTGCTCCGGAACATATTGACCCGCCAGACGCTGTGGAGCTCACCAGCCCGCGTGGTGAGATCGGGTTTAAGGACGTTTACCTCACCTATCACACCGGAAAGACCGTGCTCAAGGGGCTGAACCTGAGGATAAACCCGGGAGAGAAAGTCCTCATAACCGGCCCACCCGGCTCTGGAAAGAGCACCCTCCTAAAGCTCATAGCGCGCTTCTACGAGCCGGAAAAGGGGAAAGTCCTCATTGATGGCGTGGACGTGAGGAAGATAAAGACGTCCTGCCTTAGGAAGATAGTGGCTTATGTACCGCAGGAGCCCTTCATCTTCAACAGGAGCATAAGGGAGAACATAGCGCTGGCGAAGCCCGACGCGGGCCTTGAGGAGATAATCAGGGCAGCCAAAATAGCGAAAATCCACGACTTCATTTCCTCGCTTCCAGAGGGCTACGACACTGTAGTTGGTGAGAAAGGCGTAACCCTTTCCGGCGGCCAGAGGCAGAGGATAGCCCTCGCCAGGGCGCTCCTCCTCGAGCCCAAGATAATCCTCCTCGACGATCCGGTATCGAACCTCGACGCAAAGACCGAGGAGAGCCTGATTGAAGACCTCAGAGGGATTCTCGAAGGCAGGACTGCAGTAATCGTCTCCCAGAGGCTTTCGATGGCGAGGCTCGTTGACAGGGTCATAGTTATGGTCGATGGCAGGGTCGTGGAGGACGGGAAGCCGGAAGAGCTGGCAAAGAAAGGCGGGCTCTTCAGCGAGATGCTCGGCAGAGGTGGTTGGAATGGCTGATAGCTCGTCCCTCTCGCTCCTGAAAAGGTTCATGGGCGAGGCCCTCTCCCATAAAAGAACCCTCGCGATAGTCGTTGCGAGCATCGTCGGTTCTGCTCTGGCCACGCTCGCTCCCCCGTACATCCTGAGGATAGCGATAGACCGCTACATTTTGGCTAACAGGTATTCCGGCTTTCTGGTTGTGGCTATGCTCTACCTCGCCTCCCTCGTGGCCCAGTGGTTCTTCGCCACGCTTCAAACGTTCTACATCGAGGTCTTCGGCCAGAAAGTCCTCCGCGACCTGAGGGCGAGGCTCCACGAGAAGGTTCTCCTCTCGAATTTAAACTTCTTCAAGGACAAATCAACGGGCGACCTCGTTTCGAGGATAGTGAACGACACCGGAATAGTGAACGACGTCCTCGTATCAGGCCTTCTCGGCAGCCTCGGCAGTCTGCTGAGCCTTATAGGCATAATAATCGCCATGCTCTTCCTCGACGTAAAGCTGACGCTTGTGACCCTCACGAGCGTCCCGCTGATGGTTGCTGTCGCTTACTACTTCGGCGGGAAGATGAGGAGGGCATACAGGGAGACGAGGCAGAAGATAGCGAGTATTTCGAGCATGGTTGAGGAGAGCGTCGCTGGAGTTGAAACCATAAGGGCCTTTGGGAGGGAAGGTGACGTCGAGAGGGAGTTCTCGAAGGTCTCAAGGGAGACCATAAAGGCCTATTTAAGGGTAGCCGTGTACATGGGCCTCTTCTGGCCTCTCATGAACATAACCAGCCTGCTCTCGGTCATAGTTGTTATAGCCTATGGAGGCTATCTTGCATACCAAGGGGCCGTGAGCGTTGGTGTGCTCGTTGCATTCATCCAGTACGCCCAGCGCTTCCGCGAGCCGATAAACGAGGTCATAGGGCTCTACGACAGCCTGCAGTCGGCTTTGGCCGCGCTTGAGAGAATATACGAGGTTCTTGACGATGAGAACGTCGAGGACTACTCCGGAAGGGAAGTGGAGAGGCTGGGGGGAGAGATAAGGTTTGAAAACGTCTGGTTTGAGTACGATACGGGGGTTCCGGTTCTCGAGGGAATAAACCTCCACATACCTCCCGCCACAAAGGTGGCCGTCGTCGGAAAGACCGGAGCCGGAAAGACTACGATGGCAAACCTGATAATGCGCTTCTACGATCCTACTAAAGGTAGAATTCTCTATGACGGAATCGATGGGAGAGAGCTGAGTCGGAAGAGCCTGAGGAGGAGAATAGGCTACGTCCCGCAGGAGACCTACCTCTTCCCGGGGACGATAATGGAGAACATCCTCCTGGCGAATCCCGAGGCGAGCGAGGAGGACGTTATAAGGGTCTGCAAGCAGCTTGGCGTCCACGAGTTCATAGAGAGGCTTCCACAGGGCTACAATACCTCCGCGGGAGAAGCCGGAAAGCTGCTCTCCGTTGGGGAAAGGCAGCTCATATCCCTCGCGAGGGCGCTCCTCAAGGATCCTGATATAGTCATCCTCGACGAGGCGCTCTCAAGCGTTGATCCCAAGACCGAAAGATTGGTGCAGGATGCCATGCTCAGACTGATGGAGGGCAGGACAAGCATCATAATCGCCCACCGCCTCGGAATAACACGCTTCGCCGATAAGATCGTCGTGGTTGACGGCGGAAAGATAGTGGAGGAAGGTTCTCCAGAGGAGCTGCTCGCGAGGAGAGGCCACTTCTACAGGCTCTACACCTCTCAGATGGGCGGGGTTTGAGTTTTCTTCCGCTTCTTAAATCTTAGCACCGAAAAGGTATTAACTTCTCAGGCCCAAACACTTTTCGTGGGAAGACGCACTACGGGGAAGTCGAAATCTTGATGAGACGACCCATGACCACATGGAACTTGCGAATTCCGCTTTTGAAGAGAGGAGGTGCGATGTCGCAATTTTTCTCGCAGAGCAGGCACTCCAGTTCTACCTCAAAGCCATGTTGATTAAATAGACCGATTTGGTACTGGGGGCTCACCCGGTGAGGGGCTTCTGGTGGCTCTTGGGAAAGCCCTTGAAGCGGAAGAGAAGGTGATGGATTTCATAAGGTCACAGAAGCCTCCCCATGGGGCTTGGGGATGCCTACATAGGCACAAGATACGGGCCGAGGTTACTACTACCGTGAGGACGCTATTTCGGTGCCGGCGCTATGAAAGTGCGATAGAGCATGTAAGCCTTAGCGTCGCGGGATTTCACCCCATTTCATTAGAGACGTTGCTCTTCATCAAATAGCCACACACTAAACAGACGTTTTTGAAAGTTCTCCCCACTAATCCGGTGAGAAGGGAGAACAATTGGCTGGTAGCCGCTACTACCGGCATGTTTATTTCAGCTTCTTTTTGAACACCAACACGTTGGGCTCCTTGCAGTTGTCCCAGACCTCAAAGCCAAGCTCTCTGAAGGGCTCAAGCAATTCCATCCTTTCTTCGGGCACCATAATTTCAATGTATTTTCGACTCGTATTCAAAGCTTCTTGGGCCATGCAGGGAAGGAGTTGCTCCACATAAGATTTCGAAAGATGAAACGGTACAAAAGCGCTCTCGGAATCTTTGGGCATCATAAACTTAGCTCCGCCGCATTCTTTGACAATAGCTTTTTCTTTAAGCCAGTCTAAAGCTTCCGGGACTTTATGGACGAACTTCCATCCTACAGGGATATACTCTCCATACTCAAGCTCTTCAAGGGATGCTATTGTGCTATTGGATGGCTTTAAAGGTTTAATCCCTTCTACAGGTCTCCCCATGATATAGTAACGCTTGATGACCTCAAAACCATCCTTCTTCGCCATTGCTATGCTCTCCCTGTTGAGAAAATAAGTCGAAAACTCCAAAGCATTTATGATGCCCTCTTTTGCAAGCTCTTCTCCTTTTTGCAGCATGAAGTTGTGAATCATTCTTCCAAAGCCTCTTCCGCGGTAATCTGGATGTACTCTAAGCCCTTCAAGCCAGCCAACTTTATCGGGTAAAAGAGTCAGCTTTGCCGTTCCGACGACCTTTCCCTCAACTTCAAGAACATAAAAGTTTCCATCTTTTAACCAGCTCTCAAAAACTCTTGCTAAGTAGTCTTCACCTTCCCATGTTAGCTTTGCTATCTCTTCGATGAATGGCTTGTCTTCGGGTTTGGCCTCGCGAATTATGGGGTTCATGCACTTCACCGTTTAAAATCCTCACCAAGCCTTTTAAGCTTCGTGTTCTAAAAAGATGAAACTTTTTGAAGTGCGAAAAGTAAAAATAAGAAGGAGTTACATCCTCACTTTCCAGTAAGTGAAAGTAGCATTCTCCATGGTGTGCTCCCCTGTGTGTGGATAGCTCTGCACGATCTCTACTATCTCGGCATCTGTGAGTTATTTGGCATGAAAACACCTCTAACATGAAATTTACCTTCCACATCAATATCGAAGCCAGTTTTTGACTTCCTCCTCGCTTCCGTACAGAATTATTACCCTATCAAAACCCATCACCCTTGAATAATCAATGTAAACAGCCGTATTGCCTTTTTTGAATATGGCGTTTACGCTTAGGGTTCCGATGGATAAGTTAGCAGGAACACTGATTTCTTCCCAGCTATCCGCTAAGGCATCTCGCACCCCAAGAAAGACCTCTTTCCCACAACCTTCCGGATAAACATAATTTTCTGTTTCATACTGTTAGGATAACTTTGGCATCACCTTATGAAGCCATTCAGTCACATCACTAGGCGGGGAACCAAACCGAGAATGAACTCTAACAAAATTATACCAGAAAGCAAACAGAAAAACAAACTTTTGAACCCTACACCAGTCCTTACTCCTGAAATTGTTCCAGAAACGCTCTGTCCGTTCTTTAACAGTCCTGAATCAGCGTTTAATACTGTTCCTCGGCCCGAAAGTTACATGAACAAAATCCAGCCCAAGGGAATTAAAAGCAGACTTATACCACTCCGCTCCATCAACCAGAAAAACAGGCTGATTTTCGCAGGACTTTAAAACAACCAGAATAAAATCCCTGGCAATCCACCAATTTCTGGTTGTTGTAGTCCGGACTGCGAGGATTTCTCTGCTTTCAACGTCAATTGCGGCCCAGAGGTATCTTTTTCCCCGTTGATTTTTATTACAGTCTTGTCAACTGCGATAAAATTCCTTTGTTTCCTCACTGCGAGGAGTTTTGGCTGGTAAACTGCTTCTGCTAGTTTTTGAACTGTTTCCCAGACTGTCGTGTGGCTGATTTCCAGTATTTCTGTGATTTGGCGATAGCTGAGGCCTTTCAGGTATAATTCTACTGCTCTGATTTTTCTTTCTTCTGGAACTTTATTCGATACTGTTAGGATGAGCTGATGGGTAAATACTAGAAGCCTTATCTTAACAGTATCCATCTGATAAATAGAAAAAGCGATATAAATAATGATGTCTTAAAATAATATGTCTTGCGGTGGTAACAATGAGCTTAGTAAAAAAAGGGCAATATTATTAACGGCGCTTGTTGTTTTTGGGGTGTTTGGGAGTGTTGCCATATATACAGTAAAAGCCCAAGAACTTGCGGCGATACAGTTGATTCTGCTGGATGAAAAAGGGAAACCTCTAACAGAGATTTCAAAGAATGCAGAAGTTCAGGTTCAGATAGATGCCCTTGTACCTACAGGGGAAGTGTATGAGACAATTTTTTATGGAGTTCTTAAAAAGCCAAATAGCTTAAAGTTCTGGGACTCTGGAAATGTCGTCAAAATTCCACTATCAGATCAGAAACTTCGAAGTGTCCTCTCAAAATGGGAGAAGCGCTACCCAAAGGGCATTGGAGCATCTTTTGTGATATCTGTATGGGTTCTTGACTATGAGAGAGGAAAGGTTTATAGAGGTTTTACTGTGGTGAACTACAACACCAGAGACATTAAAAAGGGGTTCAAGAAGACTGCAAAAATCAACATTCACAAGCTACCCCCCAAACCGCTCCCAGAGAAGGCTTCAAGCGGGGATGTTTCAATTCAAGGCTCCAACAGGCAGTTTTACTACTGGAAGACCGACTGGAGCTTCTCATGGAGACCACAAGATTATATTAGGGTTCCCGTCTTAATCGTGGATAACAAGTATCCCGCGTCAGGAGTCGTCAATGCATGGGTAGATATTATCAAGGAATATTATACAAACTTTGGGCTTACAGTCGCTTACGGCTACAAAATCTCAGAAAAAGACACTCCGAGTTTGGACATCTATGGAAACGATTTCTACACAATCCACGACAAGTTTTACTTTTCCCGTAGTCTCATACTCGGGCCAGAGGAGAAGGGACACATTTACATTTATGCAAAGCCCTATCATCTGCACGAGAAGGAGTACTACTGCACAGCGAGTCTTGAAAACTGTGTTCCCACCGGCGATGAGAGAATCCAAGAGGGTGTTAATGACATAGAGACTACTGGAGATAATGAAATTGTAGGGGGAAGCAGCAATGGCCTCCCCGATTCGGAGATTATGAACTGGATTTACAGTGGAACAGAGATGAGATATGCAGATTCTCTTGCAGTTAGTGATTCGAAAAGCCTCGCCTTATTGATTTCAGACGCTTCAGGCTCCTGTTCGGCAGATTTTGGTATTGGAATTCCAATAGGTGCACTTGCAGTGGCATTAAGTGGTGGGGCAGTTCCTCCATGGGCTGCTGGGCTGAGTGCCGGGATATACTATACTTCCCCAAGTTTTCTTAATATTTATGGAGGCATTCAGAATTACGGAGAATGGGGGAACGTAGATCAGGATGTCTCAGAATACATCTATGTAGGTGTTAGTGATTACACATACCATGTAGGAACATGCGATACTCAAGTGCCCATCGGCATCTACATAGAATCTCGCTGAATTTTCATATTTTTAGTTTTTGGATTTAGTTAATAATACTTGACTGAGACTGTCAAGATAAGTTAGGCATCACCTCCAGAAAATTATAAACCGCAAAGAAACTTTTCAACCAGCTTTGAACTGAAGTAAATGTTTTTAAATAGTTCTCAAGAAAATCACGCTCCAACAAAGCCTTCAGCTTAGAAGGAACGTCCATGTTGCAAGTTGACGTTCCGATGACTATTACATCAGCACTTTTCAGCACTTCTAAGAGCTTCATTCTCTCATTAAGGGCATCAACTTTGCATGTATCTTCTCTCAAGCAGTCCTTTCTGCTTTTTCATTCTTTTCTTACCAACTTCAGTTCTTGGGTCGTACATCCAGAGCTTTTTCTTATAAGTTGGCTCAAAAGTCTCTCTAAGGTTTTTGAACATAGTATCACCTCATTCGAGCAAGAATCAAGTCCTTATCCTTATGTGGAACTTATCCCTTGAGGATACACCTTTTTCAAAATCAATGAGCAGTCTCTCAAGATATCCCTCGTAAACGTTTACATCTATGTTTATTCTAATCAAGCCCTCAGCCTCAAGTCCCGACTGGTTGAACCCCTTATAAGCGTCCAGAGGAAGTCGTTTTCTTGAATCGCAATCCAGCCTTGAGGCTTCAGAACTCGTCTAACTTCCTGCAAAATCTTATCAAAATCCCAGATGCTAAAATGTGTCAGTGGATAACCGAGCAGAGCAACGAGGTCAAAGGTGTTTTCTTTGAAACCAGATTTTTAGCGTTCATAACATAAAATTTTGCCTTTGAACCTCGCTTTTTGGCTAACTCTTTAGCCCGCTCTACGGCCTTTTCTTGAATGTCTATGCCCACAACGTTGAAACCCAACTCTTCTAAAACAAAACTGCTTAGCCCAGTGTTGCAGCCAATGTCCAAAGCCCTGCCGCTCTTAATGGGTAAGTGTCTTGAAAGAATCTCTCTTAACTCTGAAAATCTTTCTTTACCTCTCCCGCTTTCTATATCCTGTTCATCTTGGGTCTTTTCGTAAAAGGGTGAATCAGTATAGCCGAGGTCTTTAAACACTTCTTTTCACCCCATCTTTTGGATTATCCTTCCTGCAAATCTATTTATCCGAGCTTTGATTTCATCTTTCTTGATTAAACCTCCCTTAATTGAGCTTCTCAGGTATTCACTTGAAGATATCAGGATTGCTTTGGGGCAGTAGTTCGATGTGGCAATCCCATGGAGAACCTCATGAAGCGCCATGTCTCCACCCGAAGGCAAGTTTCCCACGACGATGAAGTTTAGCTTCTTTGCAAAGTCGTTCCATTCTTCATAATCTTAAAAACCGCCTGTCCTCTCTCGCAGAAAGCTATGTAAAGAGCTGAAGCATGCCCTCCATAAGTGGGCACGGCAAAGATCAAGACATCAGCTTTCATGGCCTTTTCGTAGAACAGGGAACGTCATCTTCGATGAGATACTTTCCAGAGAAACACTCATAGTTGTGGTGGTTGCATTGTGTGATCTGAAGGTCATAAACTTCCATTAGTTCATTATCAAAGCCTCGCTTTTTGAGATTATCTAAATAATTTTACCCTCTCATAGCATTACGCCCTTTCAACATATTCCTGGTGGCAGTGTAAAGAGAAGGAAGAAAAATGCTTGTTAAGGTGTGCGCGAAGTTCGAGTTGAATAGGTGGGAGCTTGAATCAATGGGAGAAATTTTTGAGTATCCTCTCCAGAACAATGCTTCTGATGAAGTTATCCAACCATATGCCCGAAACTATCGTGATGATGTTTTTGTTGCTAATTTATAGTCTTAGCTTCTAAAGAAGAGAAGTTTTAGAAACTTTATATTGCGATGAAAGGTTTATTTGAGTTTCTAAACAATGTTTCAAAGAGGAAGGACGTTGAGGAAAATTTAGAGACCCTAAAACAATTTGATAGCCTGTTTAAAGAACTCAACAAGTACCAAAATCCATTTGATATTCCGGATGAGCTTTCAGAGGAGATGCTTAAAATAAGTAAACGGCTGAAGAGGTAGTTCTCACGATACAAGTGTTTTTGACTTTTGACACAAAAACTAATAAGTAGTGAATCCCGCAGTTATATAATGAGGGGGATAAGATGGAGATCGCAATGACCGAGGGTGCTAAAATATGGGAATCGATTGTTCCGGGAGAGAGCGTCCTAATAGAGTACGATTCACTGAGACTTCCCTACAAGGGGTTTTATTACTTGATCACCTGGGCCAGAAAAAAAAGGCTATGATGTTATGATCATCGACATTCTTGATACCCTATCCTTGTACAAAACTCAAATAGGCCTTGCAAAGCTGGAAGTTGAGTTTCTCGACAACGTGGAAGTCATTAAAGTTGGTGGTCGCTTAAACGTAGGCAAAGTGCTTGCTAGGCTACCAGCGAGTGATATTCCAAAGCTCATTAAGGATTTTGAACTAACCTGCACCCCCTATTTCTCCCAAAATGAAAACAAACAAACTATCGTTGTTGTTTTAGGTTTATCTAAACTGTTTTTGCTTGCTGAATCAAAGTTTGAAGCCCTTATGCTCATTGACCTTCTTGTGGAATACGAGAACTCCCAGAAAAAGACCATATTTTACTTTGTGAACATGGATGTCTTGGATGATGGTTCCAGATACGTGATGTCTCTCTTGGAAGAATTGGCAACCACTGTAATAAGAGCTGTGAGGGCAAAAGATGAGGAAGAAACCAAGCCATACGTGCATGTTATGGTTTTGAAGGCAATTAACACTGAGATGGAGGGCTTTAAACTAAAACTCTAGCACTTTTATTGTTATAATTTTTGATGAAGGTGCCCTAATCCCGATGCACGTTGAAGATGGAAACTCTCAGTTTCCACTGCCTCACGGGTTTTAGGGAGTGGGACTTCAGTGGAGCGAGAGCTATATGATGAAATCGTCGTCTAACAATTTTTCCATTATAAGTGCTCTTGCTTGGTATCCTCGTTCTTCGTACCATTTTACCGCAGGGTTATCAACTTCTACCCTAAGTACAACTTTCTTTGCTCCCTTCTCTCTTGCCCATGCTTCAGCTTTTCTTAAAAGAGCCGAACCAATTCCAAGACCTCTTGCCTTTTTAACAACTTCAATGTCATAGATATAAGCTATTTTGACGTAATCCACCGTGTCAAGGGTTAAACAAACCCAGACGTGGCCCAGGAGCTTTCCATTTTCATCTATGGCGGCGAAGAATTTGTGCTCTCCGTGAGAGAGAAGGTCTTTAAAGAGCTCTTCGTGCCTCTTCGCAAATTCCTCATAGGGAATAGAAAAGTGAACGAATGAATAACTTATTTCCCTGTCAAGCTTTTTGATCTCTTCTAAGTAGCTTTCCCCATCAACTATTTTGTACTCCATGGAGTGCTTCCTCCCTTGTTATTTCAACCCATTCATTTCCCTTTAGGTAGGCATAGCCTTTCGTATACTGCTCGAATATTGAGTATATCCTCTCTCTGAACTCCGGGGGAATGTTGTCGAAGTGAGAGTTTTTATCATCGAAGTGGAGCATCTCCACGTGGTCCCTTCTTTTTCCTTCCAGTTGGAAGCTGGGGTCTCTCTGCTTTATCAGATAGAGGGAGTGCTGGAGCTCATCTTCGTCAAGTCTTATCTTTCCTTCGGCAATCCTCTTGGGGAGCGTTTCTATGTGCTCGGGTTTGTACTTGATGATCTGAGGATCTATGCCGTTTGCGAGGAGAAAAGTTAAGATCCCGTTGCACTTGAAGCATTCTCCACATGGTACGTAGTCTTCACCCTCTCTGTGGACTGAATGGCAGCTTCTCTGGAGTTTAAAGAGCTCCGGATAACGGTTGTAGAGGATTCTCTCAACGATGAGTCCCGTTATCGGCCTTACAGCGGACCACTGTCTTATATTTAAGCCTCTTTCGGCGAACCATGAGCTCATGTATTTGTCAAAGAATTGACTCTGGTCGAGGACGGCATAAAAGTGAGGTATCCCATGGAACTCGTAGGTGAGACCCCTTGGATCGTCGTATTCGTTGCCGAGTAAAACGTTCCCTATGCCGTATTTTTCAATTAGTGGCAGGAAGGAGAAAACGTAATGCTCAAAGAAGAACAGCCTTATGGGATACACCTCTGTTCTTGGTTTCCCTACGTTTTGGAGTATCTTCATATGCTTCTCTATAAACGTGTAAAGCCTGTCCACGTTGCTCCACACTTTTTTGGTATTTGGTTCGTGTTCTTTAAACCAATTATACGCAGTTAAAGCGACCTTCCAGTGGCCACCTGATTCATTAAAAAAGAAGGGATATACTTCACAGCCAATCTCCTTCATGAGTCCATAAGTGAGAAGGCTTTCCTTTCCGCCGCTGAGCATTACCCCACATCTGTTGTAGTCCGGAGTGAGTTCAATTTCTTCCTCTTCAATTCTTTCGGGAACAACCCTTGCCAGTGGCTGGGGTTTTATCTCTTTGGGGATGAATTCCTCTCTAACAAATCCCGTCCTCTTGTATATCCTGTTCACGAGGATATCGTTAGCAGTAAGCTCCATCATCTCTTTAAAGAACTGCAGGTCTCTTGGATCGAGGGAGAAGTTAAAGGAAATTTCTGGGGTGAAGAGGGCGTAGTTTATCGCTGGAGTTATGACCATAAGCTTTGCGAAGACCTCATTTTTTGGAATGTTTTCTTTGTAGGTGTGGATCAGCTTGAATTTTTCCTCGTTTCCATCGATGGAAAGGGTATAAACGGCAGAAATTCTCCGGGAAGATACCTTTGGTTTTCCAATGGTTATGTAATCAAAGCACCTGAGAAGCATTTGCACTCACCTCTTGCTGGACCACCGCTTTTAAGTGTCCTGCATCTTCGAGAATTACCTTAACTATGTCTTCGACACCCTCATATAGAGGAACTCTTGTTAGAATGCCATACATTGCCTCTATTTCTCTTGCTTTTTGGAGAGCCTCTTCCTTTGTGAGTCTTTCAGAGTTTATTGTGATAGCTATCGGTTTTTTACCAGACAAAAGTTCAATTAGCTGTATGTATTTTTCTAAGGGTGGAATCTCATACTGGGGGAAGTCATCGAAGAATTTTCTTGCCGGAGCATGCTGGAGCACAATGTAGTCAGGTCTTCCGGAGGCTATTAACTCAAAACCTCCCGGGTAAGCTGGATGGAGGAGAGAACCTTCGCCGTGTGTAACTATGACGTCAGGGTTTTCTTCCTTCCAAGCCCTCCAAATTACGTCTTCAATGGCTCCAGCAACGAAGTCGTTTACTATCGAATCCATTACTATGCAATATTTTGCCCCTTGCATCCATCCTGTTTGTCCCATTGCCACAAAAACGCTCTTCTTTCCAAAGTGCTTAAATGCCTCATGAAGCATTATCGCAGTGGTTCTTTTACCTATTGCCCCATCCGTGCCCAGCACAGCGACTTTTATAGCTTTGACTTCTTCAATTTTTCCTGTGAAAGGAATTTTTAGGTCTCTGTATATCTTCCTTACATCTATCAGCTGAACCTTGTACCTTCTGGCTAAGCGAGAAAATTCGGGATCGTCGCTAAGAAAGTTGTGGAGACCGTTAACTATGCTTATACCTCTTTTTATTGCCTTTTTTATAATCTCTCTGTAGAGGGGAGGCAAATATCCGCCAGGGGTTGCCACTCCAATTATGAGGTACTTGACATCGGGGTTCTCTGCAACCGCTTCCTCGAAACTTCCGTAGATGGGGATCCCTCTTGGGATACCATCCAAGATTTCTCCAGCATCTTTTCCGGCCAAAGTGGAATCTATTACCCCCACAATCTTAAACCTCTTGGAATATCTAACCAACCCGTGGGCGGTCTTTCCGTCGGTTGTTTTATATCTTCCCTCCGCAAGGATCAATGCTTCTTCCATTTTCAAACCCCTCCAGTGAGAAGCAAAACAAAGTCCTCGTCAGTTATCCCGAATTTTTTGACAAATTTAACAAGTCCGGCCATCGTTAGAGCAGAGGCGGGAAGTACTTTTATTCCCTCACTCGTTTCCAGAATTCTGGCATATTTTAAGGCGGTATCATCGGCAAAACCAAAAACATAACCTCCCGATGATTTTATAGCCTCTAATGCTTTTTGAAGATCAAAAGATATCGATGAGACAAGGGGTTCATTAAGATGAGTCTCCACGAAGTCTCTAACTTCCTCCGTACTGCCGGTATAAAACGCGTTCAGTATTTGATTTCCGTAGCTTGTTGTAACCCCAATGATTTTTGGCATCTTTCCATACTTCTTGAAACCATAGTAAACCCCAACCAAGGTGGAACCGTTTCCTACCGGAACAAAGACTGCATATGGCTCAACTTCTTTGAGAATTTCTTTTGAAATGAGGGAATAGGCTTCGTAATCCACCATAGGTTGTGACCCCGGGTTTGCATCGTAATAATTCATAGTAGCTGCAAAGGTTTTGCTCATAAAGACTGCCGATTCATATGACCCGTCTACAAGTATAACCTCTGCCCCGTACCTTTTCATTTCTTCCACTCTTGAGTTTTCATAGTGCTTTGGGATAAAGATCACGGCTTTTAATCCCTCTTTTTCTGCAAAATATGCTATAGATGTCCCATAATTGCCACACGTTCCCACAGTGATCCCAGAAAAGCCAAGCTCTTTAGCATACTTCACGTGTGCTTTTGCAATCCTGTCTTTATGCGTTTTTGTTGGATTCACTATCTCGAGCTTTAGGTGTATTTTTGAGACTCCTAATTTCCTCTCTAGGTTTGTTGCCCTCAATAGTGGTGATTCGTCGGAGCTCAATTCTGTCTCCATTTCTTACACCAAATGTCTCTATTTTTGGATTTAAAGGATTATATCGGCCTTATCATAATCTTCGATTATCCGATCCATGTATTCTGGATATTAAACATTCTAAGGTTGGTTATGGGTATATAAACCTTTCTCCCAGATATGGCTGTTATATCCAGTTAACATTGTTATCCACCCCTAATATTTTTAGATCTCGGATGAGAACCGAGAAACCATGGCGAAAAGTTTATAAACTCATGATTTCCGTATATAACGCCCTTAGAGAGGGCGGGAGGTATCAAATATGCAGCCCCCTAAGAAAAAGAAAAAGGTAGAAGACTACGAAGAAGAGCCCCTGGTGGAAGAGGAAGAAGAATTTGATGAGGAATTTGATGAAGACTTTGAAGAAGACTGGGACGAAGAAGAGTGGGAGGAGGAAGACTGGGAAGAAGATGAAGACTGGTGATTTTTCTCTCTTTTCTTCTTTCACCACTTTTAGGTGTCCCCAATGAAAGCTTCTCGGAAGAGGGAGATTGCATCTCTAAGAACCCTTGAAAATTCAGTCCTTTCTGCCTACACAAAGAAGTCCAAGATTAAATGGTTTTATGCATTTGTCCCGTTCAAAATTTCAACAGGTGGCACCTCTACACTGATACCCCTCTTAACTTTAGAAGCGAGCGGATCCCCTCAAGAAGTGGGAGTAATTAACGCTATTGGAAGCATTGCCTCAATGATTGGAGGCACATTCTGGGGGAGGCTTTCGGATAAGACGCTTAAGAGAAAACCATTTTTGATGCTGGGTTTTATAGGAACATCTTTATTCTCGTTTCTAATGGCATTTTCAAGAGATATCACTCACCTAATGATCCTCAACTTTCTGTATTCTTTTTTCATCGCAGCCACAATCCCAATTCCGGTTATACTTATTGCAAGAGTCCTAAAGAAAAAGCAACTCAACTATGGGATTGCGAAGTTTAACGAGATAGGTGGTTGGGCATGGGTTGTTGGGCTTATTTTAGGATTTTTTCTGGCTTATTTTTTAAATATTAGACAGCTCCTTGTGGTTTTTGCCCTCGTTAATATTTTTTCGATCGTTTTGGGAGTTAAATGGATTCAGGAGGTTCCGTTTAGGATTGAAAGAAAGAATCTTGGAGTTTATGCAAACTACATTGTCGAAAAGTTTAGGTATTTGCCAAATATTATGATTCACCTGCCCGACTACAACAAGCGGGCTTTCACAAGATTTTTGGAGTTTAAAGAGTTTTATCTCGCCTCAATCCTCCTCTGGATAGGAGCAATGTTGTATTTTTCACAATTCCCCGTCCTGTTAAAATCCCGCAACATTAGCACGCCCGAGATATATCTGGCTGCTGTTCTAAACTCCTCAATATCAGCCTACATGTATATGAAAGCCGGAATACACACCGAGAGAATGGGTGGAAAAGCCTCTCTCATTAGGGGATTGAGCATACGGAGCTTTGGCTTTTCCCTTATTCTGCTCGGCTTATCTCAAACTGGAATGGTATTTAAACTCTATGCCTTCGCCTCCTATGCACTGGCCGGTTATTCCTGGGCATACATAGGCATATCAACAACTTCAATAATCTCCAAGCTTGCAAAAGAAAGAGAGCAGGGAGCGATGATGGGCTTTTATAACTTGATAAGTTCTCTCGGTGCCATCATTGGAAGTACCTTAAGCGGCATCATAGTGAACTCCCGTGGATTTTTCGTGGACTTTCTTTTTGCTTCCCTTTTAATCCTTCTCAGCATTTTTATTGTCTGGAAGTTTAATGCAAACGTCTCTTCTCACCACAAAGTCTAAATATTCGCTTTCCCCAATTTTTGTGGTGAAATCTATGGAACTTTATGATGTCAATGAATTCTGGAAGTTCGACCTTAGAGTGGGCCTCGTTAAGAAAGCTGAAAAGCTGAAGAGAACGAAGAAGCTCATAAAACTCGAAGTTGATTTTGGAAGCGAGCAGAGGAATATAATAACCGGTCTGGCTGACCAATACGCTCCCGAGGATCTTGAAGGAAAGAGGTTCATTTTCGTCTTAAACCTGAAGCCCAAGAAGCTTTCAGGTGTTGAGAGTCAGGGGATGCTTATAGTTGCCGAGAGCGAAGACGGCAAAGTTTATCTTCTGCCAGTTCCGGATGAAGTTCCAATAGGAACGAAGGTGTGGTAAATGCTCTTTGGAATCCCCTCGTCTGAAAAGCCAAACCTTTACATCCTTGGGATTCCGTGGGATAACTCCTCTTCCTTTAGAAGGGGCTGTGCTGAAGGGCCAAGGGCAATAAGAGAGGCAACTTCCGAGGAGCTTTACAACAGCTTTAATGAGGATCTTGTGAACCTTGCCGAGCACTGGAGTTACAAAGATTTAGGGGATGTAAGGGCAGAAAGCTTTGAGGAGCTTGTTGGGAAGGTTCATGAACTCGTTAAAAGTCATTACAATGGAGAACTTTTCCTCTTTCTTGGAGGAGATCACTCGGTAACGTATGCAACTTTTCGGGCTTTGAAAAATGTTTCCAGAGAGGAATTTGGCCTTATATATTTCGATGCCCATCCGGATTTGTACCCTGAATACGAAGGAGACAGATACTCCCACGCGTGTACTGTTAGAAGGCTTGTGGAAGAAGATTTTGTGAGGGGAGAACAGGTAGTCCAGATAGGGGTTAGGGCTCCTACCAAAGAGCAGATTGAATTTGCAGAGAAGCAGGGGATAAGGATTATCTCAGCTTCTGAGGTATACCATGGCCGGAAGGTGGATGTGCCCTTTGAAAAAGCCTACCTTTCGTTTGACATGGACGTCCTCGATCCGGCCTTTGCTCCTGGAGTGGGAAATCCTGAGCCCGGAGGTCTGAGCACGAGGGAGCTTGTTGAAGTGATAAAAGGCCTAAATGCTGAAGTTGTGGCTTTTGATGTAGTTGAAGTCAACCCCAACTACGATTATAAGGGAATAACAGCCTTTGCAACAGCAAAGATAATCAGAGAAGTTCTAGGAAAAGTCGCAAAAGGTATATAAGCATGTTGGAGGTGGCTTTATGCTTAAATGCACCGCATGTGGAAGGGAATACTCAATGAGGAAACCCTACCAGAGGTGTGAGTGCGGGGAGCCTTTAGAGCTTGAACCTTTCGAGAGCGTTCCCGGGATAGGGAGAAGAGTTTGGAAGAGATTCTCTGGATTTTTCCCATTTGACCTTAAGCCAGAGCTAAGTCTTGGGGAAGGGGATACCCCACTGACGAAGGCTAAAAAGCTCTCAAGGGAGATCGGAGTTAAAGTCTATCTCAAAAACGAAACCACAAATCCCACGTGGAGCTTTAAGGACAGGGGAACTTATCTGGGCATCCATAGGGCTCTTCAGCTTGGCTTTAAAAAGATTGGAACCGTATCAACGGGCAATATGGCAGCAAGTGTGGCCGCTTATGGAGCTTTTGCTGGCCTCGAAACGTACATCCTCGTTTCATCGACGATAGCAGAAGAAAAACTCAAAGCTTTAGAAGTTTATGGGGCAAAAATCGTTAAGGTTCACGGAGATTACGGGGAGCTCTATTACAAAAGCCTTGAAATAGGCCAGAAAAAGGGTATATACTTCATAAACTCGGATGATCCCTTCAGAGTAGAAGGTTACAAGAGTATAAGCTTTGAGATAATTGAGGAGATAACGCCGGATTATGTTTTAGTCCCTACTTCCTCGGGAGGGTTATTGAGAGGAGTTGTGAAGGGGTTTTTAGAGCTTAAAAAGAGTGGGTTAATCGAGAACCTCCCTCGTTTTGTGGTGGTTCAAGCAGAGGGCTGTTCGCCTATATGCAGGGCGTTCAGGGAGGGGAAAGAGAAAATAGAGCGCTTTAAGAGTCCACACACGATAGCCCACGCCATAGAAAACCCCTACCCGCCAAGCGGGAATGCAGTGTTGAGGCGTTTGAAAGAACTTAGCGGTCTATGCGTTACCGTTAGAGATGAGGAAATACTGGAAGCACAGAGAGCCCTTGGCAGAGAAGGCCTCTTTGTTCAGCCTGCTTCTGCAACGGGAGTAGCTGCAATAAGAAAACTTAGAGAAAGAGAGGCTATTGAAAAAGGGGCGAAGGTCGTTGGCATTCTCACCGGAGCCGGATTGAAGACTTTAAGCTACATTAAAGCTCCAAAAGTGGAGGAATGCCTCTTGGAATCCTTTGAAGAGTGTTTTGGGGAGTGAGATGATGTTAATCGGTGCTGCTATGATGCCCCATGGAAATCCCGTTCTCAAGCCAGAGGATGAGGAAACAAAAAAGCTTGCAGAGGTTCTTAAGAAAATTGGCAAGGAGCTTTCAAGGGCAGAGGTTTATGTTCTTATAAGCCCCCACAACATTCGCATGAGCGAAGCCCTTGGTGTTATAATGGCTGAAAATCTGATTTCGTGGCTCGGTTTTGCTGGAGTGCAGCTTTCAGGAGAATACAAAACGGACAAAGAGCTTGCTAAGGAGATATACCTAAGGGCAAAGGCTGAAGGTTTGCCCGTGGTTGACATAAACTTTGCCTCGCTGAGCGGAGAATACTCCCGTTTTCCTCTAACCTGGGGAGAGCTCATACCTCTTCATTTCTTGGAAAAGAGACCATTGGTGCTTTTAACTCCCGCACGGCACATTCCGAAAGAAACGCTTGTTAAATTTGGGGAGGTTATTGGTGAAGCTCTCGAAAGTTATGGAAAAAGGGTGGCCTTCGTAGCGAGTGCGGATCATGCCCATGCACATGGCAACGGCCCATACGGTTACGCACCGGAGGCTAAGGAATATGACAAGATTGTCATGAGAATAATTGAAGAAAACAGACTTGAGGAGCTCCTCGAGATGCCGGATGAGCTGATAAACAAAGCTTTGCCGGACAGCTACTGGCAGCTACTCGTCCTTTATGGGGTTTTAAAGAAGGTGCCAATGACGGTTAAAAGAACTGCTTATGCATGCCCATCATACTTTGGCATGGGCGCGGCTTTGTTCATAAGGGAATAGCTAGCTCAAGATTGAAGCCAGTTCAATAACTTCCCCTTTTTCTCAGTACAGAATTAGCCTTCCATAGGCCATCACATCCGAGCATTCTAAGTACACAGCTTTGTTGCCTTGCTGAAGCATCGTGGCATTGATAAGCCTTCCCTCCTTTCTCTTTGGGTCTCTGCTACGTCTTAGACCATATTCTTTTGTCCAGTCCCTTTCTTTAAAGGGAAGAGAAATTTCTCCGAAATATGGGTTGACATAAGCTTCATTTTCATAAAGGGTGTAGTAGATGACTTTCTGTGGAGAGGGCCCAATGCTGGGAACGTTGATTATATACATAGAGATAAAAAGCGCAATGAAAAAGACCACCAAAAAAGATATTCTGGCTGGTTTTTCTTCTTTATAAATCTCCAACGCCACAATTTTAACTAAAAATCCCACAATAAACGCAGACAAGACACTTCCAGTTATTGGTAAGAAAGAGACGCTACGTGGCAGAAGCTTAGAGACGTCGCTTATGTCAAGCAAAATCATTATAGCGAGTCTTATGGGGGTTAAGAGAAGCAAAAGCACAATGGAAATTAAAATTAGAACGAAAGTTTGGCGTTTCATTATGCATCACCCTTTAAACGGGTTATGGTGTAGTACATAATTGCCCCTAAAAGGAAAGAAACCACAGGGAACAGATAAAAGAGAAAGAAAATAAAAAATCCTGAATCGTCGCTGTGATAAGAGCTGGAGAGAAGATCTTCAATCATGGTAACTACGGAAAGTGCTATTACAACTATGAGGGGAACGATACTTGCCATTACAGCAAATTCTAGAAGAGAAATCCGCAACTTCCATAGAAAGAGCGTAGATACTAAAGCCACAATAAGAGTCGGATAAACAAAGATAAGAATTTCCGGGGAAATTTTGCCATACATGCTTTCAAGTTTTTCTATCCCAAAAGCTACTAGGGCCCACAATGGAGTTGCAAAGATAAGAAAGATGAATGCCTTAGTGCTTCTTTCCATTCAGTTCACCAAAGTCAATAGAGTAGAACTAATATTTATTTTTTGCCAGAGCCATCCACAAATCTTTCTCCTCTATGTGGATGAAAATGAAGGTCATCTTTTCTTCTGGAAGACTCAGAGTTTTGGTATAAATTGAGACACAGTAAGAATCAAGCTGAAACGGTATGTACCAGTATATGAATGAGTCAACAACTGAACTTCCTTTGTAAATTTTAAAATCGATTCTCTGTCCCCCTGTAGTTGTGAGATTCTTTGGAGTGTTCCATATTATTCTGTATCCTTTAAACAACACTTCACCTGAGAAGTTAACATCTTGCACACCTAAAACCACATATTTATATAACTCGCCATTTAGTTTAAGCGTTGTTTCGTTTAGGATAGTCATGTTGAGGTATGCTGGATCGCTCTGGGGGTTTAAGGGTGATTTTAAGGTAGTATTACATTTATTAAGATTTTCTTTGGCTTCATTTAGAAATGAAACAACCTTTGAAGCCTCGTTTGGTGGGGGGGTAGGGGTGGTTGAGGGCCGAGTTATACAAAGGGAAACCAAGACAATTAAAAAGAGAAGAAAGGCGAGAAATGTTTTTCTCATGTTCCTTGCCTCCACATTTTCTCGATCTCTACGACCCGCCCTTCACTCATTTTTACAGTTACGTTATCCCCTTCTCTCAGGCCAAGCACTTTGAGGATGAGCTCATCACTCAGCTGACCTGCACTTAGGTAGAGGGTTTCATTGTCAATTATTAGTATCCAGTGGGTGTTCCCATCTTTGATGTATGAGTAAATTGCCCCAACAATCCCGCTGATCTCTTCAATCTTTGCTCCTACCTGCCCATAGAGAAGGAATGCTCTAACTTCGTCTTCGTTTTCAAAAATCTTCACTTCTTTGGTCTCTGCGTTTACAAAAGCTATCTTCGCAACACCCGAACCGCTTCCGGGAATTATTGCAACTCTCCACCAGAGTTCTCCGTTTAGAAAGATTGGAATCGGTTCAACAGCCATGAACTGGCTCCAGTCAAATGTTGGGAGGGCTTTTTTAACATAGTCTATGGCTTTTACAGGGCCGGTAAGGGGAGTTTCAAACTTTACTTGGCTCATTTCTCCGGTTTGGGCATTGATTAAATATATGGCAGCCAGTCCATGTGCCCTACCGTATGGCTCCACCGCAATCATCCAGTATTCCCTCCCATCGTTGGCAATGACTAAGAAGGGCTGTCTGTTTCCTTGGCCGCTCACGTCTATTAGCTCTATCTGGTTCTCGTGGTGAAGCCAGAGGTTCTTTACGTTTGAAAGCACACTTTCCTTCCAGTAGTTCTGGGCATGGACGATCTTTCTTGTTAAAAGCTCTGGAAAGATTGGAAAGTCCTTGAGGCGTTCATCTTTAAGGGCTTCTTCTGGAGTTAAATCCTCAACGTTGCCCTCTTCATCAACTATTAAAACTCCTCCCCATTTGGGAACGGTGTAAAAGACGCGGAAGCTGTACGAGATGTAGGGAATAACAATGTAAATCTTGCCCTCGTGATAGAGTGCCCGCGGAATGTCGAGGTCTATTAGATAGTGCTTTTTGTAGAGATTCCACTCAAGGTTGTCAAAAATCTGCATTCCCGGGCCGACTTGGAGTTCGTTCTCGATTCTTTCCATTCTTGCTTGGGTAGTGTTCATGTCAACGAAGAGAACACCTTTGTCTTTGAGCCTTATTGCGTTCCACGCTCCATCCGGTATTATGAAGAACCCCCAGACCGGAGTTCCGTCCCTAATGGTTAAATGGGAAGAACCCAGTGTATATCGGGCGTATTCTATCGTATCGACCGCATAACGGTATGCGGTTAGCTTGGGCAAAATCCTTATCTTGCTGCTTGAAAGCTCAAGCTCATTTGAAACTTGAGTTGGGTGGTATTCTTTGTAGAGGGCCGTGTTTGAAAGGGCTCCAGTGAATACCGAGATAATGATCAATAAGAGAATCACCAAGGCAAAGGTGCCTCCCAATGAGGCATTCCTTTTTGTATTTCCTTCAACAAACCTTTTCTTGGAGCTGTATATTAAGATGGCTGCTAATATGATGAAGAGGTATATTATCGTTGGATTTCGGTAAAAGCTCATGACAATTCCATGGAACCACGGTCTGAAAAACCACAAGATTCCTATAAAAATCAAAACTGGCAGAAAGAGCCCAAGCTCTTTTTTTCTCATTTTCCTCACCTTAACTGAAGATCGGCGTAAGAGTTTATAATGTTATCCAGCGAATTTTGGGATGGGGACTAAAAATGGTGTATCCGAAGTTCGTTGACGGGAAGGTGGCTTTTTCACCTATGCCCTACCCGGAAGACATTCCAGAAATTGCGGAAAAATTTGATGCTGTGGTTGTTCTTACCTACGAATACGAGCTGTATTACGACTTGGAGGAACTTAGCAAAAGAGGCGTTGAAGTTCTTTATGCACCAATAGAGGACTTTACCGCACCATCTTTAGGGGAGCTGCTTAAGATTGTCGAGTGGATAGAAAAGAAAACCAAAGAAGGCAAAAAGGTCCTGATACATTGCCTCGGTGGAAGTGGAAGAAGCGGAACTGTGGTAACTGCATACCTTATGCACGCTTACGGACTTTCTTTAAGGGAAGCCCTTGCAAAGGTGCGTTCTCTTAAGCCTTCCGCAGTCGAGACTCAAGAACAAATGGAAGTGTTGAGAGAGCTTGAAGGGTATCTAAAGGGCTAAAATTTACTATGTTAATGTCAAGATTTAAGGTTCGATCTTAGAATTATTTTCGTCAAATTTTTGGTTCATTTTGAATAAGAGAAAAATATTTAAGGATGAATGTCCAAAATAGTAACGTAAGTCTCCAAAATCGGGGAGGAAAAGGGTATGAGAAAATTTAGCACCCTGTTGGCTTTCTTTTTGGTGGGTTTGGTTTTTATAGCTGGCTGCATTGGAGGAGGAACAAAGACTCAGGAAACTTCTACCACAACACAGACTTCACAAACCGAAACTCCTCCCCACACCACAACCGCTCAAACTCAAACCACAACGACTTCTTCCCCCACACAAACAACCACAACTTACACTACAACCACCACAACCGAGATTCCAACTCAAACTACAACCACCCAAACCCCCACAGAGGAAGCTTATTGGAAACCATGGGAGTACGCTCCCTTCGAACTTAATGGAAAAAGGTACATCATAACTTACTACAAATACTACTACAAGATCAAACCAAATCAAACAGCCCCTATGTATGAGTATGAAATTGAGAAGAAAATTGGAAAGGAAACTATCCATGTTTATGGGCAGGATATTCAGATGAACAAAAAAGATTTGGGCGAATTCGAGGTTTGGGCGTATCGGACGATAGTTACTCCAATAAAGGCCGAAAGCTTAGAGGAAAAGTTAACAATAACAATTTGGTACAAGAGCAACCAGACCACTGCGGCTATTTATCCATGGGATATCGCATGGTTTGGGGCATTATCCCCCTATGGGGGAGACGCACAGTTTGTGGGGATGAGAATTGAATACAATGGAAAAACATTTGCATTCTACAATCCAACGCCATTCCAGAGCGGTTTGTTCCCCTACTTTGAGGGTGACAATGACATTCTCTCTAAGGTTGACCATGATTTGAGCTACCTCTACATGGGTTGGTTTGCGACAATTCACTTCGGGATATGGTACACATGGGAAGATTACAACTTGCTCGTTCCACAGAGCGGAACCTGGAGCGATGGACTGCACACATGGACCTGGGAGACAAAACCGGATGGAAGTATTACGCTTGGAGGCCTCTCATTCAAGGTTGTAGAAGCTCAATGGAGTTACGCCGGAGCGGAGGGACTCTCATTGAGTGGAAAAGGAAAGATCTCCCCTTACCTGCCTCTCGTGATAGAGGGTGAGGGAACTTATGGATATAAAGACCCAAAGACCAACGAGGAGCTTTATATATATGCCTACCTCAAGCTCGAAGACCTTGGAGTGAAGCAGGTAAGTTAGTCCCTCTTTTCTCCAAATTTTTCGACGCTTTTGCTGCTTCTAAAGCTCTTAAGGGCTTCTCCATGGGGGGCTTTTCTTTTCTGAATATTCCAGAAATGTTTCTAACATGTTCTCCTTCTTTTTCAGAGGTAGTTTCAGAGATTTAAACCTGACACCACACAGCTTTATCCTAACAGTGTCGTGGATACCTCAGCATGTCCAAAGACTTAAATTGGAGCTCTCCTTTTTAATACCGGTGAGCTCAAGTGGGTGATTGTTTTTGGATTGAGCAGGGCTATTAAAAAAGCCAAAAAGAACGCCATAATAGCTGAGCTGAAGGTCTATTCTCCGAAATACGGGGACCTTCTGAAGGGCAGGGATCCTTTTGAGATTCTGAGGGCCTATGAAAGGGCCGGTGCGATTGGTATCTCTTACATAACCGACCCGAAGTACTTCAGGGGAAGCTTTGAGTTCCTCAAAACCCTCTGCAGGGAAACAGAACTGCCCGTTTTGCGGAAGGACTTCATAGCCACTAAGGAGGAAGTCGAGAAAACAGCTGAAGCCGGAGCTTCGGCGGTTCTCCTAATAACGCGCCTTCTGAGGGAGCAACTGCCAGAGTTCGTGGACTTCGCGAAGGAGCACGGCTTGGACACCCTTGTGGAGGTGCACAGCGAGGAGGAGCTTGGAATAGCACTCCAGACGGACTCAACGATGATAGGAATAAACAACCGAGACATAGGGAAGCTTGAGCTCGACGACGGCAACGTGAGTCTAACCGAGAAGTTAGCGCCGCTCATACCAAAAAGATACGTGAAGGTCAGCGAGAGCGGCATAGTGGGCACGGAAGACCTGAGGAGGGCCCTTAAGCATACGGACGCTGCTTTGATAGGCACCGCACTCATGAGGGCTCCAAACCCCGAAGAGTTTCTCAGGGAGCTCGTGGAGGTGGAAGTATGAGCCTTCTGGCAAAGATCGTCGAGGGGAAGAACCTGAGCTTTGAAGAGGCCTACGGGCTCTTTACGGAGCTAAAGGAGAGCGGTGAAGCACTGATTGGAGCATACCTGGCCGCGCTCCAGACCAAGGGCTATACCGGCGAAGAGCTCGCGGGTCTGGCGAGGGCAATGAGGGACAGCGCCATCAAGCTTGACCTCGGGGAAGTGGCCGATACTGCTGGAACGGGGGGAGACGGCAGTTCAACCATAAACGTAAGCACGGCATCAGCGTTGGTTCTCTCAACATTTACGAGGGTCGCTAAACACGGAAACGTTTCCATAACATCGAAGAGCGGCTCAGCCAACGTACTTGAGGCGCTTGGTATCAACGTAAGGATTCCGCCCGAAAAGGCCAGGGATATGGTTGAAAAGACGAACTTTACGTTCATCTTCGCTCCCGCCTATCACCCGGCACTAAAACCCATAATGCCCGTGAGAAGAGCCCTCGGTATAAAGACCGTCTTCAACGTCCTTGGGCCGCTCACGAACCCAGCGGATCCAGCATACCAGGTCGTCGGGGTCAATTCTCCAGAGCTCCTCGAGCCAGTTGCGGAGGCCCTTGAGTTCCTTGGGGTTGAGAGAGCCCTTGTGGTTCACGGTTCGGGCATGGACGAGGTATCTCCGCATGGAAAGACCCTCGTTCTGGAGGTTGGTGGAGGGATTGAGAGGTACACCCTCTCGCCAGAGGACTTTGGAATAAAGCCTGTGAAACCTCTTCCATGCTCTTCCCCAAAGGAGAGCGCCGCGAGGATAAGGGCAGTTCTTGGGGGTTCGGGAAGAAGGGAGGATAGGGACTTCATTCTCGTGAATGCATCAGCGGCCCTATACGCCGCTGGGGTTGCGGAGGACTTCAGGGAGGGCTTTGAGATGGCCAGGGAAGCCTTAGGCCAAGGAATGCTTGAAAAACTGGAGGAGATAGCATGCCTCTCAAAAAGTTGAAGCCCGTTGACCCTCTGAAGCTCTACAGCGCCCTCAGAGACCTCAGGATGCCCTTCATGCTTCGCTCTGCAGAAAAGGACTCCAGGAAGGCCAGGTTCACCTACATATCTGCCGAGCCGGAGTTCGTCGTGGAGATCGGTGAGGGGACTGAGCTCGACGGGGAGCGGGTTTCCGATGAGAGGAACCCCTTTATGGCACTCAAGGGACTCATGGGGGAGAGAATCTATGGTAGAAGGTTCATGGGCGGCTTTGTGGGCTACGTATCCTACGATTCGGTCCATTCCGTCATAGGGGGGAAAATAGAGGAGCCCTCCGTCTTTGGCTACTATCCCTGGACTTTCATCTATGACCATTCAACGGGGGGTCTCTCCTTCTTTTACCTCGGGAAAGCCCCCTTTGATCCCGAGGCCATAGTTGAAAGAGCCAGGAGGAGAGAGCTAAGGTTTGAAGACGGCAGTTCGGAGGTCATCTCGACCGACGCAGGTATGGAGGATTTCATTGAGATGGTAAGGGCTGGGAAGGAGTACATTTACTCCGGCGACGTATTCCAGGTGGTTCTGTCGCGCGAGTACAGGGTCAGGACGGAGCTCGATGCCCTCGAAATCTACGGGAGATTAGTGGAGCTCAACCCTTCCCCCTATACCTTCATTCTGGAGTTCGAGAAGACAGTCGTGGGGGCTTCACCTGAAACCATGGGCTCGGTGGAGGGGAGAACCTTCAAGATAAACCCCATAGCCGGAACAGCGCCGAGAGGGAGAAATGAGAAAGAAGACAGGGAGCTGGAGAAAGCCCTTCTCTCCGACGAGAAGGAGCGGGCCGAGCACGTCATGCTCGTTGACCTTGCGAGGAACGACGTCAGGAGGGTTTCAAAGTCCGGGAGCGTTAGGCTTGTCCGCTTCTTCGACGTCCTAAAGTACAGCCACGTCCAGCACATAGAGAGTGAGGTCGTTGGAGAGCTCGACGATGGAAAGGACGCGTTCGACGCCATGGAGGCGGCTTTCCCGGCCGGAACGCTCACTGGGGCACCGAAGATAAGGGCGATGGAGATCATAGACGAGCTGGAGAGGAGTAGGAGACGGGTCTACGGGGGAGCGGTTGGGTACTTCTCCCTCACTGGAGATGCTGACATGGCGATAGCGATAAGGATGGCTGAGATTGAGGGTAGGAAAGCGAGCGTTAGGGCCGGGGCAGGTATAGTTGCGGATTCGGTTCCGGAGAAGGAGTTCTTCGAGACCGAGAACAAGATGAGGGCCGTTCTGAAGGCGCTGGGGGTGGAAGGGTGATAGTCCTCGTAAACAACAGGGACTCCTTCGTCTGGAATTTAGCCGAGTATGCTTCCCTCTTCGACAGGGTGAAGGTCGTTCCGAACACGATAACGCTGGGAGAGCTCAGAAGGCTCGATCCTGACGGAGTGATAATCTCCCCCGGGCCGGGGCACCCGCTCGAGAGAAGGGAAGTGGGAAACTCGCCGGAGATAGTCCTTGAAGCGGAAGTGCCTGTCCTCGGAGTCTGCCTCGGTCACCAGATAATAGCGACGGCTTTTGGTGGTAAGGTTGGGAGGGTCAATCCAAGGCATGGAAAGGCCAGCCCAGTAGGGCACGACGGAAAGGGCGTTTTGAGGGGCGTCAAGAACCCTCTGAGGGCAGGCAGGTACCACTCCCTTGCCGTTCTGGAAGTGCCGAGGGAGTTCGAGGTGAGCGCGGTTTCCCTCGACGATAACGTGGTGATGGGGATAAGGCACAGGAAGCTCCCGATAGAGGGCCTCCAGTTCCACCCTGAAAGCGTTCTGACCGAATGGGAGAGGAAGGAGGGGGTTAGGATAATCAAAAACTTCGTAGAGATGAGCAGGGATGGTGGAGTTCGTTAAGATATGCGGCATAAAAACGGTAGACGAGCTCAGACTGGTCGAGAGGTACGCGGATGCAACGGGCGTTGTTGTGAACTCAAAGTCGAAGAGAAAGGTGCCACTGAAAACGGCCGCAGAGCTGATTGAGATGGCCGAGATCTCGGTATACCTCGTCTCGACTATGAAGACCTTCCCTGAGTGGGCCAACGCGGTAGAGAAGACCGGAGCTGAATACGTCCAGGTACACTCGGACATGCACCCCAAGGCCGTCAACAGGTTGAAAGAGGAGTACGGGGTAAGTGTTATGAAGGCCTTCACGGTTCCCAGGAAGAGCGACGATCCCTTGGAAGATGCGGAAAAGCTCCTTGAGCTTATAGGAGAGTACGAGGTGGACAAGATACTCCTTGACACCGGAGCCGGTAGCGGGAAAAGGCACGACTACAGGGTAAGCGCGATAATAGCGAGGAAGTACCCGATAGTCTTAGCTGGAGGTTTGACCCCCGAGAACGTGGGGGAGGCGATTAGGTGGGTTAAACCCGCCGGGGTTGACGTTTCAAGTGGCGTTGAGAGGAACGGCGTCAAGGACAGGGATTTGATAGAAGCTTTCATGGCGGTGGTGAGGAATGGATGAAATGTTCTTTGGCAGGTTTGGGGGACAGTTCGTCCCCGAAACACTTATCGAACCTTTGAGAGAGCTTGAAAAGGCTTACAAAAAGTTTAAGGACGATCCAGAATTCCGGAATGCCCTTGAGTACTACCTTCGGAACTGGGCCGGCAGACCAACGCCCCTCTACTACGCGGAGAGGTTGAGTAAGAAGCTTGGAGGGGCGAAGATATACCTCAAGAGGGAAGACCTCCTACACGGAGGGGCCCACAAGACGAACAACGGCATAGGCCAGGCCCTCCTCGCCAAGTTCATGGGGAAGAAGAGGCTAATAGCCGAAACTGGAGCGGGCCAGCACGGAGTTGCTACGGCCATGGCAGGCGCGCTTTTAGGGATGAAGGTTGATGTCTACATGGGTGCTGAAGACGTCAAGAGGCAGAGGATGAACGTCTTCCGTATGAAGCTCCTCGGTGCGAAGGTTATTCCGGTTGAAAGTGGCTCAAGAACTCTAAAGGATGCCATAAACGAGGCCCTACGTGACTGGGTCACCACCTTTGAGTATTCCCACTACCTCATAGGCTCTGTCGTCGGGCCCTATCCCTACCCTATCATCGTGAGGGACTTCCAGTCGGTAATAGGCAGGGAAGCCAGGGAGCAGATACTTGAAGCCGAGGGCACTTTACCGGATGCAGTGATTGCGTGCGTCGGAGGGGGAAGCAACGCAATGGGCATCTTCTACCCCTTCATGGGGGATAGAGTCCGGCTCATAGGCGTTGAGGCCGGGGGAAAGGGTCTCGAAACGGGTCTTCACGCGGCTTCGCTGAACGCGGGTGAGCTCGGTGTTTTCCACGGCATGCTCAGCTACTTCCTCCAGAACGAGGAGGGACAGATAACCCCCGCACACAGCGTTTCGGCGGGACTCGATTACCCCGGTGTGGGTCCCGAGCATGCGTATCTCAAGGAGAGTGGAAGAGCCGAGTACGTCACAGTAACTGACGGTGAAGCCCTTAAGGCCTTCCACGAGCTTTCCAGGACGGAGGGAATATTGCCAGCGCTCGAATCGGCCCACGCGATAGCCTACGCGATGAAAATTGCCCCCGAGATGGAGAGGGATGAGATAATAATCGTGAACCTATCGGGGAGGGGCGACAAGGATCTGGACATAGTCAGGAGGTTTGGGAAATGTTTGAGAGGGACTCGCTGATTCCCTACCTCACCGCCGGGGATCCCAGCGTTGAAAAGACCCTTGAGTTCTTACTCGCAATCGAGGAGTTTTCCGGAGTGATAGAGCTTGGAATTCCATTCAGCGACCCGATAGCCGATGGGAAGGCGATCCAAGAGTCCCACTATCGGGCCCTCAAGAACGGGTTCAAACTTGGGAGCCTCTTCCAGCTCCTCCGCGAGTTCAGGCGGCACTCTTCAATCCCCTTAATCCTGATGACCTACTACAACCCGGTTTTCAGGACGGGCGTTAGAAAGTTCCTCGGAGAGGCCAAGGCCTGTGGTGCCGATGGAATACTCGTGGTAGATCTTCCCGTGAGCCACGCTGGCGAATTTCTCGACATTGCGAGGGAGGAGGGGATAAAGACAGTATTTTTGGCGGCTCCAAACACCCCTGATGAAAGGCTCAGGGAGATAGACAAGGCATCGACCGGCTTCGTCTATCTCATCTCGCTCTACGGAACTACCGGAGCTCGCGAAAGGCTTCCCGAGACCGCTTTTGAGTTCGTAAGGCGTGCCAAACGGGTGTGCAACAACAAGGTGGCCGTCGGCTTCGGCGTTTCGAGAAGGGAGCAGGTGGAGGCGCTTTTGAATGCCGGAGCGGACGGGGTTGTTGTCGGTAGCGCGCTGATAGAGGTTATCTCACGGAGCGATAACCCTGTGGAGGAGCTGAGGAAGAAAGTGGCGGAGCTTTCGGGCTACTCCAAGGTTTTGTAGAACCTCCTGTAAGCTTCCTTTATTTCTTCCCTTTCAAACTCCCCTATAAGAGCCCCGGGATTCGGCGGGTTTTCCCTGAGGAAGTTGAGGAAATCCTCTATCTGCTCCCTGGACAGGCTGAGAACATCTCTTATAAAATCGGGAGAGTCGTGGAGCACAGCTTTTCCGTAGGTCTCCAGGAAGGCCCAAGACGTGCCGCCGAACTCCTCCAGTCTAAGCTTGCGGGAGAATGAGAGGTAACCTAATCCGATGAAGTAGGGGACGCCTATGACGAAGCCCATCATTTTATCGTGGGTCTTCCAGTCGAGGAAGGTCACCTTCCCCCCGAAGGAACGTATAAAGTCAGCAACTTTCTCCGCACCTTCTTCCCTTCCGGGTATGGGGACGACTATGAACCTCTTCCCCTCGATGGTCTTCGCGCCGGGCCCGAACATGGGATGCACGCTTGCGACGGTTGTTTCCTCGCTGAAACCAGTGTAGGCCTTGATAACGTGGGACTTGAACGTGGCTATATCAAAGACGATCTTTTTTCCACCGTACTCCCTTGAAATCTCCGCGAGCTTCCCAAGCCTTTCGGGAGTGGAGGCGAGGGAGGAAGCCACCATTACTACGTCGGACTTCAGGTAGAGCTCCTCCAGTGATTCTACGTCGCTCCGCCCGTGCTCGGAGTAGAAGATCACCTCGAACCTTCCACCGAGACACCTCTCGAAGAGCCTTCCCATCCTTCCGTAGCCCGCGATTCCAAGGCGCATTCCAACTCCTCCCTAATGATTCTTAAGCCCCTCTCAAGCCCCCTTCCAGAGAGGGATATCCTTATGAAGTTTGGATAATCCCCAAATGCTATGCCCGGAAAAACAGCCACGCCCTTGGAGAGCAGCCTCTCTGCGAAGGCCATGCCGTCCTGAGGCGTTCTGAGGAAGATGTAAAACGCTCCTTCGGGCTCAACGAAGTCGAATCCCCCGAGCACCTTTGAGGCCATTCTGGCCCTCTCGAGGTAGATTTTCCTGACCTCCCTTGAGAGCTCCTCTCTGAGTTCAAGGGCCTTTATTCCAGCCTTCTGGACAAAGGGCGGAACACAAGTTACGGTGCTCTCAATGAACCTCTGAATCCTTCTTATTTCGTCCCTTTCGCCTATAGCGTAGCCCAGCCTGAAGCCCGTCATCGAGTAGAGCTTGGAAAAGCTCTTCACAGTAACAACGTTCTCGCAAAGCTCTCTCGCGGGAGTAAAGCGAGTGAAGCTGAGCTCAGCGTAAACCTCGTCGGACAGCACCTTAACTCCTTTTTCTTCAGCGGCCTCAAGGATTCCCCTGAGCTCCTTTGCCGATAAAACCCTCCCCGTCGGGTTGTTTGGATAGTTGATGATTAGGAGGTCGGCTTTTATGTCCTCAACTCCTGGAGTCCATTTCTCCTCAATGGTCGTTCTTATCACCTCTACCTCCTTCCCGAACTGATGGGCTATCAGCGAATAGGCGTTCCAGTGGGGTGAAACAACAGCAACTCTCCTCGCGGAGGCTATCTCGGCCGCTATGAGGATCTTGGCACCCGGGGCGATTATTACTTTATCAGCTGAAACTCCCTCGACCTCGGCTATCTTCTCCCTGAGTTCCCGTATTCCGCCAGTGTTCGTGTAACCAGTCTCTCCCCTCCTGAGAGACTCTATGGTCTCCTCAATGATCTCTACCCGAACCGGTATGTCCGGCTGTCCGACGTCGAGTCTTGATTCAGGTTTTACCTCATTTATCCTGTTGAAGAATTCGTAAACGTTGAACATCCTTGCTCACCTCAAGTATTGTTTCAAAAACCCTCCTGAAGTTGCCGGCCCTCAGGAGGACTTCCTCCTCCCTCTTCGGGTCGTAAACCGGGAGGCCCGACTTGAGCTTAACCTCCCCAATTTTCCTTGCTATCTCAAACCTTTCCTGGAGGAGGTGGATAATCTCCTTATCAATCTCGTCTATCCTTCTCCTCAAAAGGGCGAGCTCCAAAGGTTCTGGGTTTGATATTGGTGGGACATCACCTCACCGTTTTGGAGTCGAATCCCGGAATTTAATATTTTGGACTCACCAACCAACCCTTCCCAGGCCCTCCTTCTTAGGAGGTGGTCGGCTATTACGAAAGCAAGGGCTCCCTCCACGACGGGGAGGGCCTTTGGGACTATGCAGGAGTCAAAGCGCCCTCTAAGCTTGAGTGTAACATCCTCCATCCTCTCCAGGTCAACTGTTCTCTGGGGGAGGTATATAGAGGGGGCCGGCTTGAAAGCAACTCTAACCACGAGCGGCATCCCCGTGGTTATGCCACCGAGAACACCGCCGTGGTTGTTGGTCTCGGTCACAACCTTTCCGTCCTTCAGGAGAAAGGGATCGTTGGCCTGACTTCCCCTGAGCTCGGCGAACCTGAAGCCAAGTCCAAACTCAACCCCTTTGACAGCGGGGATCCTGAAGAGGGCCGATGCTATGTCCGCCTCAATGTCCTCTTCCCAGGGCCCGCCAAGGCCGGGAGGAACATTGAAGGCGACGGCCTCAATAACACCCCCCACACTATCGCCAGCCTTTCTGGCCCGTTCCATCTCCTCCATCATAGCCTCGAAGGCCCTCTCGTCGGGGCAGTAGGGGTTTTCTGAGTTGAGCAGTTCCCCGGGAGAAACATGAGCCTCTACGCACCCTATCCTCTTGAGGTAAGCCCTAACAGCTATTCCTTCCCTTTCGAGGAGTTTTTTCGCGAAGTAGCCCGCTATAACGACCCCAACCGTCAGTCTCCCCGAAAAGTGGCCCCCACCTCGGTAGTCGTTGTAGCCGAAGTACTTTACCCTCGCGGGATAGTCCGCATGCCCCGGTCTCGGCGTGTTCTTTATCTCTTCGTAGTGTGAGGAATCTACATCTCTGTTCTCCACGATCACTGCAACTGGTGCCCCTGTGGTTCTTTCCCTGAAGACTCCGGAGATGATCCTTGGCTCGTCGGTCTCTTTCCTTTTGGTGGAGAACCTCTCTATGCCCTTCCTCCTCTCAAGCTCCTTTCTTAGCTCCTCAAGGCTGACCTCTATCCCGGGGGGAAGCCCCTCTATCAGTACTCCAATCGCCTTTCCGTGGCTCTCGCCAAAAAGGGAAAAGCTCAACAGTCTTCCCCTCATCCCAGAAGCCTCCTCAGGTCGTCAAAAAATCCCGGATACGACTTCGAGACACTTTCGGTATCCTCGATTACTGAGGGGCCCTCAGCACCCAGCGCGGCTATGCTCATCGCCATGGCTATCCTGTGGTCTTTGAAGGTCTCTATCCTCGCTCCCTTCGGCCTTCCGCCCTCTATCTCAAGCCCGTCTCCAAGCTCCCTCACCTTAATCCCCATCCTCGACAGGTTGACTGCCATCGCCCTCACTCTGTCGCTCTCCTTGAACCTGAGCTGTTTGGCTCTTATCACGCTTTTTCCCTCTGCGTAAGCCGCAATAACCGCGAGTATGGGAAACGAATCGGGAAAATCGGAACAGTCAAGGGTAATCGCTTTAAGCTCGCCCCTCTCGACCTCCACGTAGTCACTTCCCCTCCTCACCTTCGCCCCAAACTCCTCAAGCGCATCCAGGAAGGCAATGTCTGCCTGCACATCGTCCCTCAGGAGGTTGTTTATCCTAACTTTACCGTAAAGGGCCCCAGCTCCCAAGAAGAATGAAGCCGTTGAGTAATCACCTGGAACCCTGTACTTGGCTCTCCTAACCCCGGGATATACCTCGAAGGAGAAGCCCTCCCTTTCAAATTCAACACCAAAGGCCTCCATCGTCCTGAGCGTCATCTCGATGTAGGGCCTCGAAACGGGATTCATGGCCTCAACCTTCAGTCCTACCTTTGCCCCCAGGAGGAGCAGACCGCTGACGAACTGGGAGGACTTGGAAGCATCTACTGAGACCTTTCCAGACTTTACGGGACCCTTCACGGCCAGAGGGAGATGAGAACTACTAATCCCTGCCCCAAGGTCCTTCAGGGCTTTCACAAGCCCGTCCATCGGTCTCTCCCTCAACCTTCTCGCCCCGTCTATGAGAGTTCTTCCGTTGATGCCACCGGCGAGGGCAGTTGAAAACCTTGCCGTCGTCCCCGATTCCCTGGCGTATACAAAGCCAGGGGAGGGTTCTTCAGGGGGACTAACGGTTTTTCCATTAACCTCCGCGCCAAAAGCCCTTATGGCGCTCACAGTAGCCAGCGTGTCGTCGCAGAAAAGAGGATTCTCTATGGTGCTCTCCTCTTCAGCCAGTAGGGCTAAGAAGTAGGCCCGGTGGGTGTAGCTCTTCGAGGGAAGAGCCTCAAGTTCTCCCCTGATCTCGTCAACGGGCGTGATTATCAACGCAATCACCTCAGCTCGGTTGTCAAAACTTCTCCAAACTGTTCCCACTCCTCAGCAAGCTCTTCGGGCTCATTCGTGACGGCAAAAACCGCTGGCCCCTTCCCGCTCAGCCCTACCACAGCTCCCCTCTCTAGGGCAATCCTGAATGGCTCGAGGGAGTAGCCGAGGTACGTCGAGTAAACCAGGCCGTTAATGAGGGCCGCTTTTCTCCACTCTCCACCGAGGGCCAGCCTTACGGCCTCCTCCACGTAAGGTTTGATTGGAGAAAAGTCCCTCCCGCTTAGGTTTTCGGTCAGGAGAGTCTTCCCCGGGAGCATGAGTAGAACGGGAAGGGGCTCGACTTTGGAACTGCGGAGAACCTTCATTCTGAGGTTGTCGGTTACCCAGAACGAACCGAAGTAGGAGGCGCAGGCGTCGTCAAATGCCCCGGTTAGGGTAACCCCCGCCCTCTTAGCGGTCTCGACTCCGGCTTTAACAACTTCCATTTCGCTCATACCAAGCCCGAGGGCATTAGCCAGGGCCTTTGAGAGGGCGTTCGCAGCTGCAGAGCTGCTCTTGAGACCCATCCCGACGGGTATCTCCGACTCTATTCTGAACTTGATCCCGAAGTCCTCGCCAGTTATCTCCCTGAAAACATCAACGGCCGCTTTAACGAGCCTGAAATCTCTCAAATTTTCTCCTCTAACCCTGATCTCCCCCTCAATCCCCTCACCCGTTAGTTTAACATCCACCCTCGTCCAGAGGTCTATCCCTATCGCAGAACCAATGCCGGTTGCGAAGGCGTTCACAACGGTGATGGCGCTACTGGCTGAGGCTCTCAAGCGCAGCCCCCCTCATAAGCCCTTCATCTGGTTCCAACCCCGTCCAAAGCCTGAAGCTCTCGATGCCCTGATAGACGAGCATCCAGAGGCCATCAACGGTTTTACAGCCCCTCAGCTCGGCCTCGGTGAGAAGGCGCGTCTTCAGGGGCTTGTAAACTATGTCCATGACGACGAGATCTTTCCTTAGCATCTCTCCCGGAACCGGCGTCTCCCAAGAGTTCATTCCGACGGGGGTGGCGTTTATCAAAACTTCGGCCCATTTCAGATACTTCCCAAGATTCCCCCTGTTCAGAGCGTCCCCCGTTATTCCGAAGCGCTCCAGTACCTTAGCCTTTTCGGGGGTTCTGTTGAGAACGACCACGTCGTTGTCCTTGGCAAGCTCATAGGCTATCGCTTTGCCTGCACCACCGGCACCGATAATGAGGATCCTCCTTTCCCCCAGCTCAATCACTCTTTCGAGGGCCCTTCTGGCACCTATACCATCGGTTGTGTGGCCTTCCAGCTTTCCGTTTCTGTTAACGACCGTGTTGACGCTCCCGATTTCTCCGGAGTCCTCGGAGAGTGAGTCGAGGAAGCGGATTATCGCCTCCTTGTGCGGCATTGTTACGTTCAATCCAGAGATGCTCAGGGCTCTGAAGCCTTTGATGGCATCCCCGAGCTCTTCTGGGTGGACTTCGAAGGCTAAGTATACCGCGTTGATTCCAAGGGCTCTAAAAGCTGCGTTGTGCATGGATGGACTGAGCGAGTGTCTTGTTGGAAAGCCGATTACCCCGTAGAGCCTTGTTTTTGCGTCAACCAAAGAGCATCACCCTCAATCTTTCCAGTTCCTCCGCCGGAAACTGTCCCGGGGCTACCTCTCCGTCAACAGGGGCGTAAGTGAATGGGGCCAGCTGGGCCGAAAAGACCCTGGAGACCCTCCCAAGGGGCCCCATGCAGAAGGCTATAAGGTTCTCTGCATACTCATAGAGCCTCAAAACTCTCAGGTTGTCGAGGACCGAGTTTGCGGTGGTGACTATCTTTATTATCCCGGGCTCCAGCTCTTCCATCTCCTTGAGGAGGTCGAGAAGCTTTCCGAAGCCCGGTGTACCTTTAAAGTCGTGGTGTGAGAGAACAACTCTTACGCTCTTCTCCCTGGCGAGTTCAATGACCTCAGAGGCTATCTTTGAACCGAACTCGACGTCAACGTAGGCGGGTTTTAGGGCCATAACTCTCCGATAGAGCCTAAGTCTCGTCCCGTCATCGAGGGGTCTGATTCCCCCTTCTTCCTTTCTCCTTGGGGTGAAGATGAGCCTTTTAGAATATTCCCCCAGCACTTCCAGTCCCTCAAACTCCCAGAAGGAGTCAAGCCTGATCTCGTAGAGATCGAAGTTCGATGCTTTAATCTTCTCAAGCGCTTCCCTCGGGTTTTTGGCTGTCACCACTCCCGCTATCATAACTCGTTGCCTCCAAGGCCCGTTTTAAAACCTCCTCAGCTACTTCCTCAACGACGACATCGCCTATTTCAACTGGAGCAACGAAGACGATCTTCCCATACCAAGCCTTCTTGTCAAGCGCCATCTCCCTAAGTATCTCATCGGCCCCAAAGGGATGCCTCGTGGGTAGTCCGAGCTTTTCCAGGAGCTCTTCGGTTTTTCCAGAATCAAAGCCGTACAGCTCTTCTCCAACCTTTGAAGCCACCATAAGTCCCATGGAAACCGCAAGTCCGTGCTTTATCTTGTAGTTCGACAGCTTCTCGATTGCGTGTCCGGTCGTGTGGCCGAGGTTGAGGATTCTCCTTAGCCCTCTCTCCTCCGGGTCTTTCTCAACGACCTCAGCCTTGAAAAGTGCGCACTCCCGTATTATGGCCTCATCTATCCCCTTGAAGTTCCTGATGAGGGCGTAGATTTTCTTGTCAAGCAGGGCGTACTTGGCAACTTCTCCGAGCCCGTTCCTGATTTCCTCATCAGGGAGCGTGGAGAGAGTTTCGTGGGCTATCAGGACGAAGTTAGGAAGATAGAACGTCCCTATCATGTTCTTTCCGTTGAAGTTCACCCCGGTCTTGCCCCCTATGGCCGCGTCCACCTGGGCTAAAAGCGTCGTTGGAACGAGGCCGAGAAGGGTTCCTCTCATGTAGGTTGAGGCCACGAAGCCAGCTATATCAGTCACGACTCCCCCGCCGAGGCCTATAAGGAGGGACTTCCTTGTGAAGCCCTCCTCCTGGAGCCTCTTCCAAATAGCCATGGTGGTCTCAAGGCTCTTGTATTCCTCGCCGTCTGGAATGACTATTTTTATCGGATTCTCTATTCCGCTGAAGGCTTTTTTAAGCCAGAGTCTCTCCACTGTCATGTTTGTCAGAAATGCGACCTTGTGGGGGTTCAGCTCCTCCACGAGGGATGGAAGGGTGGAGAGGGGGCCGAAAGTCAGGCTCTCCATCCGAGCCCCCCCAGCTCCATGAGGAATACCTCCGTGTACCAGTCGTTCTCCTCGACCCTCTCTGAGAGCACGTACCTCGGAACGCCCTCTGCAACTTCTCTGGGAGTCTCTACCTTCCATCCAAGCCCTTCAATCTCCCTCAAAAGCCTCTCGAAGTCTTCAAATGTCAGCTGTTGTGCAGAATCTGAGAGGGCCTTTTCTGGCTCTGGATGAACCTCAACTATTATACCGTCAGCCCCAACGGCGTAGGCGGCCTTTGCAAGGGGTATCACAAGCTCCCTTCTCCCAGCTGAGTGTGATGGGTCGACTATTATCGGCAAGTGAGAGAGCTCCTTGACGACTGGAACGGCGGAGATGTCCAGGGTAAACCTCGTGGAGGTCTCGAAGGTTCTTATACCCCTCTCGCAGAGAATAACGTTCTCGTTGCCGCCATTGAGTATGTACTCGGCCGAGTATAGGAGCTCCTGGACTGTGTTGGCCATTCCCCTCTTCAGAACCACTGGGTTGTCGACCTTTCCGACGGCCTTGAGGAGTTCGAAGTTCTGGGAGTTCCTGGCACCGATCTGAAGCATATCAGAGTACTTTGCAACCAGCTCAACCTGCGATGCTTCCATAACCTCTGTAACGGTTACGAGGCCGTATTCATCGGCCGCCTTTCTCATCCACTTCAGGGCATCCTCCCCGTGTCCCTGAAAGGAGTATGGGCTGGTCCTCGGCTTAAAAGCTCCCCCGCGGAGCACTTTAACGCCTTTTTCAGCCAAAAACTCTGCAATCTTCATTATCTGCTCCTGGCTTTCCACCGCGCAGGGGCCCGCTATTACGGTGAAGCCGTCTCCGATTTTAACCCCTCCGACCTTGACAACCGTTTTTGACTTGTAGTCTTTCTCGAATTTGAACTTCACGTCAGCATCACCTCAACCTTCCTCACGACATTTTCCGCTGTTAAACCATAGCGCTCCAGGAGTGCCAAGTAGTCTCTGCTCGACCTGCCAAACTCGGTAGTTCCGATCCTGATGAGTCTCTTTGGCATCTTTTCCGAGAGGACCTCCGCCACCGCTCCCCCGAGACCGCCGTGGATGCTGTGTTCCTCAAGTGTGATTACGAGTTCCACCTTAGATACAAGCTTTAGCAGTGTTTCCTCATCGAGGGGCTTTATCGTGTGCATGTCGACCACTCCAGCACTTATCCCCCTTTCCTCAAGCTTTCTCGCTGTTTCAAGTGCCACCGACACCATAACTCCCGTGGCCACAAGGAGAACGTCGTTCCCCTTCCTTAGAACGCTGGCCTTGCCCAGCTCCAGCTCCGGTTTGTTGTACACCCTGGGCGCATGATCCCTGCCGAGGCGCATGTAAACAGGCCCTTCAAGCTCGACGACTTGCCGGAGAAGGACGGGCACTGAGGGGGCATCCGCTGGCACAACAACCGTCATATTCGGAAGGACGCGCATGAGCGCTATGTCCTCAAGGCACTGATGGGAGGAACCATCCATATGGTCTGAAAGGCCCGAGTGGGTAGGGATGAGTTTGACGTTGAGATTGTCCCTGGCTATCGTGTTCCTTATCTGCTCCCATGCCCGCATCAAGAAGGCGGCGAAGGCCGAGACAACTGGAATCTTGCCTGCTATGGCTAAACCCCCCGCCATTGATACCATGTCTTGTTCGCTTATGCCCACCTGGATGAACCTTCCGGGAAAGGCCTTCTCGAAGTAGGCAGTTTTCGTCGAGCTCTTAACATCGGCGTCGAGGACTACGATGTTTGGGTTTTCCCTTCCCAGTTCAACTAAAGCCCTCCCAAAGGCCTCCCTGAAGCTCTCAATCAAACTCCCCACCTCGCTATGATGACTTTGGGCTTCCCTCTGATCCTCTTCGCCTTTTCGAGGGCTTTTCTCAGTTTTTCCTTCCGGTTGGGAACCTCTATCACCTCCCAACCAAAGGCCCTCCACTTGTCGGCCAATGGTTCTTTGTTCATTATCTCCTCAGTGCTGCCAGTTAGTTGGAAGTAGTTCCTGTCTACTATGGCAATCACTCTATCGAGCCCGTGGTGCGATGCAGTCATAGCAGCTTCCCAGACTTGGCCCTCATCCAGCTCACCATCGCCGAGTATGACGTAGACGTAGCCATTTTTTCCGTCAATGCGCTTAGCCATCGCTATTCCGTTACCCACCGAGAGACCTTGGCCGAGGGAGCCGCTCGAAACCTCTATGAAGGGCAATCCCCTGGTAACGTGGCTCGGGAGGCCGTCTATGTCCGCGAAGCTGTAGAGCTCCTCGTCGCTGAGAAGGCCCATCTCGTGGAGTATCACGTAGAACGCTGGGGCCGAGTGGCCTTTGCTGAGTATCACAACGTCGTCCTCTCTCTTCTCTTCGAGAATTGCTGAGAGAATTTCAAGGCAGGTCTCGGAAGACTCAAGGTGGAAGTTGTTGACGGGCTGGAGCACGCTCTGGAGCTTTGCCCTTGGATCAAGGGTCTCACTCATGGCCGTCCACCTCCAGAAGGCTGAGAATCATCCTACCGTGCTCGGTAAGCCTGACGGGTCTGGGGTTTTCCTTGGTGCCGTAGTCTATGAGTCCAAGGTCTTTGAGAATCCTGGCATTCAGCTTCAGCGTCGAGAGGGCTTTTCTTTCCTTCCTGCTGAGCTCCTCAAGGAAAGAATTCAGGGAGCGGTGTCTACCGTTTATGCTCCTCAGTATCAATCTCTGGTTTTCATTCAAAGCCCTCAGAACGAGCTTCCTGATTACCTCTTCCCCGCCGGGGATTACTAATATTGGCGGGGCATCACCCATTGGCGGGACATCACCGATCACCGGAGACAGATGAATCAACAATCCTTTTAAATCATTCGTCAGGCAAACCTGTCCAATTCCTAAAATAGGGCTCACCTCTAACCAATCTGTCAAAAATAAGTGGAAAATTGATGTATTTTTGCCAATTTGACAAACAGATGTCCAAAAATGTTATCATGCGGTTCAAAAATTGGCATGCGGTGGTTAAATGAGGACAGCATAGGGCAGGAATTATAGGGGGCCGTTGCGAGGGCTCTGGCAGAGAAAGGCCACGAGGAGGAACATTGAGAAGGCAAAATGGCTTGAGGAATACGGGGTTAACGCCATGTGGGCCGAAATCGTTTTTCTGGCGGTGAAGCCCAACAAGGTGGCAAACGTACTGGGAGGAATAAGAGATGCACTTAGAGGCAGGATACTGGTTTCTTTAGCCGCTGGAGTTCCCAACAAAGACCCTAAAGGAGCTCGCCCCGGGGCAAAGGTCGTCAGGGCGATGCCCAACATAGCCATCCTCGTTGGTGAGGCTTTCATAGGCCACACCACGACCGATCTTGAGCCCGATGAGAGAGAAGGCCAAATCCCTTCTCAGGGCCTTTGGCGAGTGTCTTCTCGTCGATGGGGAGCACATGGACGCAATAAACGGGCTCAGAGGCTCGAGACCTGCCTAAGTTTCGGTCTTCGTTAAGTCGATGATATACGGCGGCATAAGGGTCGGTCTTCCGAGAGAGGTGGCAAAAATAGCTGCCCTTCAGACGCTCCTCAGCACTGCAATCGAGCTCGAAGAGGGAAAATAACGGCGATAATGAAGACCATAGATGCGGCAACGAAGAAGTCCAATGCTCTCCACGAGAACTCTACCATGAGATGCCCTTTCCGATTTCCATATCTCCGCTTTCTTCAACTACCCTGCTCTTGGTGCCTTTGAGCTCTTCGATGACGTCAACCAGTACCTTCACTGCCAAGAGGTACTCATCAAGGCTTATGCGCTCGTGGGGCGTGTGATCCAGTCTGGAGTCCCCCGGGCCGTAGGCGACGGCATCAACGCCAAACTTCGGGCCGAGGATGTTCATGTCGGCCGTTCCAGTCTTCTTCTTCAGTCTCGGCCTCATCCCGTTCCTCCTTATGCCCCTGACAAAGGCTTTGACGAGTGCACCCCTCCTGTCGACCTGATAGGCCGGAACGAAGTCGAGTATCTCCCAATCATCGGGCGGCTCGTAACCGGGCGGAGTGCGGAGGTTTATCACCATCTCGCCGTAGAAGTCGAAGTCCCTCTCATAGGCGTGGAACTCCGCTATTCTGCCGCTCAGGGCGTTGAAACCCTCCCCGAAGGAGGACTTTATCTCGAGCCACCTGTTTATTAGCTTCTCTGCTGCGTTAACTCCGAGGCTTCCGTGAACTTTCTCGACGCTCTCAACGAATTTTGCAGTTAAGCTCCCTTTGTAGGCTATGGTAACGCCATCGACACCGCTCGGCTCACCGATAATAATGTAATCAGGTCTGGGGACGTCGAGGTTCTTAGCGCCCTTCGAGAAGCCCTCCTCATCTACTAGCCCCGCGAATATCACGTTGGCTCTGCTCTCCAGCGTGGCGAAGAAGAAAGTAGCCAGAGGCCCCTTTGCGTCAACGCTCCCCCTACCCCAGAGGACGCCGTCGTCTATCCTTACCGGGATTATTCCCGGGACTGTGTCAACATGCCCAGCCAGGAGTATCCTCGGACCCTTTCCTTTCCTTATCGCTATCGCGTTGCCAACTTCGTCAACGTAGGCCTCAACCCCAAAGCTCTCGAATGATTCAACGATGAACTTAACCGCCTCGCCCTCCCTTCCGGTGGGAGAGTATATCTCGACGAGCTTCTTTAGGAACTCAATCTTCTCGTCAGAGGATATCATTCAGAACACCCTCTATCTCTTTCCCTGCTTCCTTCAGTGTGCTTCTCTCTATTATCAGCGGCGGGAGGAGTCTTATCACTCTGTTTCCTGCCGTGTTTACGAGGATTCCCCTCTCCTGGAGGGCCTTAACGTAGTTTCCTGCTGGTCTTCTGAGGACTATCCCGATCATTAGCCCCCTTCCTCTGGTCTTGACTACCCTCTCACCCGAGAACTCCACGAACTTTTCACCGGCCTTTTCGACGAGTCTGTCCCTCCTGAGTATTCTCAGCGTTGTTACCACGGCCCTGCAGGCCAGAGGGTTTCCGCCAAAGGTGGATCCGTGCTTTCCCCTTGGTATCTCCAGGTCAGTCATGGTGAGGCTCACGGGGAAGCCGTTGCCTATGCCCTTCCCCATCACAACTATGTCGGGCCTCACCCCATAGTGCTCTATTGCAAGGAACTTTCCCGTTCTGAGTCCGCTCTGGACTTCATCCGCTATCAACAGGGCTCCCACATCCTCGGTGAGGTCCCTGAGAGCTTTGACGAACTCCTCATCCGCAGGTACTATTCCCCCCTCGCCCTGGATCGGCTCGAAGATAACCGCTGCCGTTTCCCTCGTTATGGCCTCTTTTGCAGCTTCGACGTTGTTGAAGGGAATATGATTGAATCCTGGCACGAGTGGCCCAAAGCCCTCGCGGTACTTCTTCTTCCAGGTGGCGCTGAGGGAACCCAGAGTTCTTCCGTGGAAGGCGTTAGTCATGGCTATTATCTCCGAACGCCCTGTTGCAAGGCGGGCGAACTTTATGGCAGCTTCAACGGCTTCAGTTCCCGAGTTGCCCATGTAAACGTACTCGTAGTCGACCCAGTGTGAGAGCTCCTCAAGCATCTCGTCCCTCTCGTCGTGCTCGAACATTGGACCAGCAACGACTATCTTCTCCAGCTGGTGCCTCATCTCAAGCACCCATTCCGGGTGGGCATGCCCAAGGACGTTCACGCCTATTCCCGCTATAAGATCCAGGTAGCGCCTTCCCCTTTCATCCCAGACGTAGACACCTTCACCTCTGACGAGCCTGAGCCGTTTCATGTAGAGGGGCATCTCCCTCAAGTTATCACCGTCCTGCCGTTGAGTCCTTGGATGACCACCCTTTCAACGCCGCTCTCAACGGCCTTTGCCGCCATCATGAGCTTCTTCCTCATTCCTCCTCCAGCGTATCCGAGAAGCTCTGGGAGCTCGTTCAGGTTCAAGCGTTCTACGACGCTCCCATCTGCCATAAATGCCGAGTCCGAGACAAAGACCAGCTCCCTGGCGTTGGTGGCGATGGCCATGTGGTAGGCCACCTTGTCCCCGTCGACGTTGAGGGGGACGTTTTCAACGGGATCGTATGCCACCGAGGCTATAACGGGCAGTCCGAGCTTCCTGAGCTCCATTAGAGCTTCAACGTTTATCCTCTCCACGGTTCCCGAGTAGTCGTCCCTTATTGCAACGATTTTCCCGTTTATGAGGACTTTGACAAGCTTTTTTCTCCTACCCACCACCAGCTCGTGCTCAATTCCCATAAAGCCTACCGCGTTTATCCCCCTGGCCCGGAGGAACTCCACCAGCTCCCTGTTCGCCCGCATCATGGCGGCCAGGTAAACGTCGAGGACTTCCCACGTCGTCCTCCTGAAGGTCACTCCGGAGGGACTGGTTAACCTCTCAACCTTTACCCCGAGCTTCTTGGAGAGTTCGTCGACGTGCCTTGAGCCCCCGTGCACAACCACCGTGTCAGGGCTCTTCAGCGAGCTGGAGAGGCCGTCGCTTGCCCAGACCTCCTCAAACCTCACCAGTGCTGCCCCACCTATCTTAACGACCCTCATGGTACCACCTCACACGGGGTAGACCGGGTAGTAGTTCAGACCGGTCCTCTCGTCAAGTCCAAACATGAGGTTCATGTTCTGAACAGCCTGCCCGGAACCGCCTTTGATGAGGTTGTCTATGGCAGAGAGGACGATAGCCCTCGAGTTCCCCTCGTCGTAGGCAAAGCCGATGTCGGCGAAGTTGCTCCCTATCACGTACTTTGGATCCGGGAAGCGCTGGAGGCCGTCCCTGTCCGTAACGAGCCTCACGAAGGGCTCATCCTTGTAGAGCAAAAGCCTCTTCAGAAGCTCCCTCTCGCTGCCCTCAAAGCGGAAGTAGATGGTGGCAAGAATCCCCCTGACGATGTCAACGGAGTGGACGGTGAAGGCCACCTTAACCCCGGTCTCCTGGATCACCTCACCCTCATGCCTGTGATGGTGGGGCTTGTAGACCCTAACGACGTGGCTCCTCTCTGGATGTATGCTCGCCAAGTTCTCCCTTCTCCCCCCCGCAGACGAGCTCACCTTGAGATCGACTATTGCCTCCTTTGTGAGCTCCCTGAATGGGTAGAGCGCGAGGATTGTGGCGGTCGCGTTGCAGCCCGGATTTGCAACTAGCTCGGCCTTCCTTATCTCCTTCCTGTGGAGCTCCGGAAGGCCGTAGACGAACTCGTCTATGAGCTCTGGCTTCTTGTGCTCGCCATAGTACTCCCGGTATAGATCTTCTCTCAGCCTGAAGTCGGCGCTCATGTCTATGATCTTCGCGCTCCCCAGGTAGTCGTCTATTATCTCCATCGAGGTTCCGTGGGGAACGGCAAGGAATATAACGTCGGCATCGAACTCATTGGTGTTCGTGAAGCGTAGGTTAAGCCCCCTTAGGCTGGGGTGAACCTTGTGCACCTTTTGACCTGCGAAGCGCCTCGATGTTATCGCCTTTATTTCCACCTCGGGGTGCATGGCCAAAAGCCTGACGAGTTCCCCACCGATGTAACCGCTGGCACCGATGACTGCGGCCTTTATCATGCCTTAGCCACCTCCACCGCGTATTCAACCAGCTTTCTGGCTATGTCAACGCCGGTAACCCTGGCGGCGTTCTTGAACTCCATGTTTGGATTTACCTCGTTAACCAGGAGACCTTTTTCGCTCTCGAAGATGTCTATTGCCAGAGCTCCCTCTCCGAAGGCCTCCCAGGCCCTAACGGATAGCTCCTCTACTTCGGGGTCATTGCAGGGTTCCGCCTTGCCACCCCTCGCGGTGTTCGTTATCCAGTGGTTGGAATGGCGGTATATTGCCCCGACGAACTCCCCTCCTATAACGTAGCTCCTGATGTCTCTTCCGGGCTTCTCCACGAATTCCTGGAAGTAGTGTATCCCGTAGAGCGGGTTCTTCATCCATTTCCTGTGTTCCAGAACTGCCTCGAGCGAATCTCTGTCGTTCACCTTTGCAAGGAGCCTCCCCCAGCTTCCAAAAACCGGTTTTGAAACGAGAGGATATCCGAGGGAGTCCGGGACCTTCAAAGCTCCTCCCTCGCTTAAAGCGGCCATCCAATCGGGAACTGACACCTTCTTGGCCAGCCTCAGAGTGGCGAACAGCTTATCACCTGCCTCAAGGATGAGCTTGGAGGAGTTAACTGCCGGAATCCCCTCGCTCTCGAAGAGTCTGGCTGTGTAGAGGGCCTTGAAGTGGCTCACGTTCCTTATTATGACCACATCGAGGTTGTATTTTCTGGGGAAGAGCAGTTCATCCTCGTGGAGCATAACAACTTCCCCAAACTCACCGGCCCTCTCCTTTATGGCCATCTCCTCCCTTCTGAGAACTGTGTATGTGATCCCTATCCTCATCACCACCACCAAAAAAATTGAAAAGATTACTCCCCCCAGTCTTCCTCGACCTCGGGGAGCTCCTCCAAGGTTAAGGGCTCAAGGCTCACAACCTCAAGCTCCGCTCCGCATACAGGGCATTCGACTATCTGATGCAGTTCAACCTCTCCGACCTCTATTTCACTTCCGCATACCGGACATTCCACCATTCCCTTCACCCCCACCTTTTGCCACAGATCTGGAACTTAAAGGCTTCGTAACAAATGAAATCAGCTTTAGAGCTTTAGTTACGGATGCAACCTTAACCCCGCCATTCGGCTTATGTCGCTTTCAAGTCTGCTCACCCGAATCTCATCCCGCCAGACCTCGTCCATGGAGAGGAGGTTCTCTATCTCGCCGATTATTCCCCTGACGACGTCGTCCGTCCTTGACCTTCCCCCCATGTCTGGGGTCAGCTCGCCATCCCTAACGTAGTTGCTGACCGCCGTCCTGATAAGCGAACCATCTAATCCAAGGTAATCGAGGAGCATTGCACCGCTCAGTATGGCTCCTATCGGGTTGGCTATTCCCCTGCCTGCTATGTCCGGTGCGGAACCGTGAACCGGCTCGAAGAGAGCTATCTCCTCCCCGTAGTTCCCGCTGGGGACGATCCCTATGCTTCCAGCATGTACAGTGGCAAGGTCACTCAGTATGTCCCCGAAGAGGTTTTCACTGAGGATTACTCCGTGCTCCCAGGGTTTTCTAACCAGTTTTATCGTGAAGGAGTCGATTATGGCATCCTTAACCTCAACGCCCTCCTCTTCCGCCACTTCCAAGACTATCCTTCTGAAGAACTTGTCACCGATGAGGACGTTCGCCTTGTGGACGAAGGTTATGAAGCTCCCTCTGACCTTGGCCTGCTCCACGGCAAAGCGGGCTATCCTTTCAGCCCCTTCCCTCGTTATGAGCCTGACGTCAACTGCTCTTTCGTTCACAACCGAGCCTATTCCAGAGTAGAGGCCCTCGCTGTTCTCCCTGACTATGACGATCTCTCTCCCGCCTTTGAGCTCAGGTATTATTCTCAGGTTGGCGTAGAGGCCGAGCTCCTTCCTGAGGGTGAGTATTAAACTCCTGTAACCGGGGAGATCAAAGGGGGTTGTGGTTGCTCCAAAGAGGACCGCGTCGCTCCTCCTTATCTCATCAAGGTCGTCCTCTCTGATCGGGCTCCCGCACTCCCGGAAAACATCCAATCCTCCCTCGTAGTACTCGAACCTTATCCTGTCGGTTACGGCTTTTAGAACCCTCACAGCACCATCGATGACCTCCGGTCCTATTCCATCTCCGGGAATCACGGCTACTCTATACACAGGTCACCCCTCCTCTCGATGAAGCTAAGTATTCCCCCCTCCTCGACGATCCTGAGGAGGAAGCCGTCGAGCGGTTTGAAGTAAAAGGTTCCGCTCTCAGTTCTCACCTCACCGGTCCGCCAGTTCACCTCGACTATCTCCCCGTCCCTCAGCCCGCTCGTGTCGCCGACGAGCAGGGGGAGGCCGAGGTTCACAGCGTTGCGGTAGAATATCCTTCCGAATGACTGGGCTATAACCCCAGCAACTCCCGCCGCTTTGAGCGATAGGGCAGCGGATTCCCTGGAAGAGCCTATCCCGAAGTTCCTCCCGCCGGCCACAACGTCCCCGGGCTTTACCTCCTTCGAAAACTCGGGACGGGCCTCTATGAAGGCTATCCTGGCCAGCTCCTCGGGATCCTTCGTGAGGTTGTACCTCCCCGGGGTTATCGTGTCGGTTGAAACGTTGTCACCAAAGAGCCACACTCTTCCCCTCGTTATCATGCCCCTCCCTCCGGGTTCGTTATCTCTCCGTAGAGGGCGCTGAGGGCAGCGGTTACCGGGCTCCCCAGGTAAATCTCGGAGTTGGGCGAGCCCATCCTTCCACGGAAGTTCCTGTTCGTTGTGCTCAGGATAACGTCGCCATCACCAGCAACGCCCATATGCCTCCCGAGGCACGGGCCGCAGCCGGGCGGGAGTATGACCGCTCCGGCATCGATCAAGACCTTGGCAATGCCGGTCTCAATCATTCTGCGGTAGACGTTGACCGATGCGGGCCCGATTATCGTCCTGACCGCTACTTCCTCCCCAGCGAGTATCTCCGCCGCCTTCTCTATCTGCTCGAAGCGGCCGTTGGTGCACGAGCCGATGAAGACCTGGTCTATTTTTGTCCCATCGACCTCCTCAACGGGGACGCCGTTCGATGGATGGTGCGGTTTTGCAACCATCGGTGGAATGGATGAGAGGTCAATCTCAAGCTCCAAGACGTAGCCGTCACCTGTGTACTCCCCGCCTATGATTCCGGTCTTCGCGTTGGCCTCGACGCTGAAGTTGGTGAGTGTCAACCTCTCGTCGAAACTGAAGGGGACGTTGAAGAACTCTATAGCTTTATAGTTCATCTCGAAGTCCCTCAATGAGGTAATGATGTAAATCATGGCATCTGCCGCCATGACGTTTTTTCCAGGTTTTCCCTCGAAGACCACTGAAACGCTCTCGGGAACGCGGAACCAGGTTTTTCCAAGCCCCATAACCACCGCAGTGTCGGTGGCCCCCATCCCAACGGCAAAAACTCCAAGGGCTCCCAAAGTGGGCGTGTGGCTGTCTGCACCGACCACTATCTTCGCATTATTGGCCAAGCCCATCTCAACGGCCACCTGGTGTGATATTCCCTGCCCTTGGACCACTGGAATTCCTTGCTCCCTCGCGAACTCCAAGATTTCCCTCTGGAGGTTTGCCACCTTAACCGTTGGGGCCGGAAAGACGTGGTCAAAGAAAACGTAGGTCTCCGGAAGGACTCTCGTGAAGTTTCTCCTGAATGCCTCTATTATAAGGGGCATCGTACCGTCGTGCGCGTAAACGAGGTTGACTTCCCTCACAACAACTTCGCCTGTTTTGGCTCCGAGAAGTTCCTCAACGAGCGTCATGTCATCATCCTCCTCGCCTCTTCGGCCAGCATCTCGGGTGTGAAAGGTCTTCTTGAGGCCTTTACCCTCCTGAGGAGCTCTTCAATTATCCCCTCGTCGTGGATTCCGAATCTGCAGAGGTGGAATCGTATAGTATCCTTGCCAGCGAAGCGGTCGACGTAGATAGTTCTCTCCCTCCCGAAGGTCTCAGGAGGTAAGAACTCGTAGAAAGATGGATCCCTGACGACTGCCGAAACGTGCAGACCTGCCTTGTGGGTGAAGGCGTTCTGACCTACTATGGGATAGTTTTGCTGAACCTGCAATTCTGTTATCTCGCTCACGAGCCTGCTCAGTGAGTAGAGCTTCTCCAACCTGTACTTCTTGATCCCATAGTGGTAGTACAGCACCGCCAAGAGCTGGGACAGATCAACTATCCCAGCTCTCTCGCCTATTCCGTTAATGGTTGCATCCACCAGCGTAGCTCCTGCCTCTATTCCCATTATTGCGTTTGCCAGGGCCAATCCCAGGTCGTTGTGGCAGTGGACATTCACCGGAATGCCGAACTCGACGACGCGCTTGACGAGGTCGTAAAACTCGAGTGGGTGAGCGACCCCTGTGGTGTCTGCTATGCTCACCCTGTCGACTTTGAGTTCCCTGGCGAGATTCAGGGCTGCAGTTAAGTTTTCCCACTCCGTCCTAGTGGTGTCCTCCGGTGTGAACCGGACCTTCAGCCCATGGTCTTTGGCATATAGAATGGCATCCTCGATCCTAGCGAGGGCCTCACTGAGATCCGTCCTGAACCTCCTTTCCAGACACCTCCGGGAGAGGCACATAAAGATGCCTATCCACTCTGCCTCGGCCTTTAGAACTAGGTCAATGTCGCTTCTCAGGGCCCTTGAGTGCGCCAGAATGTTCGCGTTGAGGCCCTGAGAAGCGAGAAGGCGTATCCCCTCAAGGATCTCTTCGCTTACTGCTGGATGGCCGGCCTCTATAAAATCGACCCTGATCTCGTCGAGGGCAATTCCTATTCTAAGCCTGTCCTCAGGGCTGAAGTTTACTCCCGGTGTCTGCTCCCCTTCCCTGAGCGTTGAGTCCAGCACCATTATTCCACCACTTAATATGCACCACCCACTCAGATATGATTGGAAAGAGCATATAAATTTTTCGGTAATTTTGAAGTTTTATCGAATAAATTTTCTAAAAATCTAAAAAATTGAAAAATTTTTCTCAAAAATCACTTTTTAGTCGATTAAATTTCGGCAAAGTTCAAAAATGTTGGCGTTGTGCAAATTGTTAACTTTGCAAATATCAAGGAGAAAAGGAAAGTGCTCAGAAGCTGTTGAAGCTAACTACATCTCCCAGCTTCTTCCTCTCATATTTGGGCTTTTCATCGTTGGGGTAGCCTATGGGAAGTATTGTCTGGAGCTTGTAGTGTTTAGGAGCATTTACAAGTTCTTCAATCTCTTTGGGATTGGGAGGAGTGTAAGTCACCGTGCCGAGCCCTTCTTCCTCAAGGGCGAGCAGGAGGTAACCTATTGCCAGCCATGTGGACTGAACTGCAAAAGGCGCCCTAACATCGGCAAACACGAGAACAAGATAGGGAGCCTCGCTCAAAAAGGGTTTTTCCCATGTAAAACCTCTCTCCTGCAGCCACTCCCCAAGTTTTCCTTTCATCTTCTCGTAAAACTTTCTCTCTCCTTCCTCACAGACTTCTCGAATCCTTTTCTTCATTTCGATGCTCTCAATGATAACAAAGTGCCACGGCTGGGCATTCATTCCGGAGGGAGCTTCTTTTGCTGCTTCTATGGCCTTTAGAATGTCCTCTTTCGGCGGTTTGTCGGGCATGAACTTTCTAACAGTCTTTCTCCTTTTAGCCAGCTCAGGGACACACATTTAATCACCATAAATTCTCAAGTGTTCTGCAGAAAAACTTTATGGAGCCGTGTGAGAGCGCCCCACTTATCTCAACCTCCAATACCTTAAATTTTTATGCCAACAAGGATTATCCTTAGTGAAGATAATATTGCCAATCGCAGAGAAGGGCGGCTTTTCCGAAGAGTCCCCACAGCTCTGGCAAGATCCTTTAGTGTTTCTGGCTCAAGTTCAACAACCAGCCGGCCGTCCCAAGGTTGGGGTGACTGCGGAGGAGAGCTTCACTTATAACGACTTTACCAAAAATCCTTGAGATAACCCCTAACAACGGCGTTAATCCAAGAACGGGCAAGAAGATTGGCCTTGAGACCGGTAATCCGGGGAAATTCAAGAGCTTTGAAGAGCTCTGGAATGCATTCATGAGGCAGGTCAAGCACTTCCTCGACATAAAGATGAAGGGCAACAACATAATTGAGGCTCTCTACGCAAAGTATCTGCCAGTGCCGTTTATGTCCCTCTGGATAGAGGACTGCGTAAAAACGCCAAAGACTACAACTGCGGCAGAGCGAGGTACAACACCCAGTAGTAGTCAAGCTCATCGAGAGCTCTCCGCCTTCTCCAGTTAGGAAAGCATCAAAAAGGGCTTATTTCCTCCCGACGACTGTTCGCGTCCATTGAAATGCTGGTGGTGCTATAATCCCGAGGGAATATTGTCGAAACCTCAGCTGATGTATCTTGAATAAAAATGCATCCACTGCCACACTTGCGTTAACGTCTGTCCCCTTGGAGTCATCACATTGGACAAGAACGAGATTCAGCACATAGACCGGGAAAAATGTGATGGATGTGGTGTTTATTCAGAATTCTGCCCAACAAGCGCTTTGAAGCTTGTCAGAAGAACAATAAGCCTCGATGAACTCATGAGGAAAGTTGAGAGGGATGTCAAGCTCTACGACGATTCGGGTGGTGTTGTCACATTCTCTGGAAGGGCTGCTTTTCCAGCCAAATTTCCTGGTGGAGGCCCTGAAGGCAGTAAGGGAACACCACATCAACACCGCGCTTGATACTTCGGGATACGCACCTTTGGACGTTTTAAAGAAAGTTGAGCCACTTGCGGATGTGTTTCTCTACGACCTCAAGCGTTTGGGGAAATAGGCCTGGAGGTAGTGAGGGGCGGGTGATAAAACGGAGGCTCTCAGGGAGATAACGGGCACCGGTTTCTGGAAGGCTGTGCCCACGAACCCCGAGTGCAAGAGGGAGAAGACGTTCAAATTCATGCGCATATCTCGCTTTTACCCCTTTTCTACAGGAATAATCTTATAAAAGCGGAAAAAGAGGTAAGAGACTCTCTGCACGAGAAACACGCGTGCATGGAGGAGGGGTGAAATCTCGAGGATAGGAGGAGGTTGGTGGATAGTGGTCGAGATAGAAAAATCCTGGATTGAAGACTTTACACGTCCTCAAAGCTGATATCCCCCACTGGGGAGTTGAGGAGAAATTCAAAAAGTGCTGTCTTAGGAAGTGATTTCTAAAGAGGGTTCCAATCGAAAAATCCTTAATGTTCTTTTCTAACATTTCAGGGGAGTGTGAATGAAGTTCATTGCAGACATGATGCTCGGAAGATTAGCGAGGTGGCTTAGGTTATACGGTTACGACACGCTCTACGGGATAGAAGATGACGAGGAAATTCTGAAGGTTGCTAAAGAGGAAGGCAGAGTAATTCTGACGAGGGACGAAGACCTTGCGAAGAGGTGTGAGAATGCAATTCTGATAAAGTCCAATAAGTTCGAAAAGCAGGTGAAGCAGCTTATGGAGCTGGGCTTTGAGTTTAAAGAGCTGTTTCCAGAAAATGCACGATGCCCGAAGTGTAACGGGCTAATAAGAAGGGCCAAAAAAGAAGAAATCAAGGGGAAAGTGCCAGAAGGCGTTTATGAGGATTACGATGAATTTTACATCTGCACTCAGTGCGGTCAAATCTACTGGCCCGGGAGGCAGTGGAAAGAGATGGTAAAAATGGATAGAAAGTTGAGAAACTTAAAGGAAAATAAATAGCTCAGACAAGGGGATGATAGCAGGCAACGAAGTGTTCTTTGCCTATTTCTACAAGTTCCGGTTCTTTTGTTCTGCATTCTTCGGTCATGAATGGACATCTTGGATGGAATCTGCACCCGCTCGGAGGATTAACCGCGTTGGGGACTTCACCTGTTATCCCTATCCTCCTTTTCTTTTCCCGTTTAACGATTGAAGGAACAGCTTGAATTAGCGCCACTGTGTATGGATGGGCTGGATTTTTGAGAACTTCCTCTGTTGGTCCTATCTCCACGATTTTTCCAAGATACATAACGGCTACTCTATCGGCTATGAGCTTCGCAACGGCTATGTCATGTGTTATGAAAAGCATGCTTAGGTGATATTCCTTCTTAAAGCTCTCAAGAAGCTCTAAAATGGATGCTCTCATCGAAACATCAATCATGGAGACCGCTTCATCCGCAACTACGAACTCCGGTTTCAGTATCATTGCTCTGGCTATGACAACCCTCTGCCTTTGCCCACCACTCAAATGGTGAGGATATCTTTCGTAAAACTCCTCTTCGGGAGTTAAGCCCACTCTGCGAAGCATTTTTAGGGCCATTTCTCTTGCCTCTTCTTTTGTCGCTACTTTGTGAATCAAAAGTGGATGAGCAATTGCATCTCCAATCTTCATTCTTGGACTCAGGCTTGCGTATGGGTCTTGGAAAACCATTTGCATTCTTCTCCTGTAGGGTCTTAAGGCCTCGTAGCCGAGGTGAGTGATGTCTACTCCATCAAAGATTATCTTTCCGTCGGTAGGCTCAATAAGCCTCAGAACAACTCTGCCCGTGGTAGTTTTCCCGCATCCACTTTCCCCAATTAACGCGAGGGTTTCACCTTTCCTCACCTCAAAACTTATTCCATCCACAGCTTTGACGTATTTTTGAGGCTCTTTTCTGATGGTTTCCAAGATGGTTCTCTTGACCGGAAAATATTTCTTGAGGTTTTCAACTTTGAGTATGCTTTCCATTTTTATCACCTATAGAAGTGGCAGTCCACAAAGTGGCCTTTTTCAATTTCAATAGTTTCAGGTTCTATGGAATCACAGACTCCCTTTAAATCGGATTTCTCTTTAAACACGGGACATCTTGGGTGAAATCTACATCCACTTGGAGGATTTCTGAGGTCGGGAGGATAGCCGGGTATTGCTTTTATCTCTTTTTCACTCCACAGATCAGGGACGCTGGCGAGCAGTGATTGGGTATAGGGATGAAGGGGATTTTCAAGAATTTGCTCCACTTTCCCAAACTCCACCAGCTTTCCTGCATACATTACGGCTATTTTATCACTTCTCTCTGCCGCAAGGGATATATCATGCGTCACAAAAAATATGCTTGTTCCCTCTTTCTTAAGGCCCTCAATGAGATCCATAATTGCATCCTGCACTATAACATCTAAAGCAGTTGTGGGTTCATCCGCTATAAGGAGTTTGGGATTGAAGGCCATGGCAATGGCTATGGCAATCCTCTGTCTCTGGCCTCCGCTAAGCTGGTGAGGATAATAGCTCATTCTGTCTTCTGGGAGGTTTACCTTCCCAAGCAATTCTTTGGCTCTATTATATGCTTCGTCTTTTTTCATACCGTGTTCCACCATAACCTCCACTATTTGGTCACCAATCTTCCTCAGGGGGTCTAGGCTTGTCATAGGGTCTTGAAATACCATGCTGATCTCTCTTCCTCTTATCTCCCTCAGCTCATCTTTTGTCAGTCCAAGTATGTTTTTTCCCTCAAAGATAATCTCTCCATTGACGATTTTACCTGGAGATGGGACGAGGTTCAAGAGAGCGTAAGCTACTGTAGACTTTCCACTTCCACTTTCTCCAACAAAGCTCACCCATTCTTTTTTGTCTATTGTGAAAGACACGTTTTCAACCGCTCTCACAGTGCCGGCAAGGGTGTAATAATAAATGCTTAGGTTCTTTACCTCAAGCAACATTTCGATCACCTCGTCCCGAGGGAAATTCTTTCGCTCAAGGCTTCTCCAATTAGTGCAAATGCCATTGCGAGCAGCATTATCATCACTCCCGGGAAAAATACAAGCCACCAGTAGCCATCTAAGAGAAATGGTTGCCCTACTCTCAGGTCGTATCCCCAGTCTGGAGTTGGAGGTGTTACAGATAGTCCTAAGAAACTCAATCCCGCCTCTGTCAGAATGGCATCTGCAACGCTTAAAGTGAAAACGACTAATACGGTTGGTGCTAGGTTGGGGAGGATGTACTTAAACATTATTTCCCTGTTTTTTGCTCCCAATGCCTTAGCAGCCTCGACAAATAATTGTCCTTTTAAGCTCAGCGTTTGTCCCCTAACCATTCTGAAGTAAGTTGGCACGTATACAAATGATATTGCAATGGCGGTGTTTACCGGACTTGGGCCCAGGACTACGGCAATGACTATTGCAAGTATGAGTGCCGGAAATGCGTAGATGCTGTCCATGATTACGCTCAGTACCCTGTCTATTTTTCCTCCGTGGTATCCAGAGAGGAGGCCCAGAGGAACACCTATGCTCATAGAGAGCATGGTGGCTATAAACACGACATAAAGAACTACTCTCGATCCCCAGACTATTCTTGAGAAGACGTCTTGTCCCAATCTGTTCGTTCCCATTGGATGCTCCTTACTTGGCGGCGCAAAGCTATCTTCCGTTGTTTTTGTGGGATCGTACGGAGCTATGAAAGGTGCAAAAATCGCCATTAGAATAACTACCAGCACTATTGCAAGTCCAAACAGTAGAAGCCCTCTTCCGGGTTTTTTATCAAAGATGAATCCTGCAATTTTGGTTATTACTTCCATTTAAATCACCTCAGTATTTAACCCTCGGATCTAAGAGTGCGTACACAATGTCCACTATCAAGCTGATGAGCCCCACAAAGAAGGCAAAGAACACCACCGCACCTTGAATGGCATTGTAGTCTCTGTAATCGATTCTATCTACTATGAAGGTTCCCATACCCGGCCAGTTGAAGGTAGTTTCAGTTAAAACTGCACCCCCAAGCAAAATTGCAAACTGAAGTCCCATTAAGGTTACAACGGGAATAAATGCATTTTTAAGAGCGTACCATGTAACTTTCCAGTCCCTAACTCCTCTGGCGTAGTAGGAGCGAATAAAATCTTGGCTGAGGACATCGACCATGTTGTTTCTAACAAGCCTCGTATATGCTCCACTAAGCACTATGCCTAATGTCGTCGCTGGAAGTATGATGTGCCTTATTGCGCTGGCGAATGCTTCCCAGTTTCCGGTTAGTATGCTGTCCAGCACATAAAGGCCGGTTATTCTTTGCAACTCTATCCCGGGGTCTATTCTTCCGGAAGTTGGGAGTACATGAAAGTGTATGCCAAAAACGTACTGAAGCATCATCCCAAACCATGGGATGAAGAGTGTGTATGCTATTATGCTGTAGAGCCTCATTCCAGTATCAATTTTTGTGCCCTTTTTTGTTGCCGCTATTGTCCCGGTCAAAAGGCCAAGGAGAACGCTTACAGTGAATCCAAAAATAGTTAATTCTAACGTGGCGGGGAATCTTAATTTTAAATATTCAACAACGGGCTTTCCCATGGGGAATGCTAAAGTCACTCCAAAATCCCCATGAAGCATCTTCCAGAGATAATCAAAGTATTGAACATACAGGGGCTTATCAAGCCCCGCCATTTTCATCAAATGCTGAAGCTGTTCTGGAGAAATGTTTTTGGTTCCAACAACGGCTAAAACAGGGTTTCCGGGTAAAATTCTGAGGAAGATAAAAACAATTGTATAAAGGATCAAAATTGTTGGGATTATCATGAGACCCCTTATCACTATGTATTGGCCGATTCCACGAGCCATTTGACCACCACCTTGATGTATTGCAGTTCAAAAATTCAAAAAGAAGGAAGAATAAGGGAAAAATCAGCTCTTCTCCTTATAAATGGTGGAGTACTTGAATATCATGTCCGGGCCTATTGTCACGCCCTTGACATCTGAACTTGCCACAACAAAGAGCTTCCCTTGTATCAGAGGTATGTAGGGAGCTTCTTCGGCAAGTATCTTTTGTACTTGCTCATAGAGCTTTGTCCTTTCGTTTTGGTCTGTGAGCGATTGGGCTTTTGTCAATAACTCATCAACGGTTGGATTTGCGTATCCTGTTCCAGCCCAGCTGTTTGCGGTGCTCTTTAAGAAGGGGGTTGTGTAATCATCGGGATCCAAATAGTCCGGATACCATCCAAGGAGATACACTTGCATCTGTCCCTTTCTTGCATAGTCGACGTATGTTCCCCATTCGGCACTCTTGATATCCACTTTTATTACCCCCGTTCTCTCCCACTGCTCTTTGAGCACTTGGGCAAGATCTGCCTCAGTGTCACCGTAGTGAGTTGGGGTGTACCAGAGCTGTATCATTAGCGGATTGTTCTCATCATAACCCGCCTCCTTGAGCGACTTCTTAGCGAGATCAATGTTGCCGTCACCGTATTTCTCCTTAAATGCGTCTATGTGGGACCACATTCCATTTGGAACCAGACTATACAGTGGCTCGACTGTACCTTTGAAGACCTTGTTTGAAATCTCCTGTCTATCAATTGCCGCTGCAAGGGCCTGCCTTACTTTCAAGTTGTTTGTTGGCTCGGCCTTTGTGTTAAGACATACGTATCTTATGAATCCTCCGGGTACTTCAATAACGGAATATTTGCCCTCACTCTTCAAGCTCTCAATGTCCGTTGGCCTCAGGGTTCTCCATGCAATGTCTATCTCACCGTTTTGCAGTGCCAGTCTCATCGTTGAAGCATCTCTATAGAACTTGATTATTATCCTCTTGGTCTTGGGAGGCTCTCCATAATAGTTTGGATTGGCCTCGAGGACAAGTTCCTCATCTCTAACCCACTTGGCTATCTTGTATGGCCCGGCTCCACCTGCAGTTTGGTCACTTTGGATTTCATTTGGAGAATAGCTTGGATGAACTGGGAAGTACGGTGGCGTTGTTAAAAGTGCCAAGAAGTAAGACGTCGGCTGTTTCAGGTAGAACACGACTGTATAATCGTCTTTTGCCTCGACTCTTTCCACAAAGTCAGTGACAAGCCACGAAGGATCTCCTTGGATTGTCATTACTCTCTCTATGCTTCTTACAACGTCTTGAGCTTTTAAAGGTGTTCCATCTGCAAATTTCAGGTCTTTCCTAAGGTGGAACGTCCAAACGGTGGAATCTTCATTAACTTCCCAGCTTTCTGCAAGGGCTGGTTCTATCTCGAGAGTTCCGGGCTTGTACTTGACAAGCCCCTCCATTATGTTGTTGAGAACCTCCCATGTATAAAAGTCGTATGCGTTTGCTGGATCGAGATCCGTGACCTTATCCGTTACCCCTATTACTATTTGCTCTGCGTATCCTGCTCCACCTGTTTGGGTGGTTGTTTTTTCTCCCCCTATACACCCGCTGGCCACTACACTAAAAACAAAAATGAACAACAATGCTAAAGACAGTACTTTCCTCTTCATAGAGGTTCACCAAGGTGTATCTAAGAGGGCTTGTGTATTTAAAATTTTTGTAGTCATTTAGGCGGCAAAATCGCTAAATTGGGGAAATTTTTACTTTTTTGTAAAAGTTGTCGGATGTTCAAATAGAGATGAGTGAAAAATTACTCTAAAACAATTCTTTTTGCACCCTTTGATTTTCCCTTGCAACAAAATCTCTATAAAGTAGAGTGCCATAGATAAGCACATGAAATGGGTGGATTGGGAACCATTTTACATCCAAATCATCAACAAAATGGGCTACGATAGAGGGAGAGACAGAGAAGCTGCCTTTTTATTGAGGGAACTTTTGTTGGAGAACAAAAACTACATTCTGGTTGAAGACCTCAAAAAAAGAATTAGCGAGAGAGCTTATGTTTTTGGAGCCGGGCCGAGCTTGGAGAAGGCATTCAGGGGAGAAAAATTTGAGGGAACCTTAATAGCCGCCGATGGGGCAACCTCAGCATTTTTGGAGTATGGCATCACTCCGGATATTGTTGTCACGGATTTGGATGGAAGATTTGAAGACATAAAGAGGGCAAACGAGCTTGGGGCTTATGCCGTTGTTCATGCCCATGGCGACAACATGGACAAACTTAAAGCTTATGTCCCAAAGCTCAGGAACGTTTTGGGAACATGTCAAACAAAGCCTCTGGACATTGTTTACAACTTTGGCGGTTTTACCGATGGAGACAGAGCTGTTTTTCTTGCGGAGGAGCTTGGAGCAAAGGAAATTTTTCTCATTGGCTTTGATTTTGGGGAAATCGTCGGGAAGTGGAGCAAGCCTTACTTGGAGGAACACGGCCCAATATGGGAAAGTAAGAAGAAAAAGTTTGAAATTGCTCAAATGCTTCTGGACTGGCTCAAAAAGAATGGAAAGGCAAGGATAATAGAGCTTTGAGCTCGGTCACTCCCGTAGTCATCACCACTCAGATGGTCAAAGTGTCCTCATCGTTCAAGGGAGAGCATTTATTATAGGGATTTAAGGTTTTTCGTGTTTTTACGTTGGTTTGCAGAAAAATTAAGTTTTTGGGATATTAGTAGACCAGAAGCCGAATTTTATTGCTACTTATGAAAATCAAAAAATAAGGAAAGAGAACTCATTCTTCCTTTTTATTGTCACACCCCTTTAATATCTTCTCCACGTCAAAGCCTTCCTCATACTTCTTAAGCTTCCTTTCGAAGAACTCCATGAAGAGCTTGTAGCGCTTTGCCCTGTGTCTTGGGCTTCCCCTTAGGCTGTGCCCGTGGGCGCCTCGTTTGAAGATGGCAATGTAGACTTCTTTACCCAAGTCCTTGAGCACGTGGTAGAACATCACGCTCTGGTCGAGCGGGCAGCGGTAGTCTTCAAGGGAGTGAATCAGCAAGAGCGGGGCTTTGACGTTCTTTGCATAGAAAAGCGGGCTCAATTTTTTGTAGTTCTCATTTTCGAGTGGGTTATCCCCTATAACCTCCTTGTCGAACCACAAGCCTATATCGGAGAAAGCATAGCTTGTTAGCCAGTAGCTTATGCCGTTCTCGCTTATCCCGGCTTTAAAGAGATCGCTCTGCGTTAGTGCCCAGTTTGTCATGAAGCCGCCATAGCTTATACCCGTTATCCCGACTCTCTCCCTATCTGCCTGAGGCTCGAGTTTAAAGAATTCCTCAACTCCATTGAGGATATCTTGGAAATCCTCCAGACCTGTTCTCTCAAGAACCCTTAGGGCAAAGTCTTCATCATAGCCGTTGCTCCCCCTTGGGTTAACGAAAACCACGTAATAGCCTTTGTCGGCCATTAGCTGCATCTCGTACTTGAAATAATAGCCGTACATTCCTTTGGGCCCGCCGTGGACAAACACTATCACCGGGGCCTTTTCACCTTCTTTGATATCGGGCTTGATGTACCAGCCGTCAAGCTCTAAATCGATGCTCTTGAAGCGGAAGTGCCTTATTGGTCTTGTCTTAAGCTTCGCAAATATCAGCTTGTTGTAGTCTGTTATCTGCTTCAGCTCTCCATCCCAAAGGTAGAGTTCCCCAAGCCTCGTGTCGGTCTCTTTAAGGAGAACTACTTTTCCATCTCCGCTCACGTCGAAACCCATTACCCAGGAGTTGTCCTCTACTATTGGAGTTAAAGTCCTCCCTTCCAGCTTGTAGAGACTCACTCTGCCTTCCCTTGCCATGGTGAAGTAGAGGTTTCCTTTCTCATCGAGCTTTCCTCCCCCGTTGTTGTAGATGAATTGTTCCGTTAGGGGTTTGACATCTTTGCCGTCCCAGAGGTAGAAGAAGTTATGCTCGCTTCTCTTCTCCTTCTTTGGCTTTCCATAGAGTAAAACCAGCTCTCCATTGGAGTGCACAGCAGCATAGGAAACTCCTTCAAAGAGTTTTTCGCTTTCTCCATCCCTGTAGAGATACACGTCGTAGAACTTGAAGAACTGAAGCTTCCCCTCCATTCTGTGGGGAACGTTGTAAATAACCGCATCCCCATGCCATATTGCGAAGGAGAACCTCTCTGCATCAAACTCCTCAAGAACTTCCTCGCTCTCAGTATCGACTATCCAGAAAGTTGTCTTCTCACCATCAAAAAAGCCCTTAGCATCGAACCATACGGGAACGTCGTCTTCAAAGACGAAATCCTCGTCGTCTCTCCTTTTGAAGCCAGTTATTAGTATTCTCCTGTCATCTTCATTCCAGCTTACGTCGAGGATGTTCTTTGCCTCAAGGACTTTCTTCCCGCTCATTGAACTCAAATCATAAAGCCACACCTCTGCAGTTTTCTTTTCTTCATTTGCCCTTACGAAGGTTATTTTCTTTCCGCTTGGAGAAAATCTGGGCATCGATGCATTTTCAATGAATTTTCTTCCGCCTTCTTCGACGTCTTCAACAACTATCGTGTTCTCATACCTGTTGTCCTTCAGATTTGCCCTTGTTAGGACGTATGCGATTTTCTCCCCATCCTTCGATATCCTAGGGTCGCTCAAATAGGCAAACTTAGAGAAGGTGTTTTCATTCCATTCGATCTTACTCATAACGCTATCACCTAAATGTAAATAAGCCCTAAATTATTTAAAGCTAACCATGGGAAATCCCGTTATTAATAATCACAGAGTCAAAATTTTACTACTTTTAAAGGTAAACATCAATTGATCATGCGTCAAGTAGGTTATGCAACATTGGCTGTTAGGATTTTGGGGGCGATTCTGGCTGTGAATCTGGAGGGATTACCTCACAGGTGGTGGGAACTAGGGTTTAGAAAGTAAGAACTCACGAAAAAAGCGTAACATATTACAACTCGCAAAAGAAAATATTTATAAGTCTTGAAGTCGAAAATATTATTGCAATATTTAGTAGGAGGTACAAACATGAAAAAACTGCTTGCACTACTTATTGGGTTGTTGACGATTGGAATGACAATGGAAGTGGCAAGTGCAGAACCCACAATCGAGAAGCCACCACAACCACAATATTTTGGAGATAAAGACCAACTTCATCTTGAATTTGACCCAGATTCATCTTATGTTTACAGGGGTACTGTCTACTTGGCATATTGGTGGTATTGGGAGGGACTAACCGAGATTTTTGATGGAAGTAAGGACTACATTGTAATAGAAATTCCATGGGAAATCAAAATTAATGGGGAATGGAAGCGACTTTTTGAAAATGATGTTCCTTATGTATATGTAAGTGTTTGGGAAGAGTATAAGTCTTCAGTAGGAACCCCTATTATTAGCATGGATCTAAATCCAAAGTACATTGGGGGTTACTGGTTTACTTTCGCTAAAATTAAAATCCCAGTTGATGATGACGTCCCAGGAGGAATTATTTATGTTGGAGTTCGTCCAAAGAGGGAATATCAGGAGATGGAATTGACGACTTTAGAACTCTATTATCATACATGGGATGGTTCAGATGCTGTAGGACTCACTGTGAGTATTGCAATGTCTCTTTGGTTCTCACCAGAAGCCGCTGAGGCATTGTTTGGAACAACAGGCTCTAAAATAATATCTGGAACTGTTTCATGGGGAGTAAGTGAACTCATTGGCAGTTATGTTAGTGGAGGATGGGAAAAGTATATCAAGGCACAAGTTGAAATTTCATATGATGCTTATCCAGAGAGAAGCTATCCCCCAGCAAATCCCCCATGCGTTGGAGAGATTTGTCCAACAAGCATCTTGGAGGACAAAAGATGAATAGGGAAATTCTTTATCCAGCTCGCTTTCTTCACAATTTTTTAAGTGGAATAGTTCCAGCAGAAGTACTTAGTTTGGTTTTTGGCACTGTCAATCCTCAATTTGGACTTAGATTCGCTCTGCTGTATTGGTTTATTATGAGTCCATACCTCTTGTACTTATATAACAGAGAGAAGGATGCTCTTATTAAAAAGCATGGCTGGAAGGAGGGAAGAGGAATTGTATTAAGATTGCTGTTTGTGAGATATTTCATTGCTGGAATTGCCCCCACCGCTGCAACTGTGGAAAAATACTTTGGCGAGAATATTCCTCTTCTGTTACTTCTGGGGCTTATCTGGACATTAATATACGCAAAGGTACTTGCTGACGTTAATCGTCCTGAGGTTCCGCATTACTGGGCAATGAAGCTTGTAAATAGATCAGCATAATATCTATTTTGTTTCGCGGCTTCTATCATAGAGTTAAGTTTAATTATTCCCGAAACATACTTTAAATCATGAAACTTGAAGATGAAGTAAGAAGACTTGCTCTTAACAAAGAGGAAAAAGTTAAATTCATAATTCTGCATGGCTTTCATGCAAATGAAGAAGCTCGAAACCGACAGCGACGTTGATTTATGTATCCACCATAACAGCTCAAAGAGAAAAGCCTTCCAATTTAAAATGGGAATGATAGGGGAAGTCGCCAAGAATGTCCCCAAAGAGATTCAGCAGAAATACCCTCAAATACCTTGGAAAGAAATTGCTGGAATGAGAGATAGACTTATTCATGCTTACTTTGGAGTTGATCTAGAGATCGTCTGGTTACCGAAGTTAGAATCCGAGTTATCAAGAGGGAGGGCTAAAAATGAGAGTTCTTGCTTCCGCACCTGCTAAAATTATCCTCTTTGGAGAGCACAGCGTAGTTTACGGAAAACCTGCAATAGCCGCGGCTATTGACTTGAGGACATATGTAAAAGCGGAGTTTAACGAAAACGGGAGAATTAGAATAGAAGCGAAAGACATCAGGACTCCAGGCTTGACGGTCTCGTTTTCTGAAGCCTTGGTGTCTCAACAAAAAGCTTGAGTGATTTGGTGTATGCTTCAAGAGAAGCTGGAGCTCTTGGGGCAAAGATAACAGGTGCCGGAGGGGGGGGATGTATGTATGCGTTAGCTCCAGGAAAGCAGACCGAGGTTGCAACGGCCATAAAGATAGCGGGCGGAGTACCAATGATAACAAAAATAAGCAGAGAAGGACTAAGAATCGAGGATGTTATATAATAATGTTTGTTTTTGTTCATTCTTTTTACTCTGGTTTCTTTTGGCTAATAGGTTCTGGGGATACGACTAAAAGATAAAATCAACTACAATTAGTAAAAGAAAATATTTATAAGTCTTGAAGTCAAAAATATTATTGCAATATTTGGTAGGAGGTGTAAGCATGAAAAAACTGCTTGCACTACTTATTGGATTGTTCTTGCTGGTAGCTACGGCGAATAACTTTATCTCTGCTGAAAGCCCTAAAGAAAGATTAGACAAGCAAATATTAGTTATTCTCGACAGCCAAGCAACTCTAATAGTCAAAGACTTTGAAGAAAGACTGTGTAAAATGTCTGATGAGGAAATGCTTAAGGATGGTCTGACAAAAGAAGAAATCAAAAAAGTAAAGATTTTCTGTAGTCTACCGAAAGAAAGGAAGAAGGAAATAATTCTCAACAAATTAATAACAGCAGAGATAGAAAGAAAGAGAATTTGTCTCCTAAGCAAATTCATAACAAGCCAGGTTAGTCCAATGTCTTCAAGTGGCACGTATTCCTGTGATTATCAGCTCCCTCGTAGAGTAATCCATGCTACAGGTATACCAACGCACTCAAAACTTGGAGCAATTCCCTGCTCATGGACAGATCCAACTCCACAGTTGTGTAAAGAAGAAGGTGAGATAGCATGTTTATGGGGATGTACTAATGCAGATCCTAAACTAGGATGGAAAAAGAGAGCATTTAACACTTTAAATGATTTTGTTGAGGAAGTCACAAGTAAAGGATACCACAAAACGGCAAAGTATGCTGCGTATGGATCATATGGATATGATTATACGAGAGGAATAGGATATGGATACAGATATGAATCTTGGTGGAATAAAAACACAAAAATGGGATACAGTGAAGGACCAGAGCCAAATCCAGAGGCTAATTGGTACGGTTTTAGTCATGGCTTTTGGCCTGAGTTGACATTTTTATGGCATGATACCTGCTGATGGTGGAGAAAATGAGACTTAAATTTGTTTTTGTATTTTTCTTTTTGACCTTGGATATATTATTCTTCATCTTGCATGTTCCTTTTTGGAATCAAAGGGGAGAGGAATTTCCTGCTGAATCTGTAAAATTTGAAGCTATAAATCTTCACTCTATTAAGGACAAGGATAATATAATCCTTATTTATAGAATGGTCGAATACTCAGGTAGCAAATTGATAGACAATTCAACTTGCCTGTTTAGGATTTACAGGAATGGGACTACAATTGTTATCAAAGAATACGTCCAAACTGAGTGGCGGGAACAGAGCTATTCATATTTTAAAGGTGAAGGAGACGAAGCTGAAATTATGAATTCGCATATAAAGCTACTCCAGCCAGACGGATCGGAGTACATGGAAGGGGAACAGGCGGAGGCCGAGCTCCTTAGAATTAGGTACCCCTATGTCCCTTTGTTCTCGGAGCTTCCCTTAAAGAAGGATTACTCGTATACTTCAAAGTATTTTATCTTAACAGTTGTTGATATTGAGGAAATATATGGAAGAAAGTGTCTATTGGTACGGGCTAAAACAAATGATGCTATTCTACTGCTAGCAATTGATTCAGAGAAAAGAATGTTGTTCTGGTTAAAAGGAGAATGTACCTTAAATGACTGTAAAGGATGGAGCTGGGAACAATGGTTGGAGGTGATTGGATGAAAAAAGCTATCATTCTTCTTATCGTCCTATTACTTGCTGGAGGAATTTTCATATATACTTATGAGACCTCGAATAGTTCTGATAAGAAATACTTAAGTTTGATTCCAGTTGAAGTTTTTAAAAATCTCACAAATCCTCTTACAAATGACACACTATTTTATTACAATGGAACTGGATACGTGAGGGGGATTATCCGTGAAGTTCCCTTTTATACGGAGCAGGAATATTATGTTGTAATAAAGAACGATACTGGGTATACGGTGTTCTGGCTCTATTATATCAGCAGACGTGGAAAGAAAAACGTTCACAATGATTTGCAGATTATGTTTTATGATAAATATGGCAATCTGAGGTACTATATGTATACTCTCCAGTTACCTGTAAGGGAGCCAGGGGATATAACTAAACTTAAAGGTTTTAAAGCGGAGGGAGAGATGGAGAGAACTGGGATAAGGTATTTCATTTCATGGGCAGACATCATTAGGCAGAAGAGGATTTATCACGGATACAACTTCAACGCCACGTTGGAAAAAGTACTTCATTATAGGGATAGAGAAATCCTCAAAGTTCACGAATATTTCAGTGATAACGTAGAGAGGATTTTATACGTTGACAAAGAAACTGGTATAGTGCTTGTAGATATTTTCTTGGGAGGTGATCAAACTGCTTTTGAGTATCTTTACCGTATATCTTCCGTTGATTCCTCAATAGCTTCAAAGGTATCAAAGTTTTACTCTGAGTTATATGAACAGGGGTGAGGTATTGTGGATAGCAAGGAGGTGTAAGCATGAAAAAACTGCTTGCACTACTTATTGGGTTGTTAATAGTAGGTAAAGTGGTAGTTGCTCAACCAACAAGTAGCAAAGGAGCTGTTTCCCCAAACGCGGGATACTGGGAGTTCTGGAAAGTAGAAGATGTAGACGATCTCGGGTCAACTTATGGATCCTGGATAACTCTGGATGAAGTTTTCGGATATGCTGGTCAAGAATATTCCTTTAGCACTTGGGTATCATGGGCACATAAAATTAGCGGTACGGTGATGGTAACATATAGTGTGCTCTCTGCGGCTCTTGGTTTTGACGTAACAGCTACGGGAGCTGTTCAAGTAACCATTAGTGGGAAGTTTGAACATGATAAGCAGATTGTAGCCCTCCAAATAAGACCCAAGTATGAAGAATATGAAGTCACCCAGAGAAAATATATACATATTGACGGACAAAATTATCCAACTGAAGAAAGAGAAACAGCATGGGTTAAAAAGTTTCTACTTTATCAAAAACGAGCTCAACCTCTGAACTGAGGGTGAAAATATGGAAACAAAGAAAATAAGTATCTTTCTGTTTCTCTCTCTTATCTTTATTGGAGCCAGCTACATTCATTATCATATTCCAAAAAAGAGCATATTCCTAGCCCCCGATGCTTACATTTATGGTGAGGTTAACGACACAGTGCTGGTCAGGATTTACTGGATTGGGACAGACTCCAAAGAATATGCCCTTATTAAAGACTCTAATTTGAACATCGTTGGTTTGGACGATTTTGCAACACTTAAAAAAGCAGGAATAAAAGAAACCATAAAATATCACGACCCAGCAATAAAAGAGTTGACATTCGGGATATATCTCACGCTAAACAAAACTGGAACTTACGAGAGCAACGTGACTTTGATAATAGAGAATAAAAAGAAAAATTATCACAAAGAGCTTAATATGAAATGGATTTTTGAAATTTCTCCCAAACAGAGACATCCTCTGAAGATAACGGATATGATCGACTTGGAAATAGGGTTCTTTGACAAAAATGTCTCTCCTGAATGCATATTTGCAGTGAAAAATATAGGAACGCAGCCATTAACTGTATTAGGGATTCAATACAACCTCTCTAGTCTTCAAATTGATGGGATAGCATACGTTAACGCAACTAATCTTAGCGAAATCGAAAATGACACAAAAGAAATTGGATTTCCAGCGGAAGGGCTAACGCTTAAACCTAATGAGAGCAAGGTTATAATAGTTCACTTTAAAGAAGGGGACTTTAGATATCCGAGAAAGCCGGCAGTAATTAGATTCAAGATATCGTACAGAACAAAAGACGGATTTTACGCCATTCCACTTGTATATACTTACGAGATCGTGCCAATTCCAACTCCAGCGCAACTTACGGAATAACTTCCATAACTTGTTGGGATACTCTCTAAAAGGGTAGAGACAAATAGGAACGATAATTCCGGACTTGTGGCTTTCCTACTCGGGGGGAAGAAGTAACTAAATACGAACGGCCGGAGCTTGTTGTATACCTAGGGGCATCTCTTTTTAGTGAGTTTAGTTGCCTTGGTGTTGGTATTGATCCACTTTCTACAAAACTCTTCAGAGAAAATGCAAGTTAATCTTTAGTGTCCAAAAACCTCTTAACCTCCTTTTTCTTTTTTATCTTGGTGGTGTTATGGATAAGGAGGAGCTTACTGTCATTAGAAAATTTGAGCACATAGAGCACTGCTTAAAGAAACAGGTTGAAGCTCACGTAACTACTCAATTTGAGAACATCCACTTCGTTCACCGTTCTCTGCCCGAAATAGACAAGGATGAAATTGACCTGAGCGTTGAATTCCTTGGGAAAAAGTTTGACTACCCAATAATGATTGCTGGAATGACAGGAGGAACTAAAGGCTCACAGCTTGCCGGGAGAATAAACAAAACCCTTGCCAAGGCCGCTCAAGAGCTGAACATCCCAATGGGGGTTGGGAGCCAGAGGGCGATGATAAGAAAGCCCGAAACTTGGGAGAGCTACTACGTTAGGGACGTCGCTCCAGATGTCTTTTTGGTTGGCAACTTGGGTGCTCCCCAGTTTGCCGAGACAATGCCAAGCCGTTATGGAGTTGAAGAAGCCCTAAAAGCCGTTGAAACAATTCAAGCTGATGCTCTGGCTATTCATATGAATCCTTTGCAAGAGAGCGTCCAACCTGAAGGAGATACCCAGTACAGAGGCGTTTTGAAAGCCTTGGCTGAACTTAAGGCGGAGTTTCCCTACCCGATAATAGCCAAGGAAACCGGCGCGGGAGTTTCGATGGAAGTGGCGATAAGGCTCGAGAGCATTGGCGTAGATGCAATAGATGTTGGTGGGCTTGGAGGTACGAGCTGGAGCGGCGTTGAGTATTATAGGGCAAAGGACGAAAGGAGTAAAAATTTAGCCCTAAAGTTCTGGGACTGGGGAATTCCAACGGCTTTAAGCGTGGCTGAAGTTCGCTATGCAACAAAGCTACCAATAATCGCCACGGGTGGGATAAGGGATGGTATAATGGTAGCAAAGGCTTTGGCCCTCGGTGCGAGTTTAGCGGGAGTCGCTTTGCCCTTGCTCAAACCAGCTGTAAAGGGAGATGTTGAAGGGGTAATCAAGATCCTCCAGCGCTACATAGACGAGCTGAAAAATGCCATGTTCCTTGTGGGGGCAAGAAACGTTGAGGAACTTAGGAAAGTCCCCCTCGTGATCACCGGCTTTGCAAGAGAGTGGCTTGAGCAGAGAGTTGACTTAGCTGAGTTTCTCAGAGTAAGCAGGAGAAAAGTTTAGCTTTTTTGCTTTTAAACGCTCATTTTTGTTCAGCCTTTTACTCGATTTCTTTTGACCATTGGGGGTTCTTGAAGATTCAGCAGGAAAGTAAAAATCCAAAAAAATAAAAGCGTATTAAAACTCACAAGATACTGTCAGGATAAGCATTGGAGTGTCGGGTTTAAAAAGAAGGGGACATGAAGGCCGAAGTCATTATTTACTTCCTTAAAACCCTCTTGCCAAAACAAAACCAGAAAAGAAAATCAAAGCAGTAAAATTATTGCAAGGCCTCAGCTACCGACAAGTCTCCAGAATACTCGAAATAAGCCACACAAGAGCCGAAACAGTTCAAAAAATAGCGGAAGCAATCTACCGGCCAAAAATCCTCGCAGTGAGAAAACGGAGAAACTTCATCGCAGTTGAGAAAACAATAATAAAAATCAACGGGAGGAAGAAATGGCTTCACGAGGTAATGCCCGGCCTATCCTGACAGTATCGGTTGTGGTTGATGTGGGCGCTTACTTGTTCCCGCGCGGGATCCTTCTTTGCTGAAGAGAGGAACCGGGAGGTTCTGGAAGAAATCCCCACACAAGCTTTTACCCCAACCCAAAGCTGGTTGGAAAGCTTCTCTGCACTCTACAACCCTCTAAGGTGATGCCCGGCCTATCCTGACACTCTTTCTAAGAGCTTGGTTGTGCAACAAATAACATAATATGGCCCGGTTATTCCCTTCTATTGAGCAATGTTTTTGTAGCAATAACGAAATAACTTTTGTCGGATATCCTGAAAATAAATGCGAAAACCTTAAATTATAGAACATCTCTAAAAAGACTGACAACAAAATCTGGTGATGTAAATGGTTAGGGCATACATTTTGTTAACAATTGAAATCGGGAAGGTTGAAAAGGTAATAGAAGAAATAAAAGCGATTTCAGGGGTTTTGAAGGCCGATGCTGTTACCGGCCCCTACGATGCAATAGTTGAACTTGAGGCTGCAGATTTGGGAGAGCTTACAAGAAAAATCCTGCACGACATACACAACATAGACGGGGTAATTGACACAACAACTGCAATAGTTGTAGAAACAGAGGAGTAAAGTTACTTTTTCCTATGTGCTTTCCTAAATTCTCTAATCTTTTGGGCTATCAGCTTTAGAGTTTTTGATTTTCCATGCCTGCTTTCTACTACAATCCTGCCTTTAACTCGCAGTTCATCATCTACTCCTGCAAGCCTTGGGTTAAGGGCTTCCCTATCGATACCTACAATGGTTATTCCTATACTTTTAGCCGCCTCTATTATTTCATCTATGTCTGGCTTTTCTACTGCAAGGTTTTTTGGAACCTCTCTGCCGTACTTCCTTGGAATCCTGGCATCTATCTCGTTTGTCCATATTACGAACTTGCTCATTTTGAACACCTAAAAAGTTTAAAAGCTTTGGCATTAAAAATTCTTTGGTGAGAGCATGGAAGTGAATTCACTTACTGAGTTTTTAAAAAAACAAGCTGCACCTGGCGATTTCATTCTCATAGAATATCCCTCGCTGTACCCTCTTGAAACTTTGATATGGGGGGAGCTTATACCCTCACTTTCCAGTCGTGAGATCTTAATAGACGACTTTTTTGGTGTGGGTAATCTGCTGTTTAGGGATTATCTAAGAAAAAGCTCTCCCGAAAAATATAAGGTGTTAATGGAGTCCACAAAAAAGATAAGGGCAATAAGGATTGGTCCCGGTAGAACAAGCTACGCCTCTGTAGTTGAAGAGATGCCGGTTACGTATGAGATCTCCGAGTTCATGAGGAATTATTACAACGCTCTGATGAAGCTTTTTTCTTCTTCAACAAAAGTTGAGTACTCAATAACCCTTGGCATATCTCAGTACATTTACTTCGGTGGGGACAAGGCTCTTAGGGCAATTCTGTTTACAAGGAGCACGCTTCCCTTTGAAGACTGGACCTCCATTTATTTTATAAATAATGATATTTTGGATAGCCAACAAATTGCTGTTTTAAGGGAGCTCGCAAGCAAGTCAATAAAGATTCGAAAAGAGGGAACTCTCTACAAACTCGAAATAGAGGAGTAGTTTGGTGGTTAAAATGATAAAACAGGGAGATAAAGTTGTGTTACTTGACCCCAGGGGAAAGAGATATCTTATAACGGTAAAAGAGGGGGAATTCCATACAGATCTTGGCAAGATAGATTTAAACGATCTTTTAGGGAGAGAATTTGGGGATTTTGTCGAATCTCACAAGGGATACAAATTTAGGGTTCTTAAGCCGAAAATAATAGACTACATCGACAGGATGAAAAGAGGCCCCCAGATAATTCATCTCAAAGATGCCGCCCAGATAGTGGCATTTGCCGGAATTTCTCCGGGAGATGTTATAGTTGAGGCAGGAGTGGGAAGTGGGGCACTAACACTTTTCTTGGCCAACATTATTGGTCCTCAGGGAAAAATAATTGGGTACGAAGTGAGGGAAGATTTCGCAAAGCTCGCATGGAGGAACATTGAGTGGGCAGGTTTCGCTGATAGGGTCGAGATAAAGCTAAAGAACATCTATGATGGAATTGATGAGGATAATGTTGATCATATCATCCTAGACCTTCCACAGCCAGAAAATGTTGTGGAACATGCGATAAAAGCTCTAAAGCCGGGAGGGTTTTTTGTTGCATACACTCCCTGTATAAATCAGGTTGATAGACTATATAGGGAGTTGAGGAAGCATAAAGCCCACTTTACGAATCCAAAGACTGTTGAGTGTTTGGTGAGGGAGCAGGAGGTTAAGGAAGAATGCACAAGACCAAGAACGACAATGCTGGCACATACAGGTTACATAACCTTTGCTAGAAAAAGATAAATCGCCTTCACTTCTTTTTATCCCCCATTAATCTTTTTTGCGGGTGTTTATCTTTTTAGGCTTTCTCCTGTTGGCATGCTTCTTAACCTTTGGTTTACAATAATTTTATAAATACCCTAAGTTTTGAACAAAAGTAGATGATCAAATCTGAACCAATGTACGGAGGTGTTCATCATGTACGAGATACTGGAAAAGAGAGAAATAGCCGCTAAGAACGTTTTGTATAAAATCCACGCCCCACACATAGCTAAAAAAGTCAAGCCGGGCCAATTTGTCGTAGTTAGGGCATTCGAGAACGGTGAAAGGATTCCCCTAACCCCCGTGATGTGGGATCCTGAGGAAGGATGGATAGTACTTGTGGTTTTCATAAGAGGAAAGACCACCTTAAGAATGAGCGTAGAGCTGAAGGAAGGAGACAAAATATTGAACATAGCCGGCCCTCTTGGAAACCCGGCACCGATGAAAAAATTTGGGAAGATTCTGGCAATAGGGATGATGACCGGGATAGTGGAGGTTTACCCAATAGCAAAAGCGTGGCAAGAAATTGGAAACGAGGTAATAACCCTCCACATAGCTCCAGAGCCAATGGTTCTCCTTAAAGAAGAGCTAGAAAGCGCAGTTTCAAAACATGTGATAGAGAGCTTCCCGCTTAGAGAAGGCATGGGAATGCCAGAAATATTCAAAGAGCTTGTCGTAAGGGGACAAGCAAAGGTAAGGGAGCTCATTGAAAAAGAAAAGCCAGATTTGGTTTTCATGGTTGGACCAGCGGAGGGACAGAAGGCTATTTTTGAAGTGGTTAAAGAATATGGAATACCCATGGAAGTTGATCTTCATCCTATAATGGTTGACGGAACTGGAATGTGCGGTGCATGTAGAGTTACCGTTGGAGGAGAAGTCAAATTTGCATGTGTAGATGGCCCGAGCTTTGATGCTTATGAAGTAAACTGGGATGAGCTTGTTGCTAGGTCCGGGTTCTATACGGATCTGGAGAAGAAGGCTTTGGAGGATTACCTTGCCAAACTCCAGCAAGGGGGTGTTCAATGATGGCGCTTATTAAGGAAAGGGTTCCAACTCCAGAGAGACCTGTAGAAGAAAGGCTTAAAGGTTTTATGGAGGTTAACTTAGGTTATACGTTTGAGCTTGCCGTTAAAGAAGCGGAAAGGTGCCTCCAGTGTAATCCAGCCCCCTGTGTCCAGGGATGCCCCGTTCACATAGACATTCCCGGTTTCATAAGGAAGCTCCGCGAGAACAAGGATAATCCAGAAAAAGCCGTTAAAGAGGCATTAGAAGTTATCTGGGCGTGCAATACTTTGCCCGCAATTACCGGTAGAGTTTGCCCCCAAGAAGACCAGTGTGAAGCCCCGTGTGTTATGGGCAAAGTTGGTGAGCCCATTAACATAGGAAAGCTTGAACGTTTTGTGGCAGATTATGCGAGGGAAAAAGGCATAGACGAAAAATTGCTTCAGGAAATTATTCCAAAAATTGAAAAGAAGAAGGAGAAAATTGCCGTTATTGGGGCCGGGCCAGCTGGTCTTACATGTGCCGCCGAGCTGGCAAAAGATGGCTATCAGGTCACAATATTTGAGGCCCTTCACAAGCCTGGGGGAGTTCTGATTTACGGAATTCCGGAGTTTAGATTGCCGAATGATACCATAGAAAAGGAGCTTGAAAAACTCAAAAAGCTTGGCGTTGAGATAAAGACCGACTACATTGTGGGAAGGACTGTAACGTTCGATGAACTCCTTGAGGAGTACGATGCCATCTTTATAGGAACCGGCGCTGGGACTCCTAAACTTCCAGATATCCCCGGAATAAACCTGAATGGAATCTATTCAGCGAACGAGTTCCTAACAAGGGTCAACCTTATGAAGGCTTATGCGTTCCCAGAATACGACACCCCAATAAAGGTGGGCAAGAAAGTTATAGTCATTGGAGCCGGAAACACCGCAATGGATGCAGCGAGAACCGCGAGAAGGCTTGGGGCGGAGGTTACGATAGCTTATAGAAGGGGAGAGGAGGACGTTACGGCGAGGGTTGAAGAGGTTGCACACGCTAAGGAGGAAGGAGTCAAGTTCGAGTTCTTCCTCAATCCAATTGAGTTCATTGGCGACGAAAACGGTAGAGTGAAGGCAGTGAAGTTCATGAAAATGAAACCCCTTGAAGAGAGAGACGCAAGAGGAAAGAGAAAGATAGTCCCCACCGGAGAAACCGTAGTCCTTGAGGCAGACACGGTTGTGATAGCAATAGGTAAAACAACAAGCAAGCTCCTCAGGATGACACTCCCGCAAATAGAGGCTGATGAGTACGGAGTAATAAAGGTCGATGAGAACCTAATGACCAACATTCCAGGTGTTTTTGCTGGTGGGGATGCCATAAGGGGAGAAGCCACGGTAATCCTGGCAATGGGTGACGGAAGAAAAGCCGCAAAGGGAATTAAGGAGTATCTTGAGAAGAAGAGGAATGCTTGATATTTCCTTTTATCTTTTATTTTAATTCTCGACTCATCGAATAATTTTTATAAGGCTTCCTCTGTATTTAGAGCAGGCGATGACGAACTCTAGGGTATCTGAACTGTGATGATGGTCAACCCCTGAGCCGCTAAGCGTATAAACTTTTGTGGCGGATGGAAGGTAGAACTACTTTTATCTTAGCAGATAAACGCTTTTGATGTTGTCATTTCAGAGTGCACGCTTTGTTTCCTTAACAATGAAGTTGCATTGCTTGGAGGGGGAACGCACCCAAAAACTGAAGCTAAAAATTAAGGAGATTAGGGGGAGGTTTTTGAGAGCCTTTATACCGGTTATGCTATTGGAAACTGGCTAAACAATCCTCCCCATACCGAGTACTCTGGGAGATATAAACGCTCCAAGCTCCTCCTTTTTCTTCCCTACGGCAAGTATAGAGCTCATGAACTCGAATATATTTCCAGTAAACATGTTGTCCTTAAACGGGATTATTTCACCATTTTTAACAACATATCCAAGTTCCACTGTTAATGAGAAATCCCCGCTTATTGGGTTTGCAGTGTGCTCGCCAAAGACCTTTTTTATTATAACTCCTTCAAAATCCTCGAGGTTCTCTTCTTTTCCCTCCACGATTATGTTGCTCGTCCCTATGTGGGGAGGATTCCTAAAGTCTCTCACGGCATTTCCCGTGCTCTCCATTTCAAGAAGCCTTGCATAGGTTTCATCTAAGAGAAAGTTTGTCAATATTCCATTTTTGACTAAAACAGTCTTTTGGCTGGGGTTTCCTTCGCCGTCAAAGGAATAGCTTGCTATTCTGCCTTTCAGCGTGGCATCATCAACGAGGGTAAACGCCTCACTTGCAACGCTTTCACCCAGTTTGTTGAATCTGCCCCTTTTGTGATATACGTTATCCCCCCTCAGGTTTGAAATGAACAGTTCAAGGATTGACGCAACTGAGTGCGGCTCTAAGACGAGTTCTCCCTCAAAGGACTCAAGCGGTTTTGCGTTGTAGCTTAGCTCAACCTCCTGCATAGCCTTTTCTAGCCCTTCCTCAAGCTCTCTTTCGAAGTCCATCATAGTTCTTGAGGCTTTGTGGTAACTCCCTGTTCCAACTTTCCCGTCTTTTCTAACTATGTAAACGCTAAAGCTCATCGCTGTGCCTTCTTCTTCCATCTCGATCCCGTTTGAATTCACTATGCCGTCTTTTGCCACACCAAAGGCCAATCTCCCCGAAAAAGTATAGCTTCTGCCGTATTTATCTCTCAGCTCGCTCTCTTTTTTGGAAATCTCCATCCCCAGCTCCAAAGCTTCTTCAAACTCCAGCTCCGCTATCCGCTTATCATAAATCCCGCTAACCTTTTTGGCGGACTTTTTTTCGGGGAATCCGTAAAACTTTACCTCTCCGACCTTTGCAAGTTTTATGGCCTTTTTAACAAACTTTTCAAGGTCTTCTTTTGAGTGGGTTAGCCCGGTAATATAGGAAAAGCCCTGCTTCCCTTTATACCCTACCCTAAGGCCAATGCCAGAATGGTATCTCCTCTGGGCTCTCTCAAGCTCACAATTCTCAATTTTAAACGAACTTCCCCTACCAATCTCCCAGTAAACTTCCCACTCAACGTTCTCGCGGTTTAGGATTTTAATCAGCTCATCTATCATTTTTCCACCCGGCTTTCATAAGCCGAAAAAGATTATTAAAGGTTTTGTGGTGCATCCCTCTCCCATTTCACAATAGGGGTCTGTCTGTCGTGAGTTTTTAGGGAGGAATATGAGTAAACCTCCTCCCGTTTAAATCAACCCTCACGACGGACTTGGGCCTCATCACGTTCAGCTCCCCTCTGGGTTCATCGAGGAGCAAACCATCACGCTCAGCCCCGCTCAGGGCGACCCCGAGTCCCCGCACCCAAACATTAAAAGCACCAACAAACTGCCTATTAGCCTCGAAACCACAGTTGGGACACTCCACCAGCCCGTTTCGGGACTCCAACCTCTTCCCACACACCGGGCAGGTGGACGAAGTGTAAGCGGGATTGACAAACTCGATTAGAACACGATAAGAAAGCTTTCCAACGATTTTCTTCCAAATGGCACGGGAAAGCTTCCTGTTAAACTTTCTCGAACCGTTCTGGAGCATTTTGAATTTGTCCAAGTCCTCGAAGACGAAAACAGCGTCGGGAAACTCCCTCGAAAGCTGGACTGCGAGCTTGTTCAGGTAATCATCAATCCTGTTCCTTCTTCTCGTCCAGTATTTCTTGAGCAACACTCCAATCCTCTTCGGGGCTTTCCGCTGAACGCTCTTCAGTCCGTCAATAATTCTGTCATAAGTCTCGGCAATCCTGTGTAGCTTGCTCAAGTCTACCCTAATCCAACCTCTTTCAGGGTGAAAGATGTCAAGGCTTGTGAGGTTGCTGTCAATACCGATTTTGATTCTTCCAGAGAACTCGACTTCCTTTGAGAAAGTGAGGAGGACATCTTTCTCTCTGATTATCAGTTCACCAACCTTCCATTCCTTGATTCTCTCGTAGAACCACTCCTTTGAGAAGTCCAGTTCAAGGTATTCTTCCCTCGGTTTAATTGTTATTCTGATTGTCGAGTCTTCGACTTTCATCAGAGTCGTTTTCACCCTCACGAACTTTCTCTTAACGACTGGCTTCGCTCTTCTTCGCTTTCCTTTGAGGTAGTTCTGCCTCCAGCTCTTGAGGATTGAATAAGCGGTCTTTATTGCAGAATCAACGTAGTGCTTAGCAAAAGGCCACTCTCGGAGGAGTTCGTTCCTCAGTTTTCGCTTGAACTCGTTTGATTGTGGAAAATAAGGGATTAAACGAGTTGTCTCGTAGTAGTGATGCTTCCTGTCACCGATGGAATACCTGTGCTTAACTCTCTTCTCCTTCCAAGTCGTGCTTTCCCATATTTCATCAATTGCTCTCTGGAGCAGTTTTTGATATTCTTTGAGGAACGAATCAACATTCCAGTTGTGAGGCATTTTGTATGTGAGAACGACTTTAGTCATTCTCGACCTCCTCGATTAATTTTTTCACGCCTTCTTTGAGCTTTTTGTATTTGTGGGAACGAGCTCCGTAGAGCTTGCCAGCGAAGTGGCTGATTATTGTTATCAAGTCTTCAATGAGTTCTTTTCGTGGGGATTTTTCTTTCTCGTTGATGATTATTATCTCTGCACCGTTTTCCTTGAAGAAGAATTCGATAGTTTTGAAGCCAAAGCGGGTGAGCCTGTCGGGATAAGTGACTATGACTTTTGAGACTTCTCCCTTTACGACGAGTTTGAGGAGTTTGCGATAGTTTTTCCTGTTCTCGTTCAATCCTGAACCGATGTCTTTGAGTATTTGGACTTGCCAGCCTCGTTCTTTTGCGTATTGCTTGATAGCTTCAACCTGCCTTTCCAAGTCATCTTTTTGGGTATGGCTTGAGACTCTTGCATAGCCAATGATTATGCCTTTCTCTTCGCTTATACCGAGAAGTCTCTTGATTTCGCTTTCTGGTATTCTTCGTCTTCCGCCGGGTGTCCTAATGGTTTTGATTTTCCTTTCCTTATCCCATTTTTGAATTGTTTTTGGGTGAACGCCGAGAATTTCGCTTGCTTGCTTTACCGTGTAGAGTTTCTCTTTCACTACCATACACTCACAATTATTCACGAAAATATTTAAAGCAAAGCTTTCGTTCAGAGAGAACAGTTAAGCAAGGCGTTTGGAAAAAGTTAAGATAAAATCTGGGGCTCAGAGGAGGCCTCCCACTAGTGCCCTCGTCAAAACGTGGGGCCCTCCGTCGTCAACAGATACCCACTGTCCTTTTCCGCAGTAGCCGGGGAACTCGATTTTGAGGTCTCTCCCTATGGCTCTTATGTTTTTGAGGACGTCCAGAATCTTGCCCGAAAGCGCTACATCTCTTATGGGGGTCTTTATCTCTCCGTTCTCGATTATATACCCCTCCTTTGCCCCGAACATGAAGGTTCCGTTCGCTATGTCCACCTGCCCGCCCTTGTCTCCTATGAGGTAGAGCCCGTTTTTGACCTCTTCAACCATCTCCTCAAAGCTCCAGTCTCTGGGCTCTATATAGGTGTTGCTCATCCTCACGAGGGGCTGATAGCTGTAGCTCTGTGCCCTTCCATGACCGTTAGGCTCAAGCCCAAAGAATGCTGCGGTTTCTCTATCGAGGAGATATTCTCTAAGAACTCCATCTTTTATTATCTCAACTCTCCTCGCCCTTATCCCTTCATCATCGTAGATGTATGAGCCAAATTTTCCTGGCAAAGTGGGATCGTCTACAACGGTGAGCTCTTCAACGGCTATCTCTTTCCCGAGTTTTCCTTCCAGTATGCTTTCGCCGTTTTTAACGGCATCTCCTTCAGCGGCATGCCCAAGGGCCTCGTGAATGAAAACTCCGGCCAGCTCGGGGTCAACTATTACGTCAAACTCTCCGGAGGGAGGTAGGGATGCGTTTAAAAGTTCTTTGGCTTTATTTTTGACAAAAGACGTCCAGTACTCAAGGTTTATTTCTTCAATCATCTCCCACCCAACAGTGCCTCCAAAGACCTTCCAGTAGGTCTGCATGTCATTGCCTTTTTTTGCAGTAACGGAGAAGCTCAAGCGTATTTTTGGAACCACTGTTCTGATTTCACTTCCCACGGAGTTGAAGTAGAACTGCTCTTTCACCCCATCTCCGTAGGCTATCCTTCTGTTGGGTAGTTCTTTTTCCACCAACAGAGAATCCAGCTCCTTTAGAAGGGTTATTTTCTCCTCCAAATCCACATCGGAAAATGGCTTCTTAACACTTATTTCCGCATCATCCCTGACCGGGTCTCCGACGTAAATCTTTGAGTTCCTCTTTGTGGCTTTTGCAATTTTCATTGCAGTTTCAATGGCTTTTTCTGCCCTTCTAATGTCATTTGCCGATGAGAAACCCCAGGAACCGTCAAAAGCTCTAACACCGATCCCAATTTCTACGTTTGAAGAGATGTCCTCAAAGTGAGAATTCTGCATTTCAATATGGGTTGCACTTATTCTGGCTATTCTCACCTCGTAGTAAGGTATCCCGTACTTTTGACTGAGCTCCTCGGCTTTTTTGATTAGCTTTTCAACTTCCATACAACCCCCAAAGAAGAGAGCTAAAGAGGGTTTATATCGTTTTTGGAAAAGGAGAAGAAAAAAGAAAACTCAGTAATCAACTTCCCCTTTTTCCTTGAGCTCTTTGTACATTCTCCATGTTACAATCGGCTTTTTAGCTGCGAGCACATCGTCAACTCTCCTAACTGCCGTGTTGTGGGGAGCACTCTTGACGATTTCTGGGTTTGTGTATGCCTCCTCGCTGATCTTCTTGAGCGCTTCAACGTAAGCATCTAATTCCTCCTTGCTGACAGTTTCTGTTGGCTCGATCATCAATGCTTCATGCACTATGAGCGGGAAGTAAATCGTCGGTGCATGCAGTCCAAAGTCGAGCAATCTCTTGGCGACGTCTAAGGCCTTTACACCTGTCTCCTCCCTCATGGGTTCCGCTGAAAATACCACCTCGTGCTTCCTAAGTTCTTTGTGGGGCAGCTTATATCCTCTTGTACCCTTTAGTTTTTGTGTGAGGTAGTTGGCATTCAACACGGCAACCTCAGCAACTTCCCTAAGTCCCTCTCTTCCCATCATCTTAAGGTACGTGAGCGCCCTCACAAGCACTGCGAAGTTTCCATAGAATTCCTTAACCTTTCCTATGCTCTTTGGCAGATCGTAGTTTAGGTAGTATTTTTCTCCGTCGAATTCCACTAATGGCACTGGCAAATAGTCTACGAGGTGCTCTTTTACACCGACAGGCCCTGCTCCGGGGCCGCCACCTCCGTGAGGCGTTGAAAACGTTTTGTGAAGGTTTACGTGGACAACGTCAAAACCCATGTCTCCGGGTCTTATCTTGCCAAGAATTCCATTCAAGTTTGCGCCATCATAGTAGAGCAACCCGCCTGCTTTGTGGACTATCTTTGCTATCTCCAAAATGTCCTCCTCGAAAATTCCCAAAGTATTGGGATTTGTGAGCATTATCCCAGCTGTCCTCTCGCTTACAGCATTTTCCAAAGCCTCTAAGTCCACCATGCCCTGTTCGTTCGAGGGTATCTCAATGACCTTAAAGCCAGCCATCGCTGCTGAGGCTGGATTTGTGCCGTGGGCTGAATCGGGAACAAGCATTTCAGTCCTTTGGGTCTCTCCGCGGTCGAGATGATAGGCACGGATTACCATGACTCCCGTGAACTCACCATTGGCACCTGCAGCCGGCTGAAGGGTGAAGCGATCCATTCCGGTAATCTCTTTAAGCCACTGCTCGAGCTCCCACATTATCTGCAAGGCACCTTGAACAGTTCTTTCATCTTGGTAGGGATGTATGAAGGCCACTTTGGGATGGTTGGCAAATTCCTCGTTTATCTTTGGGTTATATTTCATAGTACAGGAGCCCAGTGGGTATATGCCGGAATCCACGCCATAGTTCATCTCGCTTAGTCTTGTATAGTGTTTGACTATCTCCGGTTCACTGAGTTCCGGAAGCTCAAGGCTTTTCCTCCTTAAGCCTTCTGGAATTTGAACATTAACGTCTTCAATAGGTTCTGGAAGAGTAAAGCCGATTCTTCCGGGCTTTGAGAGCTCAAAAATTAGAGGCTCATCCCATTTAGCCTGCCTGAACATCTTTACCACCTCACAGCTCCGCCTCGTTTATTATCTCTCTAACATTCTCTATGAGTGCATCTATCCATTCTTTCCTGGTTGTTTCAGTTACTGCCAATAGAGCACTCTCGCCGAGCTCCGGGAAGTGTGGTTTTAGGTAGAAACCACCGTGTATTCCTTTTTCGAGGAGTCTCTCATGGATTACCGAGTAGGGAATCTCGAATTTAGCTGGGACATCCTTGAAGTTGATTGCATCAAACGGTATTTCAGCGACTTCGCTTAATCTCTTCTTGAAATACGCCGTGTTCTTCAGGATTATTTCTCCAAGCTTCTGCAGTCCCTTTGGCCCAAGGGAAGCTATGTGAATTGCGGCTGCAACTGCTACAAGGGCCTCATTTGAACAAATGTTTGATGTTGCCTTTGCCCTCCTTATGTGCTGTTCCCTTGTTTGAAGTGTCATGACGAAAGCTCTCCTGCCCTCAGCATCCTTTGTCATTCCAATAATTCTTCCTGGCATCTGTCTTACGAGGGCCCTTTCATTTTTAGTGGCGAATATTCCCGCTCTTGGGCCTCCGAAGTTTAGTGCACTTCCGAGGAAAGACGCTTCGCCAACCACAATGTCAGCTCCTAAGTTACCTGGTGCCTCTATTACCCCCAAAATCGTTGGGTCTACTCCTACAACAAATAGGGCGTCGTTTTCATGAGCAATCTCTCCGATTTCTTTTACCTGTTCTTCTATTATTCCAAAGAAGTTGGGAAGCTCAACGTAAACTCCGGCGGCATCTTTTACCTTTTCCTTCAGATCCTCAAGATCAATCTGCCCCTTTTCATTCCATTTTACGTATTCTATCTCCATGTCCGCTCCTTCCACAAAGGTCTTGAGAACCTTATCTCTTTCCGGATGAAGATGCTTTGGAACCACGAATTTGTTCTTTTTCTTAACCCTCGCTGCCATTCTTGCCGCTTCACCGAGTGCAGTTCCCCAGTCATACATCGAGGCATTTACAATCTCTAAGCCCACAAGTTCTCCGATCAAACTCTGGTACTCAAAGAGCGCTTGCAGCATCCCCTGGCTTATCTCCGCTTGATATGGAGTGTAGGAGGTTATGAATTCGCTCCTCTCTATGAGGTACTTTACATGAGCTGGTACATAGTGGAAGTAAGCCCCAGCACCAAGAAACGTTGGCATCTCAAGGACAGTCTTGTTTTTGCTGAGAATCTCGTTCATCTCAAGGAAAACTTCATATTCGCTCTTGCCTTCTGGAAGGTTAAATTTCTTGACAAAGCCTTTCGGAACATCGGAGAAGAGATCTTCAATGCTCTTAAAGCCAATCTCTCTAAGCATTTCCTCTTTGTGTGCCGAGTTTGGAATGTAGTGTCTCCCCATGTTCACCACCTTTTTGAAATTATCATCTGAACATTTTGCTTCACTAAAATATATGCTTTGTGGAGGGCAAAACTTAAAGGGGATAGCATTCATTGAGGTAGTGGTAGAATAAAAGGAGGAGCGGAAATGATAATAGCTTTTGACTTTGATGGAACGCTCGTGGACAGCTACTCAGTCATAGAGGAGGCATTTAGAAGAGCATTAAAAAAACATTTTCCTTGGCTTCCATTTAAAGGATTATTCGCTAAAATTCTCACCGAGATAGAGCTTTACTTTGAAAGACCTAAATTTGGAAAGCATACGGGTAAAATAAAGCAACCAAGACTTTTTAGGACTAAATTTGCCCGCACATGGTTTGAAGAAAGAGCAAAACTTTCAAAACCAATTGACGATTCAAAAGAACTTCTGAAAAAGCTTAAGGGAGATGGCCATATTGTGATCTCCTTCTCTGCGGAGGATTTTTTAGATGGCATGAAGGAATACAGACTGAAAGCTGGGAGCTTTTATGAACTTTTTGATGATGTGATAATTTTTGGAAGGGAGATGACGCTCTGCGAGGCATTTCAGCTTGTTAGGGAGAAGTATGGAAACGAAATTTTTGTATGGGTTGATGATAAACCATGGCGCTTTATTGGAAGGGGAGATGAAAACACGGAGTACGTTTGGTACTATTTTCCTCCAACGGCAAAATACGTTACCAAGGAAATCTTGGACCAAATTCCGCACCTTCACGTTATCCAGGACCTCTGGAGCATTTTTGATGTGATAGAGAGAATAAAAAGCGAGAGAAGCTAATCCCCGCTTATGTATTCTAAGGTATCATCAATGAATTCGCTAAGATCTTTATCGCTTACTTCTTCAATTCTGAGCTCAAAGGTTTTTCCAAGCGCCCATCTTATCGCTATATTTCCTCTGTCACTCTCGACTATAACAAGACCAAAGGGCATGTCTCCTGCCCAATGATGTTTGGAAAACTTTATCTTAAAGCCCCTTTCTTCGAGTTCCTTTAGTATTATGCTATAGGTCTCATAAGGGGCTAAATCTGTCTTTGCAAATCCTATATAAGCCATATTACCACCGGCTTTAGCTCTCAGCCCAAATTTAAATATTTTTCGGTTAGCCTAACAAAATTCAATATGTTTAAAAATTCTGAGGAGTAATCCCGAACATGTATGAGCTCCTCCCCCAGAAGGCAATTAAAATTAAAAACTCCATCATAATAGCTGATCTGCACATTGGGTATGAAGAAAGCATGGCAAAAGAAGGCATCTACCTTCCAAAAGCCTTCAGACAGATGGTCAATTCTGTCCTTGCACTCCTCAGAGAAGAACGGCCAAAAAGGCTGATAATAAACGGCGACCTCAAGCATTCGTTCATTCCCCTCAAGCGAGAAAAGCTTGAGCTCAAGGCGTTTTTTGGGAAGGTAACTCCTCTTGTAGAGGAAATAGTTGTTGTAAGGGGTAACCATGACGTAGGGATAAGCTGGGTCAGGGAACTTGGTGTGGAGGTCGTTGATGAGCTTGAAATCGGGAAGTGGAAAATAGTTCACGGTCACAAGCTTGTCGAGGGGGAGAAGTTTATAATAGGACATGAGCACCCTGCAATAAGGCTCAGGGATGAAGTCGGAGCATTAATAAAAGTTCCGATATTTTTAGTGGGTGATCCTCTAATAGTGCTCCCGGCTTTTTCCCCATGGGCATATGGAAACGATATTCTCAGGGAAATCGTTTCTCCATTTCTTAGAGATGTCGATCTTTTCAACTTTAAGGTTCTTGTGCCCCTGGACAAAGAACTCTTGGACTTTGGGAAGCTTGGAGACCTAATCAAAGCACTCCAGAGAATTTGACCGCAAGGATTAAAATCAAAAAGAACTAAATTTCTTCTGGTGATGATATGGATGTATTGAGTGCCATAATATTCTTCGCCTATGCACCAGCTTTGGCACTGCTCTGGTATTTCTATCACAAGGATAAGTATGAACCCGAGCCAAAACGCTATGTTATAGCAACATTCATCTTGGGGGGTACTCTCTCCGTTGGCATCGCAGTGCTCTTCGAGGCCTTTTTAGTAGAAGGAGAGTTTGGATATGCTCTATTACCAGCAACCGCATTTTATATGGCGCTTGTGGCTGGCGTTGTGGAAGAACCGGCAAAAGCTCTGGCCATTAGGCTTCCATTTAAGGCAGGCCAGATGGATGGGATAATGGATGGCGTGGTTTACGGTGTTGCAGCGGGATTGGGATTTGCAGCTACCGAGAATTTCTTGTACGGGATTGGCTTTGGGGTTGGGACTACCATTGTGAGGGCTTTCTTAACACCTTTCGCCCATGCCACTTGGAGTGCAATCGTTGGCGTTGGATATGGCCTAAAAGCGGAGGGGAAAATCCAAAGCCTTTCAAGCTATTTTGCCCTTGCAATACTGCTCCACTTTCTGTGGGATTATTTCGCGTTCTTAAGCCTTGCAATCCCCTCGTATTACATCCTCACGATATTGCTGATTTTTATTAACATAGCCCTCATTAGGTATTTTATAATGCTTGGACAAAGGGAAGACCTCGAAAGGGCGTGGTGGTACTGGTTCGTTAGGAGGTGAAGGCATGAAGGAAAAAATAGAGAGAGCCCTCTTTGAGGTAAGGCCGTATATTGAGTACTATGAGGAGCTAAAGAAAAAAGTTGAGGAGATAAGTTCAAAAGCCCGAGATGAAGTCTCTTTTGTAGAATCTTTGGAAGAAGAGATAAGGAACTCCCAAGAGCCCTTTAAAACAGACCTAAGGATATTCCTTCAAAAGTTTAGTTCTCTCTGAGGAAGCTCCTCCCAATGATTTTTGGATTTTCTACTTCTTCCTGGCAACAGCCGCTGGAGCAATTTTGGGTATAACATTCATAATTCCACTCAGGAAGCAAATGATCGAGATAGACAGACTTAGATTTCCAACAGATACTGCAGTGGCTACAATACTCAAAACTTCCGGTAGCGGTATAGAGAAGGCAAGATTGCTGTTCTTTGGCATAATCCTCAGTGCCTAGTTTATCTCATTCAACAGTATCCCTATATTTGGCGCACATAATACCTGGGGTCGTTGACCTTGGCTCAGTGCTCCACCTTCCAGAATGGATTAACCTAACTATAGCCCTCTCACTTATGGTATTCGGTATGGGTTTAATCACTGGAAGGAACGGTCTGATAGTTCTTGCTGGTGGTATGCTCTCCTACTACATCATAACCCCAGTGGTTAAAGCCCTTGGATGGATTCCAGCTGACGTTCAAGGCAGTGCTATAAGCGGTTACGTTTATGGAACTATGACAAGACCCCTTGGTATAGGAATGCTTCTTGGCGGTTCAATAGCGGGACTTATACTCTCACTTCCGGTAATTGCTGTTGCAATGAAAAGCCTTGCACAGGCGAGCAGGGTGAGAGACAAAAATGGAAATAGTGAGGAGCTTCCAGTATACTATCTAATCGGTGGAGCAATTTTTGCATTTGCTTCGCTCTTAATAACAGCATACAGGCTTGGAGGCCTTTTCATCAAGGCCGAAAGACATCTAAACAGAGCCTGGAGTGCCTATGCAGATGGATACATTAGGGAAGGGGATACCTACTTAGAGTCTGGATACGCCCAGCTGAGGGAGACTTCAAAACTCTTAAAATCCAAGAGCTGACTTTTCTTTTTTCTTTATTGGGGAAATCTGTGCAGAAAAAGACAGAGGCGTTCTGAGAGCTAATTACAATTCAGAGCAACAATGAAGTTTTTACTCAAATCGAACCCTTTTCGGAGATGTTATATACTTCTCCTTTGCAACAGAGAGGGACAATAAGATAGTGCGGAGTGGCGAAGCAAACATGACAATTCAAGATTACTTTGAAAAGCTGAAAAGGTCCAAACGAATTAAAAATGAAGGGATCAAGCCGAATCAACTTCTCTGGTTGCAACTACCTTCACGTCTAAATTTAGCGGTTTCTCCAAGATTACTTGACCAACCTCTACCGGTGCTTTAACTTCAATCTTTGCAAGCAGTTTCATGAGCTCGGGTATTTTTTCTTTGGGAACAGGCCTGTCAGTCTTAACACTCACCGTGGGCAGCTTGCCATCTTTAACCTTTATTACACTCATTACAACCCTTTTTGGGCTTATGACCTCTTCAATTGCCCACTCCTTTCCCCTGGGACATTTGTAGCCGCTTACCTCTTTAACCTTGCCATTTTCGATCTCCACTTCCATCGTGCATCCCATGGGACATACTATGCAGGTGAGCCTATACCTCACCCTCCCCCACCTCCATGGTTATCTCCTTCTCCGCTTTCCGTATTTCCTCGGCTTTGAGTCTTATTCTGAGCATCTCAGAGGGCTTAACCACCGGAAGTCTTAGCTCCTTTCCGATTTCTGGAAAAGTTATCCTAACGTTTTCCATCGGTCTGGAAACCCTTGCATAAATATAGACGTCCCTCTCTCCGCTTACGTAATGTGGGGCCAGAATTCTGACATTTTTACCTCTTTTCAGCTCTATCCACTTTCTTGAGGGGATGCCTTGGTTTTCGATGAACTCCTTAGCGCCTAAAGCTGCTAGCTCCCCCTGTTCCGCCACGTAATCCACGAGATCGTTTATGAGCAGAGCATTCCCTGCCACAAATATTCCCGGGATCGTTGTTTCAAGGAGTTCATTAACCACAGGCCCTCCGTTTAGGGGGTCTATTTGAGCCCCTATCTTTTTGAGAAGCTTTACGTTTGGTATTAGCCCTGCTGAAATAAGCAGCGTATCGCATTCGATCCAGAATTCACTTCCGGGGATTTCTTTCAGGTTCTCATCGACCTTAACCACCTTAACTTTCTCCACCCTCTTCTTTCCCCTTACCTCAACAACCTTGTGACTTAAGTAGAGGGGAATTTCAAAGTCTCTGAGAATCATAACGTTCCTTGCAAGACCGCCAGGGTAGGGCATGAGCTCAATGACCGCTTTTACTTTTGCCCCTTCTAAGGCAAAGCGGCGTGCCATTATTAGGCCAACGTCACCGGAGCCAACTATAACCACTTCTTTTCCGGGCATTACACCGTAAATGTCCATCAAGGTTTGAGCCTCTCCGGCCGTGTAAATTCCGGCAACCCTGTCTCCCACAATGCCTATCTCGGAAGCGTGCCTCTCTCTTGCCCCAGCAGCGTAAATTATCGTCTTCCCCCATACCTCCATCACCCCTTTCGGAGAAGAAAAGACAACCCTCTTCTCCAAGTCGGAGTAGTTCTCGATCTCAAGAACGTATGCATTGGTATAGTGCTCTATGTTCAATTCCTTGACCTGTTTGACAAACCTATATGCAAATTCCGGCCCGGTAAGTTCCTCTTTGAAATAGTGCAGTCCAAACCCGGGATGTATGCATTGGGGCAAAATGCCCCCTAAGAACTCATTTTCATCTAACAGAAGAACTTTTAGGCCAAGCTTCTTTGCCTTAACTGCAGCGGCTAAACCCGCCGGACCCCCACCGATTACTATGGTGTCATAGATCACTCCACTTCACCCCTGAGGAGAACCTTTACATCCCCAATACCAATCTCGCTTCCCTTTCCTTTGAGGGTCACATCCCAGAGGTCTACCCCATATTCTCTCGCCAGTATCCTTGCTATCCTTACCCTGCAGAAGCTTCCCTGACATGTCCCGCTTGTGGCTTTTGTTCTTACTTTGATTGAGTCGATGCTTGGAGTCTTGACGCCTATAAGTTTCATTCTCTCAATAGCCTCCAGAATGTCACCCTCGCTTACGTGGTTGCACCTGCATACAATCTTTCCATAAGATGGATTTTGCTTCACGAGCTCGTTTGCTTTTTCCCTGGAAAGCATGAAGAAGTGCGTTATGTCTTTGCGGTAAGGGTTCCATTTTTTCTTTTCAACTAACTTTATCCCGAGATCTCGCTTTATTATATCCCTAACCTCATATGCTATGGCAGGAGCACTTGTTAAGCCTGGAGAGCGGATGCCGGCAACGTTGATAAATCCCCAAACCTCCTTTTCTGCCCTTATAATGAAGTCTCCTCCTGTGGGTTCGGGCCTCAATCCGGCAAACGTCCTTATTACCTTGCTTCTTGGAGGCAAGTTCGGCCAGAGCTCCCTTGCTTTTTTCCACACCTCTTCGAGCCCTTCTCTGGTGGTGGCTGTATTCTCTTTCTCCTCCCTTGGCAAATCTTGAGCATTTGGCCCAATCATCAGATGACCGCTTATCTCCGTGGTAACAACTACACCCTTGCTCTTTGGAGTTGGTGTAGGGAAGAGAACCCTTCTTGGACCGGGTATATCGTCATCAAAAATCCAGTATTCGCCTTTTCTCGGGTGAATCTCAAAGTCATTCACTCCTACCATTCTGGAGATTTCATCCGCATACAGTCCTGCGGCGTTTATGATTATATCCGCTTCAATGAAGCCGTTGTTAGTTTCAACGCCTTTCACTTCCCCTCCTTCAACTTTTATCCCTCTGACCTCTGTTTCAAGGTGAAGTTTTACTCCATTTGCAACGGCATTCTCCACTATTGCAATAACCGCTGGAATCGGGCCTATCTGACCAACTATAGGAACCCAAAGCCCACCAAGAGCTTCTGGATTAAGGTTGGGTTCAAGGTGGAAGAGCTCCTCCCTACCGACAATCCTCATCTCTGGAACTCCGTTTTTTCTCCCCCTCTCTAAGAGCTTCTCAAGTTCCTTGAAGTCTTCATCTTCCAACGCGACTATCAAAGCCCCGTTCCAGATGTGAGGAATCTCGAGTTCTTTTACCCACTCATGCCAGAGGCGGTTTCCCTTTATGCAAAGCTTTGCCCTTGTTGGGTACTTCTCAGGGTCATCATCGTAGCCGCCGTGGATGAGGGCGGTGTTGGCTTTGCTCACGCCCCAGCCAACGTCGGCGTTCTTTTCAATCAGATGAACTTCAAGATTTTCATATCTGCTTAAAACACGTGCTATGCTCGCACCGCTTATTCCAGCGCCTATTATGACAGCTCTTGTCTTCATGGTCCATCCCCCAATTTAGCTTAGTATAGGACTTTCATCATTTTAAAGCTTTCTCTGGGCTTTAGTACATCTCAACGGAAAGGAAAGAACAGTTTTGGGCATAAAAAGAGAGAACATGGTTAGACATTGAATTAGTGGACATCTGTGATGAATAGCTTACTGAGTTTCAACAATCCTTGCCCAGCCAAGGGCCCTCTTCACAGCTTCCTTCCATCCGTTGTAGAGCCTCTCCCTTGTTTTCTCATCCATCAGAGGCTCGAAAACCCTCTCAGCCTTCCAGAGCTCGGCTATCTCCTTGGTATTCTCCCAGTAATCCACGGCCAGTCCCGCAAGGTAAGCAGCACCAAGGGCGGTGGTTTCTTTCACAACGGGTCTTATGACCTTCCTGTTGAGAATATCCGCCTGGAACTGCATGAGGAAGTCGTTTTCAGTGGCCCCACCATCGACACGGAGCTCCTTTATCTGGACGAGCTTCTCCATCTCCTCGATAACGTCTCTCGTAAGATAAGCAATAGCTTCAAGAGTAGCCCTCACCAAGTGTTCTCTTCCGGTACCGCGGGTTATGCCGATTATTAGGCCTCTTGCAAACTGATCCCAGTAGGGCGCCCCTAAGCCAACGAATGCAGGGACGAAGTAAACTCCTTCATTGCTTTCGAGCTTCCTGGCGAGCTCCTCTGTCTCGGAAGCGTGATTTATGATTTTTATTCCGTCCCTGAGCCACTGCACCGCTGCCCCGGTTATGAAAACACTCCCTTCGAGGGCGTAAGAAATCCTCCCATTGAGACCCCACCCGATGGTCGTGAGCAGGTTGTTGGAGTAGAGCACCATCTTGTCCGTGTTCACGAGGATGAAGCTTCCCGTACCGTAGGTGGCCTTCACCATCCCAGCATCGAAGGCGGCCTGGCCGAACAAAGCGGCCTGCTGGTCACCGGCATCTCCGCTCACGGGAATCTCAGCGCCGAGGAGCTCCTTCTTTGTGTGGCCGTAGATTTCGCTTGACTCCCTGACCTCGGGGAGGACGCTTTCCGGGATGTTAAAGAGCTCAAGGAGTTCCTCGTCCCAGTCGAGCTTTTTGATGTTGAAAAGCATCGTCCTTGAGGCGTTGGAGTAGTCCGTAACGTGCTCCCCGGTTAGGCGGTAGATGAGGAATGTATCCACTGTTCCAAACATCACCTCCCCTTTCTCGGCCCTCTCCCTCAAGCCGGGAACGTTGTCGAGGAGCCACTTGAGCTTGCTCGCCGAGAAGTAGGCATCTGGAACCAAACCGGTCTTCTCCTTTATCATCGCCCCGTACTCGCGCTTTATTTCTTCCACCATCTCGGCCGTTCTCCTGCACTGCCAGACTATCGCGTTGTAGAGGGGCTTTCCAGCTTTATCCCAAACGAGCGTCGTCTCGCGCTGGTTGGTAACGCCAATGGCAGCTATCCGATTCGGTTCGATTTTAGCGCTATTAATTGCCGTCTTTATCGCCCTGAGCTGGGCTTCCCATATCTCCTCTGGATTGTGTTCGACCCATCCGGGCCTTGGATAGTGCTGGGGAAACTCGTACTGGCCAACGCCAAGAATGTTGCTTTCTCTATCGAAAACAATAGCCCTTGCCGAAGTGGTGCCTTCATCCAACGCAAGAACAAACTTCTCCATTTTCCCACCAAAAAAAGAGATAGAATTTTGATATATTTAAGTTTGGCGCTACCTTAATCCCAGTGCTTTGAGGTGTTTCACCATTTTCCCGGGATCGTCTGTGATTACGGTATCGAAAAGTCCTCTAAGCCTCTCAAGGTTGTTGTTTTGATAATAGAGCTCTTCATTTGCAGGCCACAGAGCTATCCTAAGGCCTAGGCTTTTAACCCATGCTAAAGCTTGCCTAAACCTCTCAAAGCCAATTACCCGTATGCCGTCTATGGGAACATTGACCGAGTAAAGGGAAAGCTCATCTTTAAGTTTTGGAATTAGAGGAGCTACACTTTCTTCTTCCACGAGGAGTCCTAAGGTTATATCTTTGTTTACCTCCCTTGTTTTCCTCAGTGCATCTATGTTGAAAGAGGAAATCATGGTTCTCTCCACGGCATTGAACGTATCCACTATCTCAAGCACTTTTTCCACTGCTTCTATATCCTTTATCTCAACGTTAATCAGTGCATCTTTTGGCAAAGTTTCAAAAACTTCCTCAAGTGTCGGTATTTTCTGCCCCATTCCAAGGTCAGCCTTCTTGAGTTCATCCAACGTCATTTCCTTCTGCTTCCCCCTTAGATTTGTTGTCCTATCTATGCTTTCGTCATGCATAACTATAACTCTGCCGTCTTTAGTTAGCCAAACGTCCAATTCCACACCATCAGCCCCGGCTTTTATTGCTTCAACAAAGGCAAGTAGGCTGTTCTCCGGGTACTTGCCTCTTCCTCCCCTATGTCCGATAACCAATATTTTCTCGGTTTCCCAGTGAGGCATGTCTTACCGCCAAACCAGAAGTATCTTTGCTGAAGTTAAAAACTTTTCTTCAGGCGAGCTGATACTGTCAGGCTGCGGCATCACCTCCTTAAGCCATTTCTTCCTCCCTTTGATTTTTATTATTGTTTCCTCAACTGCGAGGATTTTTGGCCGGTAGATTGCTTCCGCTATTTTTTGAACTGCTTCGGCTCTTGTGTGACTAATTCCAAGGATTCTGGCGGTTTGTCTGTAACTTAAGCCTTGCAGATATGGGTTTATTGCCCCGATTTTCTTCTCTGCTGGAATTTTGTTGAGGTGAAGGGTTTTAAGGAAGTAAATGGTGAATAATGGTTTCTGGCGCCATGTTTTTCCCTGAACAAAAATAGACATTAAAAGAAAGAAGCAAATTCAATACCCCAAACCATGAATCATGTTCCCCTCATTACAACTGACACATAGCCAACTATTGCGTCTGTACTCCTGCTCACCTCAAAGCTTGTGGTGTAGTGCAAAACCTCTGCTTCAACCGCTCCGCTGAGCCTTGAGAAGACTATTGCCGTTGCAACTCCCCCCGGGCCGCACATTGTATGGTCCATTTTCCTTATCTCGTCGAACATTCCTTTATAATCAAATTCGAGAATCTTTTGAATTACTCTGAAGTCCCACTCCCTAATTCTTCCCAGCAAATCATCTCCTCTTGCTCTGAAGGGCACGTAGCCGTAAGCATAGCCGTAATGCATCATGTCCGTACTTGCTATAACTACTACATCCCTCCCGAGCTCTTGGCTTGCTTCAAATATCGCCCTTCCCAGATCTTCGGCAACCTCCTCATCTTGCAGTCCAAGCGCTATGGGGACTATCTTCACTTCTTTCTTTGCTTTTTCGGAGATGTACTGAATGAAAGGAACCTGCACTTCGAGAGAATGTTCGTATTTGTGAGCAAACTCGTCTAAATCAGCCAAACTGGAATGCTTTGCGATAGTCTTTGCCAGCTCGGCATCAACTTCAACATCTCCCATTGGAGTTCTCCAGATGCCTTCAGGGTAAATTGCTACGGGAGAACCTAATCCAGTGTGGTTTGGCCCTATGATCACAAACGTCTCCGGGAGACCGTCTTCATAGATTGCTTTGTACGTTCTTGATGCAGTATAACCGGAGAAGATGTATCCAGCGTGAGGTGCAATCCCTGCGGTAATCTTCCTTTCTTCTCCAAGCTCTCCAAGGTCGCTGAAAAACTCATCAAGCATGAGTTTTAGCTCTCCTCCGGAAGGATAAAAGCTCCCGGCAACTGCGGGATATCTTATCATTTTCATCACCACACTCTATTTGCACCGGAGGTTTATTAGGGTTTCTTGGAAAACTTTAATATAGGTGGGGGCTAAAGCTCCTTTTAGGTGGAAATAATGTACGGATGGAGAGGTAGAATTGGCTTGATAGTACCGTCTTCAAACACAACAATGGAGATGGAACTGCATTCAGCTTTACCTGAGGGAGTATCACTTCACACAGCAAGGATGCCCCTGAAGAACGTTACTGAAGAGGAGCTTGTAACGATGAGCGGGCTTGCAGTGGAGAGTGCGAAGCTATTGAGGGATGCCGACGTTGACTTAATTCTTTATGGGTGTACAAGCGGTTCTTTTATAGGCGGAGGAGACTTTGACAGAGAGCTTGCGGAAAAAATCGAGAGCGAGGTGAAGCTACCGGTTATAACGACGAGTACAGCGGTTGTTGAAGCCCTTAAGATTCTTGACTCCCAAAGGATACTTGTCATAACCCCCTATACCGATGAGATAAACCAGAGGGAGAGAGAGTTTTTGGAGGCCAATGAGTTTGAGGTCATAGACATTAGGGGGCTCGGGATAGTTGACAACACCAGAATAGGAAGGCTCGAGCCCTATGAGGCTTACAGAATGGCTAAAGCACTCTTTACCGATGAGGCTGATGCAGTATTCATAAGCTGTACTAATTTGAGGACCTTTGAGATAATCGAGGCCCTCGAAGATGACTTAGGAGTTCCTGTCGTTACAAGCAATCAAGCCTCTCTATGGCTTGCTTTGAGGGAAATTGACATAGGGGAGAAAATCCCCCGGCTCGGAAAGCTTTTTAGGGAGTTTTAACTCTTTTGGCGATTTTCTTTATCTTCACAAAAATATTTTTAAGCACTTTTGTAAACTTTTCTCCAAGTATTCACTGAGGGTGATAACATGATGGAGTTCCTCAAGGACTTCCAGAAGATGGGCATCTACCTGGCCTACAACGTGAACGTTGACGCAATAGTATATTTGAACGAAAAGCACATAGAGAGCCTCATAAAGGAATTCGGGGCAGAGAACATTAAGAAAAGAATAGATGAATATCCGAGAGAGATAAACGAGCCTTTAGACTTTGTTGCGAGATTAATCCATGCCCTCAAGACTGGAAAACCCCAAGCCGTACCTTTGGTAAGCTATGAAGCTGATAGGTGGTTCAATTCTCGATTTAAATATGATTTCGAGAGAATTGGGGGGCAGGTGGGGGTAATAGCGAACCTTCTTGCCAACCTGGACTTTAATAAAGTTATCGCATATTCCCCTCTTCTTGGAAGAAAACAGGCTGAAATGTTCGTAAATAGGGACAACCTCCTTTATCCTGTTGTTGAGAATGGAAGGCTTGTCCTAAAGAAGCCCTTGGAAGCTTACAGGGAGGATGATCCAGTAAAAATCAACAGAATTTTCGAGTTTAGGGCGGGCACAAAATTCAAACTTGGGAATGAAACTATTGAAGTTCCCTATTCTGGAAGGTTTATAGTTGCCTGCAGATTCGAGGATTTTGCTAGAATTGAAACTTCCCCGGAACTTAAGCCTTATCTACCGGAAATAGGAGAGATGGTTGATGGGGCTATTCTCTCTGGCTATCAGGGGCTAAGAAGATATTACAGTGATGGGAAAGATGCCAATTACTATCTAAGGAAGGCTAAAGAAGACATAAAGCTGCTAAAGAAGAAAAAGGACATAAAGATTCACGTGGAATTTGCCTCTATTCAAGATAGAGAGCTCAGGAAGAAGGTAATCTACAACATCTTCCCCCTCGTTGACAGTGTGGGAATGGACGAAGCGGAGATAGCGCATATATTGAGTGTTCTCGGATATAGAGAATTAAGCGACAGAATTTTCACGTACAATAGAATCGAGGATGCTGTTTTAGGGGCCAAAATCCTCCTCGATGAATTAAATCTTGAAATTCTTCAGGTGCACACGATTTACTATCTGATGTACATCACCCACGACGACAATCCGCTCACCGAGAAAGAGCTAATGAAGTCCTTAGATATGGGAACAACCCTCGCAGCTACAAGGGCATTTCTTGGAGACATCAAAAGGCCGGAAGATGTTAAGGCCGGCTTGAACATTCCATTCAACGAAAAAGGGGAATACGTAAAGCTGAGGTTTGAAGAAGCAAAGGCCAAAATGAGGACAAGGGAATACAAGATAGTTATTATCCCCACAAGGCTTGTCAAAAATCCCGTATCCACGGTAGGGTTAGGGGACACGATATCCGCTGGAGCTTTTGCAAGCTATTTAAGCCTTTTGAGAAGAAAGGGGTAGAGACTACTCTTTCATTATTTCATCAACGAGCTTTGCTTTTTCCTGCGCTTTCTTTAGGTGTTCTACCGTGACTTTCGTGTATATCTGCGTTGTTGAGAGATTTGAATGGCCAAGGATTTCTTGGATAACCCTTATGTCCACTCCTTTTTCCAGCATATGAGTTGCAAAACTGTGGCGGAGCATGTGTGGAGTCACCTTCACTCCCGCTTTGCTTCCATACTTTTTGAGGAGGTACCAAACTGTCTTTGGAGAGATTTTATCCTTCTTTTCCCTCCTAATTTCAACAAAGAGGTATTCACTCCCGTCTTCCCTTGTTTTTAGGTAATCCTCGATTTCCTTTAAAAGGAAGTCCGGGATAGGTACAATCCTATCTTTAGCCCCCTTGCCACCTCTTACGATTAAAATCCCCCGTTTGAAATCCACGTCCTCTATTTTAAGGTTACAAACTTCGCTTACCCTTAATCCAGTTCCATAAAGGAGCAGGATTATCAACCTGTCCCTCTTTCTTGTGGGTGGAACGGCCTTTATGAGCTTCTTCACGTCTTCTCTTGTTAGGCTCTTCGGCAAGCTCCGGGGTACTTTTGGGGATTTCAACCGCTCCGCTTCTTCTTCCAATCCCTCAAACCTAAAGTACGCCTTTAGCGCTTGAACCACAAGGTTGAGGCTTTTGTTTGAGTATCCGCTTTGTTTAAGCTTTGCCAGGAATCTAAGTGCAGAGCGATAGTTGGGGGTTTTTGTCTCTTTTAAGAATCGGTCTACATAGTAGGTGTACATTCTGACAGTCTGGGGACTTTTCCCCTCGAGTTCAAGATACGTTTTGAATTCCTCTATAACGTCCATACAAACCACAAAAAATGAGTTTTAAAGGGCTAAAAGCTCTCAAATTCAGCTATACGCTCCTCTAATTTTTCTGCCTTTTTCTCCTCTTTTTCTGCTCTCTCTTCTTCTCTGCTCTTTGCTATGATGAGGCTTAAGTGGACTATTCTAAGCAGCTCGATTACCAGGTCTTCATCATCTGAATATATGTACCCTTGGCCAACGATGATTTTTCCGCCGAGGTTGAGTTTCTCAACTGCCTCTGCTATGTATTTCTCCTCTGGAGGCTCTGTCTCTCCAAAGAGCTCTTTCCATATCTCGCTTATCTTAAAAACATTGGCTCTTTTCTTCAAGGACTCTTTCAGTTTGTTGTTCTCCTCAACCAGCTTGCTGTATTCCTCCAGTAATTTTCTATAATTGCCCTCGAGTTCTTGGTAGTCACTTTTGAGCTTCTCGTTTTCCTGCATGAGCATTTCATATTTTCCTTTTAGGTCGAGCAGCTGGTTTCTCAATGCCATGTATTCCGGCAAAATCTGGAGACTCTTTAGGCCTGCCCTTACGAGCGTGTTCTTGATTTCCTTTCTCACAAGCTCGACATCTATATGTTCCAAATCATGCCCCAGGGGTATTTTCATTCTCTCCACATGCCCAACGAGCTCGCCAAGCTCTCTAAACATTCTCTCTGCCAATTCTCGTCCAACTCTGTCCGCATCGGTGGCTATTATCAATAAATCCGCCCCCGCTGCGGCACTTTTGGCTATCTCCAGATTCGTCGTTGGGATTATTGCGGAAATAGTTATGTTGTATTCACTACCGAGAGCCAACCCTTGAAGGGCCTTACTTACAACTTCTACATCACTTGCTCCTTCCACCAAAATCCTAACATCAACAATAGTCATTCCCAGCACCTCCGCGGGGTGTTACCCCGAGCTTTTATAGGGTAAGCGTTATAAAAGCCTTTGGGCTATACCTCAATTATGAGATCCTCGTTTTCTAGAATTACTTCCCCGTTGGGAAGGAGGCTTATCGATATTCCCCTAATCTCCACTCCCTTTTTCTTTGCCTCTTTTAACAGCTCGGCAATTTTTGGGTCGCCTTTGGTGTAGGGCTTGAACCTCTTAACTCCCGGCAGAGCGCCTATGAAGATTATCATTGCCCTTTTGCCGTTTTCCCTCAAGCGTATCAGCTCTTTTATATGCCTCTGCCCCCTTAAACTCGGACAGTCAGGATACATTGCGTAGTCTCCCTCTCTCAAAACGGCACTTTTCATTTCCACCCAAATCTCTTTACCGTCGCATTCCAAGAGGTAGTCAAGTCGAGAGTTGCCGATTCTAACCTCCCTCCTTTTGATTCTACATCCTTTAAGCCACCTGATCAGTCCCAGCTCAACAGCCCTTTCAAAGGCTCTTGCCTGAGTTCTTGTGTCTATAATTGCACCCTTCCCATCTTTTTCAAGGAATCCAACAAGAACAAACTCTGTTTTTCCTCCCTGTTTGGGAATGCAAAATGCTTTCTTTTCTTTAACCATGAACTCTTCCAATCTTCCGGTATTCGTTATCAACGCCTTTTTGAGTTCCCCGTTAACCCCCACTATTCCCACAAATCTGTTCAGTCTTCTTATAAACGTGCACTCGATTATCGGAAGTTTTAGCAACACGGCGCTCCCCAGTGGATTATTGACCTAAAACCTTAAATATTACCCGTCCTACATTAAGATGAATATCTAAACGAGGTGGTAGTGATGGTGGACTATGAACTGTTAAAGAAGATAGTCGAAGCTCCTGGAGTTACCGGCTATGAGTTCATGGGAGTTAGGGACGTTGTTATTGAAGCGCTAAAGGATTACGTTGATGAGATCAAAGTTGACAGGCTCGGAAACGTTATTGCCCACAAGAAGGGTGATGGTCCAAAGGTTATGATTGCCGGTCATATGGATCAAATTGGCCTTATGGTAACGCACATTGAAAAAAATGGGTTTTTGAGAGTTGCTCCAGTAGGAGGAATTGATCCGAGAACTTTGATTGCCCAACGCTTCAAGGTCTGGATTGACAAGGGCAAGTTCATCTACGGTGTTGGTGGGAGTGTTCCTCCACACATTCAAAAACCCGAGGATAGGGGAAAAGCCCCCGATTGGGACCAAATTTTCATTGACATAGGAGCTGAGTCAAAGGAAGAAGCAGAAGAGATGGGCGTCAAAATCGGAACCGTGATTACATGGGATGGAAGACTCGAGAGGCTCGGCAAGCACCGCTTTGTTAGCATTGCATTTGACGACAGAATAGCTGTCTACACTCTCGTTGAGACTGCAAGGCAGCTTAAAGAGTCAAACGCCGACATATACTTCGTGGCAACAGTTCAGGAAGAAGTGGGGCTTAGAGGAGCGAAGACAAGTGCCTTTGGGATTGACCCGGACTACGGGTTTGCAATAGACGTTACAATAGCAGCTGACGTTCCGGGCACTCCGGAGCACAAGCAAGTTACTCAGCTCGGCAAGGGAACGGCAATAAAGATAATGGATCGCTCAGTCATATGCCATCCAAAGATAGTCAGATGGATGGAGGAACTTGCGAAGAAATACGAGATACCCTACCAGTGGGACATTCTCCTTGGCGGAGGGACCGATGCTGGGGCAATACACCTCAACAAGGCGGGTGTTCCAACTGGGGCAGTAAGCATTCCCTCAAGGTACATCCACTCAAACGCTGAGGTTGTTGATGAGAGGGACGTCGATGCAAGCGTTAAGCTCATGGTAAAGGTTCTTGAGCACATACACGAGCTTGAGATCTGATTAAATGGTTTCTAAGTTTTCTTCTTCTCTTATCACATTTGCTATTTTCTCCTTTTGCATCAAAGGATAGATTCTGTAGAGTTTGTAAATGAGATAAGCCGCTCCCGTGAGAATTCCAGCTATTACGAAGGGAATTTTTGACGGCAACGGAAGACCGCGATGCCACTTATAGAGAAGATAGTTCTGGTAGTAGAAAAAGTACGCTAAAACCGTGATTATAGCTCCCTCAATTCCAGCCTCTATCAGCTTTTTTTGGTATTCCTCCATTTTACTCCCTCTCTTCACTTTGGGAAAAGTTAAAAACCTTCATTAATAACCTTTTTGATGAGTTGAGATGAGCGAATACTTCCCTTACAACTCTTTAAGGCCAAACCAAGAAGAGTTCATCAAGCTAGTGGATAATGCAGTGAGAAATGGTGAAAACATCATCATTGAGGCTCCAACTGGCTTTGGAAAAACCGTAAGTGTGTTGGCCGGAACTTTGCCCTATGCCAAGGAGATGGGATACAAGATAATCTACCTCGCAAGAACGCATAAGCAGATGGACAGAGTTATAGAAGAGCTCAAAGCCATAAGCAAGAAAATCCATGTAAGCGGGGTTGAGTTCAGGAGCAGAAAAGAACTTTGCCTTCACCAGTATATTCAAGACTTTGCCCCTGATGCATACAACGCGATGATAGTCTGCAAGAATCTCAAAAAGCTTGGCAAATGCGAGTTTTTTGAAAACTTAAAGAAAAAGAAGGAGGAATTTGAAGAGCTTGTCCAGTACTTCATCCAAACGCCTGCGGAGCCCATAACAGTGCTCACCTATTCTAAAATGTTTGACTTCTGTCCTTACGAGCTTACCCGGAAGGTTGCACTTAATTCTGACGTGATAGTGGCGAGCTATCTGTACATGATAAATCCAGCTATCAGAGAGAACTTTATGAGCTATTTTGATTTTGACTACTCTGATTTGATAGTGATCTTTGATGAAGCACATAATCTACCGGATCAGGCAATAAATGCCCTAAGCGATAAAATAAGCATCCATAGCATCAACAGGGCAATAAAGGAGGCCGATGAATACAAGGAACACGAGATTGCCAATTTTTTGAGCATCTTTTTAAAGGGTCTGGAGAATCTCTATCAGGAAAAATTAAAGGACATGAAGATTGAGGAAGTTCCCATACTGCCCGAGAGTATCTTTTACCACGTTTTTGACGTTCTGGGGATTAACGAGAGGCAGCTTATTAGAATTCTCGATCAGATGGTAAAGGCTGGGGATGCGATAAGAGAAGACAAGATTGAGAGAAATCTTCCTCCGAGGAGCTATGTTGGAAGGGTGGGGGAGTTTTTGCTCCTTTGGTTTGCCCTTATCGGGAAGGAGGACTACCTCTTTTTGATGAGCAGAGATAAAGGCTTCTCTCTTGAGCTTGTGGCGTTGGATCCTTCAAAAGCTCTGAGTTTTATCAAGAATGTGCAATCGGCAATCTTCATGTCCGGAACGCTGACTCCTTTAGAGGCTTTTGCGGACATAATGGGAGTAGAGGGCAGGCTTAAAAAATTCCCCCGGATGGTTAAGAGGGAAAATGCCCTTGTTTTAGTTGCGAGGGATGTCTCCACAAGGGGGGACGAAAGAAGCCTTGAACTTTACAAGAAGCTTGCCGGATATGTTGTCGAAGCAGTAAGGCTAATCCCAAAAAACGTTGGCGTTTTCACGGCCTCTTATGAAGTCCTCGAAGGTCTTTTATCTGTCAATGTTGATGTACGAATAAGAGAAGAGACCGGAAAAAAGGTGTTCATTGAGAAGAAAGGGGCCTCCTCAAAAGAGAACGACCTTTTGGTAATGGCATTTAAGGAGGAAGCAAAAAAGGATGGTGCTGTTTTGCTTGGTGTGATGGGGGGAAGGAACAGTGAAGGGCAGGATTACAGCGGAGATGAGATGAACGGCGTTGTTTTAGTGGGCATCCCCTATGCGAGGCCAACACCGAGGGTTCAAGCCCAGATAAGGTACTTCGAAAACAAATTCCCCGGAAAGGGTAGGTACTATGGATACATTTTGCCGGCTCATAGAAAGCTCGTTCAGGCCGCTGGAAGAGTGCACAGAAGTGAAGAAGAAAAGGGAGCGATAATAGTCTTGGACTACCGCTTGCTCTGGAAGTCTGTTCAAAGGGACCTCCCAGATTGGATGAGGGAAACGCTAAAGCCCGTAACCTTAACATCAATGAAGAGACACCTTATAGATTTTTACAGGGGAGAAAAAATCAAAGTTGAAGGGACCTAACCTCCCTTCCCCCACAATATAGTATGCAGCCGCCCCAATTAGACCGAACACCGGTGCCAAAATTATCCATAGAGCAGAAGAATGTGACACCAAACTCGATTTAAAAGTCAGAATAAAAGAAAGGGAAGGATTCAATCCTTCTTAACGTGCTTTTCTACGAATTCCCTGAGGACATCCTTGAGTTTTGGATATCCTATCTCTTCAAGCTCGTACTTGACTCTTACAGCTGGCTTGTTGAGGTTCATGAACCTTCTAAGGTCAACTGGGGTGCCCATTATAACCACATCTGCATCTGCCCTGTTGATGGTCTCCTCAAGCTCCTTGATCTGCTTCTTGCCGTAGCCCATTGCCGGCAATATGACGTCAAGGTGTGGGTACTTCTTATATGTTTCAACTATTGAGCCAACGGCGTAGGGTCTTGGGTCGATGATCTCCTTGGCGCCGAACTTCTTGGCCGCCACATAACCTGCTCCGTATCTCATTCCACCGTGCGTTAGTGTTGGGCCGTCCTCAACCACGAGAACTCTCTTGCCCTTAATGAGCTCTGGTTTGTCAACGAATATCGGGGAAGCGGCTTCGATTACAATGGCGTTTGGATTAACCTTTTCTATGTTCTCCCTCACTTTTTGAACGTCCTCCCTGTTGGCAGTGTCTATCTTGTTGATGATTATGACGTCAGCTGCGCGGAAGTTGGTCTCACCGGGGTGGTACTTGAGCTCATGCCCGGGCCTGTGCGGGTCGGTAACTACTATCCAGAGGTCCGGAACATAGAACGGGAAGTCGTTGTTTCCTCCGTCCCAGAGGATGATGTCGGCTTCCTTCTCGGCCTCCCTCAGAATCTTCTCGTAGTCAACGCCCGCATAAACCACCATGCCCCTCTCTATGTAGGGCTCGTACTCTTCTCTTTCTTCGATGGTGCACTCGTACTTATCGAGATCCTCAAAGGTTGCAAACCTCTGCACAACCTGCTTTCTCAAGTCACCGTAGGGCATCGGGTGTCTTATTGCCACTACTTTGTAGCCCATCTCCTGAAGGAGCTGGGCAACTTTCCTTGATGTTTGGCTCTTTCCACAACCCGTTCTAACGGCTGTAACCGCTACAACTGGCTTGGTGCTCTTTATCATTGTGCTCTTTGGTCCAAGGAGCCAGAAGTCAGCGCCGGCTGCATGTGCCCTTGAGGCAAGGTGCATAACGTGTTCATGGGAAACATCTGAGTATGCGAAAACAACGATGTCAATGTCGTGTTCTTTGATTATCTTCTCAAGATTGTCCTCGCTCCATATTGGGATTCCCTTTGGATAAAGCTCACCAGCGAGCTCTGGGGGATAAATTCTACCCTCGATGTCCGGAATCTGGGTGGCTGTAAAAGCTACCACTTCATATTCGGGATTGTCCCTGAAGAAGATGTTGAAGTTGTGGAAATCCCTCCCTGCCGCACCAAGAATTACGACCCTCTTTCTTTTCTTTTCGGCCATTTCTATCACCTCAAAATATTTTGATTTGGGCAAATGGTGTTTGAATTTTGGCATTTATAACTATTTTTGTTGCCTAATGAAATATTTCGTCCAAAAATCTTCATTCTGCCCTCGTTAGTTAAAAAGAAGTTTCGATAATAGTACTACAAAACTGGACATAAGAGAACACCTATTGTTTTGGGAGTGCCGTTTTAAGCATGAGCTCGTTTCCACTAACCGTTACTTGGGCCTCCAATTTGGTTGATTTGTTGGCCTTTTTAGTGAGAAGGTTTTGGATTTCCTGAAGAGCTCTATCGTCTTTCCAAAGGCTCTTCCACATTAGTATATAGTGCGTGGAGTTTTCCGCTAGGATTACTTTATCTCCCCGCCATGCCATAGAGATTTTTAAGGCCTCTTCTTGGTCTACGCCATTCGTCACAAGAAGGAGATAGAAATAGAACTCCCCGAGTCGATCTTCGTGAATTATCCTGTAACCTCTGTCCAAGCTTATCTCCACCTCTTGGGGAAGAACTTTGGCTAAATAAATCTCTGGATGCATTATCTGCTGGGTTGTTTGTGGTGGATTGGTGTGGGCTTCATTGACAAGCTCCCAACCTCCTTTTTGGTAAAGGTATTCGACGAATTTGTCACCAAAAACATAGGGAAAGTACCCAAAGTTCATTGGGGGATCTTTGAGGTACAGCGAAGTTATTTTCTCTATTCTGATACCGTGCTTCCTGCAATAAAGGTCAGCAGTTAGGTCTGCATCGCCTTCAATTAGGGCTTTAATGGCAAGGCTACCGTCAAGTGTCTCTGGATACTTTGGGTCGAAGTGCTGCTTTTGTATTACGTGGGTAAATTCATGAGCCAGAACTCTCTTGGAGGTATCCCCTGTTTTAAAAAAGTTTTCCGAGATTATGTAGACTTTATTCCCGGAGGTAACTGCTATCCATGAGGCAGTTTCCTTTTCTCTTGTTTTTGTAAGGTTATAGTCAAGCGGAACAAGAAGGGTCATTTTGTATATTAGCTCCCATTTTCTGATTTCTTGGTAATCCTCTCTGCCCGGACCCCATCTTTTAAGGGCTTCTTCCTTAGTAAGGACAACTATCTTGGGACTCTCCTTAAAACCAAGCCCCCTTGTTTCTTCTACTTCTTTCGATATGTTGGAGGCTATTTGAAGCACTTGCTGGGCATCTTCGCTTGGAGAGGAGTAGGTGTGATACAAGAATGCAATAAAGAAAATACCTACGAGAAAAAGGGCAAGGAGAGATTTGTTCCTCATTTAACCACCAGAAATGCAAAAATCACTCCTTAAACTCGACGAATTCCTCCTTCATACCATCTTTGGTTATTGTAACCACCTGAATCTTCCTCTCTCCCGTGTAAACATCCCTCTTACCTGCTGTCCTGACTGCCCTTATGGCCAATTCCCTTGCCTCTTCGATTGTCATATCCTCCTTGTACCCGTCTTCAAGGATCGCTATTGCAAAGGGACTCCCAGAGCCTGTTGCAGTGTAGTTATCAAAGATAAGCCCTCCCAAAGGATCGAGGCTTGCAAGTGTTGGCTCTTCAACGTAGCCACCTATTATTATCTGCACCATGTAGGGGAACCATCTGCTCTCGTTGAGTATGTTGCTGAGGAGATTTGCCATTGCCTTTGCCGTCATTGGTTTTCCCCAGGTGAATTGGTAGTATCTCGCCTCAGCTTCGAGCATCCTCGCCAAAGCCTGCAAATCTCCAACGCTTCCCGCGGTTGTTATTGCTATCTTATCGGTTATGGGTAGAATTTTCTTTATGTTGAGGGTCTCCACCATGTGGTCGAGAGAAGCTTGAGTGTCCGCTGCCAATACTACTCCATCTTTCAATTTAATTCCAACGGTAGTTGTTCCGGTTTTCTTTTCCATATCCTCTCACCTCTGGATGTGTATTCCTTAGAAGAGTTTTAAACCTTTGGGAATATAAGCTAAGCTAAAGCGGATTTAAAAATAATCGAAGGAGTATTCAACCTTCAAGCATGTCCTTGCAGCTCTCGCAGACCCATCTCTCATAGCCTTCGTGGACAACTCTGTGAAGCTGAGCATACTGCCCGCAGACCTCGCATATCCCATAGACCTCTCCTTCTTCTTTTTCAGCTTCCTCTTCCTCGTGATTGTAAGCATTTACCGCTGCAAGGAGATCAGCCGCCGTTACAAAGCCCATGGGCATTCCAAGCTTTGTTATTAGGATTCTCCTCACTCCTTTCTCCATCATAAGCTCGATGGCATCCTGAATGTCATAATCGTATTCTATGGTTATTGGATCCTTTGTCATTATCTCACTGACTTTTACCTCTTTGGGATTTTTTCCCTTGGCAACTACCTTGTTGAGGATGTCTCTATCAGTAACTATACCTATTATCTCGTCCTTGTCCATGACAACCGCACTGCTTACTTTGTTTCTTGCGAGAATTTTCGCAACTTTTTCAACAGTTTCGGTTGGTCTAACAACAACTGCCTTCCTTTTAACTATTTGCTCCACAGTAATTTTGGGCATCATTGTTCTTCCCTCCTGATTCATGTTGAACTACGATGAGAAACTTAAAAATGTTTTGGGGTTAAATTTTCTTTTTCATTAGGTATCGAGAAACCAGGAAAAACCCCACCACAAATACTAAAATCGCCAAAATGTATGGTATTGGTGAACTCTCAATTAACTTGGATGTAACCGTTTCGTTAATACCCTCAAGCCCTGGAGAAGGGGCTCGTTTAATAGTGTACGTTGCATTCTTGGCAACTAATTGGGGTTCTTCTTGGAGGAGCCTGTCGAATACTACATAAACTCCCGAAGCCAGAAGCCCGGCTATTCCCAGGCTTATAATCTGTATTTTCTCAAAAACTCTTAGGAAACGTTTTTTGACGGGCATTCCTCTGGGAAGCAGAAGAATTGGTTTTGATGATGCCCTGTAAAGCTTTACCTCTTGCAATCGCTTGCCATACTTTTTTCCGGCAATTTCTACAAGTCCCACCCTCATCATTTTATCTAAGTGGTAAGAGACGGTTGACATTGGGATTCCAAGTTCCCTTGCTATTTCCGACATTGAAAGCGCCCTTTCTTGCAGGAGTCCCAGTATTAGAAGTGAGGTTTCATTTGCAAGGATTTGAGCAAGTTCTTTGGCCTTCTCATCTCTCACATCAATTGTTTCAAATTCCACCTGCCACACCAAGACTATTTTGCAATAGAAATATTAAAACCTTTGTTTTCACTTCGAAAGGGGTTGAAGCAAAAAATTCGAGTAAAGTTATGAAAAGGAAAGAAAAGCTAAATTCATGGCTTCTCGAGGATGATCTCGATTGTTGAAGTGTTGGCTGTTCTTCCGTCAGCTGTTGGGAGCTCTTCTGTGCCGATCTTTATCTCCTTAACCCTAACCTCTGGAAGGAACCTGTTCCTGACGATCTCCGCAACGTCAACGGCCCTGCTGATGGCCCTACCTCTTGCTCTGATGCTAACTTCCTTTGCACCCTCGTTGAACTGGGTTATTACGGCCAATACATAGTTCATAACAGGCTTCTTTCCTATGAAGACAACATGCTCCTCTGCCATTTTTGACACCCTCCGAAAGTTTTGTCAATAGCAGACTTTGGATATGTGGTTAAATACTTTTCGGTTAACTGCCGGGGTTTTCAGATATGCCCCAAAAACTCAGGAAGTTGAGTTTGAGTTTTAACATTTTTGTGTACATTAGAAAATCTTTTTAAGGTTGATTATTACAAAAAATTGGTGATACGATGGCCATTCATCCAATCGATTACAGGTACGGTAGCGAGGAGATGAAACGCATTTGGGAGGAAGAAAATAAGCTCCAGAAACTACTTGAGGTTGAGGCTGCTTTGGCAAGAGCCCATGCAAAGCTCGGCAACATCCCCGAAGAGAGCGCGAGGATAATCAGCGAAAGGGCAAACACAAAATGGGTAAAAGTTGAAAGGGTTAAAGAAATTGAAGCCGAAATCCACCACGATATAATGGCCGTTGTTAAAGCCTTAAGCGAGGTCTGTGGAGAACATGGAAAATACGTCCATCTTGGGGCGACTTCCAATGATATAATAGACACCGCCAACGCTCTTCTCATTAAAGAATCTTTGGAGATTGTTTTAAAAGACCTGAGGGAGCTCCGTTCAATACTCAAAAAACTTGCAAAGGAGCATAAGCATACGGTGTGCATTGGAAGAACTCACGGCCAGCATGCCGTCCCAACCACATATGGAATGAAGTTTGCCATCTGGCTGGATGAGATCCAAAGACATATTGATAGAGTTGAAGAGGCCAAGGAGAGGATTCTTGTAGGCCAGATGAGCGGTGCTGTTGGAACAATGGCATCCTTTGGCGAAAAAGGGCTCGAACTTCAGCGTTTAGTTATGGAGGATCTTGGCCTTAAACCCGCAAGAATAAGCAACCAAATAATTCAGAGAGACATCTACGCAGAGCTCATGAGCATTCTAGCCTTAATAGCTTCAACCCTCGACAAAATGGCCCTTGAGATAAGAAACCTCCAGAGAACTGAGATTCTTGAAGTCAGCGAACCCTTTGGAAAGAAGCAGGTCGGCTCTTCAACAATGCCCCACAAGAGGAACCCGATAAGGTGTGAAAAAATCAGCGGGCTTGCAAGGGTTATCTATTCCAACGTTATTCCAGCTTTACTCAACAATCCGCTGTGGCATGAGAGGGACCTCACCAACTCTTCAGTTGAGCGTGTTATCCTTCCAGAGACGTTTATACTCTTGGACGAGATGTTGAAGAGCATGAAGAAGGTCTTATCCGGCTTGGAGTTTTTCCCGGATAACATAAAGAGGAACCTATACCTCACAAAGAACCTCATAATGGCCGAGCCGCTGATGCTCAAGCTTGCGGAGAAGGGAATGGGGAGACAAGAGGCTCACGAACTGGTGAGGAAACTCGCCATGAAGGCATTCGAAGAGGGAAGGGACTTGTTAGAAGTAGTAAGGGAAAGTGAAGCCATGGAATATCTCACTGAAGACGATTTAAACTCCCTAAGGCCTGAAAACTACATTGGTTTGGCTCCCCAGATAGTGGATAACGTAATAGCCTACATAGAAGAGGTCGAGAGAAGGGAGAGAAGTTAGTCCCTCTCAGCCGCCTCCAAGATTTTTTTCTCTCCAAGCGGGAGGACGAGCGGTCTGGAGAGGTGTTTCCTGGCATCTGGTGGAACTTCGTAAATTTTTTTCTCAAGCCGGCGGGGCAGTCTTTTTGGGATCAGGACTTTTGGCATTTTATGCCCGCACTTCTTGCATTTCAGATAGTCCCCTTTGCTTTTCATAGTTCCTCCGCACTTCGGGCATTTTGGCTTTTCATAAACTATTTTTTCGGCAAGCTTCAGTGGATAAAATTTTTCCAAGTTGAGGGTCAAAACACCTTCATATTCCTTTACTCCTCCGGCTGCAATGATCTCGTCACCTTCAATTAACATTCTAACGTACCTTCTAAATCCCTTGGTTGGCTCAAAGGCTGCAACTCTAATTGTGCCGGTTTCGTCGCTCAGCTCAAAAAATACGTGCCTCCCTTTCTCCCAGTACTCTCCGCTAACCCTCCCCCTTACAACAGCGCTTTCTAAGGGCTTCAGTTCACCGATCTTTCTAAACCTCAAGTGTTCATCTGTATTCTGATTTGTTTTATAAATCTGGAAAAACTCCACGGGCTCTTCGATGATGAGGTTTTCAAATGTCCACAAGACCCTATTTTTGTCTATTCCCCTAATGCCGACCAGAACAGGGTCTTTTCCGTGGGGTGTTATTAGAACGCTCCCCTTGAAGGGGTCGACGTTATCGTATGTGAAGGGATAGGTTAATCTGTCAGCTTCAAAAACGCTCTCTCTGTTGACCCTCCTTTCCTTTCCCCAAAATTCCCTTTTCCTGTATGCCAAGAGTTCATAGGTGAAGTTTTTCAATGGATGACCAACTGCCGCTAGGGCTCCTATTATGCCCCTGCCGAGCTTGAACTTGTGAATTTCTGCGTTTACTTCTCTCGCAACTTTTTCAGCATCCTCAACGGTAACGTGCTCCCATATGGCCTTATACGTAAACTCCTCCAGTTCCTTGGGAATTTCTCCTTCCAGAAATACAACTCCGGGGTTTGTGTTCTCATGATTAAAGTCTGATAACCCCTCAACCATTTTCAAAACGAAATCTTTTATCTTTGGAATCTCCTTCTCTTCCACTTCGAAACTCATTGCCACAGCTCCGTTTCCCCTTGTCTTGTACGGTACGTTTGGATTTAGACGGATGAGCTTTGGAAAATCTAGAGGCTCCGCTACTCTGGAGATCTCTCTATAAAGCAGGGCACCAAGATAAGTGGTGCACATCCCGTCCGGTGAATCCGTGTCGTCGATGCCTATGTGGAGCTTCATCATCCCGTAGGATATGTCAAATGGTTAAAAGTTTATCCATCGATGGGAAACTTTTAAATTTCCAAAGCTTTATTTATATACGATGGAAAAAGAGAGATTGTTGCGAATTGTTGAAAGCATATTCAGGGGAACTGGATTTAGGGTAGCGAGAATGGAGTTTAAAGGTTCGTGCTTTGACCTAGCCGCGAGTAGGCTCTTTTTGTTGCTCTTTGTGAAGGTTATTCAAAACATCGACTCCCTCACAGAGGAGCAGGCAGAAGATTTAAAGCGTTTGGCCAAGCTCTTTGAGGCTTCTCCGCTTATTGTGGGGCTAAGATCTAAAAGCGAGGAGCTTGAAGAGGGAGTGGTTTACGAGAGACATGGAATTTACGCTCTGAGCCCTCAAACACTGTATGACGTTCTTGTGGAAAATGAATTGCCCGCAATCTTTGCCGAGAGAGGAGGCTTTTACGTGAGAGTTAATGGGGAGTATTTGCGAAAGCTTAGGGAAAAACACGGTTACAGTATTGGGGAGCTTGCCGAACTTCTTGGAGTTTCAAGAAAGAGTCTCCAAAACTATGAAAGGGGAGAACAGGCTATGAGCCTTGAGGTTGCCCTGAGGCTTGAAGAGCTGTTTGAGGCTCCAATTGCAAAGCCCATTGATGTCCTTCACGCCAGAGTTGAGGCTAAGATGGAAGTTGAACCGGAGACAGAGCTTGAAAAGGAAGTTTTCAAACGCTTAGAAGATTTTGGAATGGGTGTTGTTAAAATCAAAAAAGCTCCGTTTGATGCTATCTCAAAGGAAGAGGGAGTGAAGATTTTAACGGGCATAAGTGAGAAAAAGACATCATCAACTGTGAAGAGGGCTCAAATGGTAAATGAAGTCAGCAAAATTATCCAAAGCGACGGGCTGTTCATCCTTGAAAAAACTAAAATCGAGGTTGTGGGGGAAATTCCCCTCATCCCAAAGGAGAAGCTCAACGAGATTAGGGATGCCGATGAGCTTATTGAGATGATTGAAGAGCTCAAGAAGGAAATAAAGAGAGAGATATTCAGCTGAAGAAAACCTTTCTCCACACGTCTCTAATCTTATCGACATATTTCGAAGGCGATGCAACCATTACGGCCCATCTTGGTGTTTGCCTTCTCTTGAGGGCGTTTGCTAAGGGTGTAACCTTTGTTAGGGGCTTTATCTCTCCGGTGTGCATTACCACTCCGATTTCCGTTGACTTCAATCTCGGTTCGGTAAGCATTAGGTCAGCCGTTGAGAATTCTATAATCACCTCTCCTTCCTTCGCTCCCACGGCATCTACCAGTTTCCTTTCGAGCTCTTGGCGCTTCTTTATGTCTCTATAGACAGTCAACAATTCCCTTTTCTCCTCGGCGGTAAGCTCATCGGCCCCTAATAGCAATGCTGCCTTAAACAAGTCGCGGTACTTGATGCGCTTGACGATTTCCCTTGGATAGCCTTCCAAATCCTCGAGCTCCACGAGAACTCTGCAGTCTGTCATCTTCCAGAACTCCCAGAGGTAACCGTCTTCGAGGGCAAACTCCAAAGCCCTGGTTAGCATTCCCTCCGCTATCTTTACCGTGTGGTGGAAGTAAACTCTGGAGTACATCAAAGCTCTGGCAACCATCATGCCCTCAACAGCTTCCACTCCCTTCTCGTCAACAACAAGTTCATTGTTGTGAATTCTTAGAACCTTCAGGAGCCTTTCGAGGTCGATTATCCCATGGGCTACTCCGGTGTAGTGGGCATCTCTGATAAGATAATCCAGCTGGTCCACATCCACGTCTCCATGCAATGCCTGCCCGAGATACCTCTTTTCGTACTTGCCCAGAATAAGGTCGGCAACTTCTTTTGGCTTGTATCCGTAAAAGTCAAGTATCTCAGGTATGAACTGCCTCTCTTCTATCTCCCCATCTATTATGTCTATCTTTCCAAGGATGATGTTCTGGCCGAGATGCATGTGGTCGTATTCCTTAACGTAGTGCTCGTATATCTGTTCAAAGGTATGTGAAAACGGACCGTGACCAATGTCGTGAAGCAAAGCCGCTGCCTCCAGGAGGGTTTTTTCCTCTTCGCTAAGTCCCAGCTCCATTGCAAGCCTTTTTGCAATGTTGTATGTGCCGAGGGAATGCTCAAAGCGAGAATGATTTGCACCGGGGTAGACGAGGTATGCAAGGCCGAGTTGCTTTATGTTCCTCAGCCTTTGAAATTCTGGAGTTTTTATGAGGTCTAAAATGAGCCCGCTTATCTTCATGCTTCCGTGAATGGGGTCGTGGATTATCTTCGGCTTCATGATTTCTCACCTAGAACGGATTTGATGCTTTAAGTTAAATAATTTATCGTACAAAAGGAGAAAATAAAGGCTAGAGGTCTTTTCCAACTATGAAGATTCTCTTTGTCTTTCCTGGTTTTTGAGGTAAGCCTTCTCTTACTTTCTCCGCCGGCACTGCCTCCACTACAAGCTCGGAGGATTTAGCCTCTTCAACCTCATATCTCACTGGGTTGTTGGCTTCATATATCAGCTCTCTTATCTCATCTTCTATGCCGGATGGCTTTTCCCCCACGTATCCGACTTTTATTATTGCCTTTGGTTTTGGATTACCCGGCGAGAGGGGGTGGTAGATTATTACAAAGTCCACCAAGAAGGGATATCTGTGAACGATGTCCATGACCTGGTCTATGTGAAGCTTTGCTCCAGCTAAACTTATCACGTCTTTTACCCTGATGATGTTCATGACTTCTCCGTCAACTACCTTTGCCAAGTCTCCAATCTTATAGTTGAAGAGCGGCAGTCCTGTAAGTTCGCCTTCTTTCATTATCTTGGTGATATACATTTCGTAATAGTCCTTATACTCTGGGTCCTCGTTCTCTTTTAGGACTATTAGTGATTCCGGAAAAGTAAAGGGTTCCATCCCCTTTTTAGTTACTGCCCTTCTGCCTGTGACGTCATCTTCGGAGTTTCCAAATACATCTAAGATAACAGCATTCGGGAAGCTCTCCAGTATAGCATTGGCCATTTCTTGACTCAACGTCTCTCCGCCTACCAAAATAACCTGTATATCGTTTTTGATGTCTTCAGGTAGCGTTAGTCCCAAAACATAAGCCCCCGTTGTGAGGGTGAAAATTGCCGTAGCCCTCGTATCCCTGAACTCCTCTATTAATGCATCTCTCATTCTCAAATATTGTATTGGGATCTGATAAAATCCTACTTTTACATCCATGTACTCAAGAGAAGTCGCCGTTAGAAATCCCGAACCAGAAGGCAACTGCGGTAGGAATGAGGCAAGTTTTTGTTTGTATAGATATTCCTCCACCCAGAAAGAGAACTGTCTGCTTGTTCTTATTTTATCGTACCTAGTAAAGGGTATTCTTTTCGGTTTTCCAGTAGTTCCGCTGGTTCTCATAACCCCGTAAAAAATCTCGTGATTCTTTATGTATGATGGCCAGACCTTTTCTCTTTCATGCAGATCGTGGGGCTCTATGATTACTTTGTCAGTTAGAGAAGCAAGGATTTCTGGTTTTAATTCATCTATATCAACGTCTGAAAACCTTTCTTTCCAGAATTCCGTTGTTTTATAGGCTGTCTCGGCTGTATATCTTAAATCCTCAAGGTCTTTCTTCCCAAGCAAAATGCCGCCCATAGTTGCGACACCTAGTTATGATTTATGTATTTGCCCTCTATTAATATTTTTCCTTGGTACTGTGATAATGTTAGGATAGGCTGTGGAGCGTCAGGTTTAAATCACTGAAATTCTCAAAAAAGAAAGGGAGAACATGGAAGTTGAAGTCATTATTTACTCCCTTAAAACCCTTTCACCTCAACAAAATTCCAGTAGAGAAGAAAATCAGGGTGATAAACTTGTAACTGAAAGGCCTAAGCTACGGACAAACCGCCAGAATTCTCAAAATCAGCCACGTGACAACTTGGCAGTTCAGAAAATAGCAGAAGCAATCTAACTAAAAAATTTCATTCTGGTTGTTTTGAAGTCCTGTGAAGGGCGGCCTGTTTTTCTGGTTGATAATGCTAGGGTACAGGTCAGCATTTAAGAGTCTGGGGTTGGGTTATCCGCATGTGACTTTCGGGCCAAGGAATTGTGTTGAGCGCTGGTTTGGGACGTTGAAGGGGAGTACGAAGCGTTTCTGGAATAATTTCAGGGGTAAAGAGTGGAAAGCTCAAAAGTTTGTTTTTCTGTTTGCCTTCTGGTATAATTTTGCTGGGCTTCATTCTGGTTTTAAAGTCACTCAGTGATTTTGCTGAATGGCTTAAGGAGGTGATACTCAAGTTATCCTGACAGTATCTGTTCAAATGTAGAAAAATTTAATAGCATCTTCGCCTATTATATTTAGCAAACATCTAATTGGGAGTTCTTGGAGGATGGTAAAATGAGATACGAAGATTTTGCAAAGGACTACGATCCCCTTAATGTGACAGAAAAAGAAACTTTATCTTATCTTAGAGAAGTGTTTGAGTATCATTTTGAGAACACCCCTTACTGGAAAAGGATGAGAAACAAGGTAAATTTGGATGAGATTTTTGAGGGAAAGCTTGAAGACGTTTTTGAGAATATCTTCAACTCAAATCTGGCTGTTAGCGAAGATTATCTCCGAAACAACTGGCTTGATTTTCTTCCTGAAAATTATGAAGGGAGAATCAGATTTTACCAATCTTCCGGAACCACCAGAGAAAGGAGCATCCTTCACTGGGACTATGAGTATATGAAGCTCCTTGTGAAATATTTAAAAGTAACCCTTGATGAAATCTACAAGTTGAATAAGATCTATAAGGAAAATAAAATGCGGGCTCTCAGTGGAGGACCCTATGGGTGGTATCAAGAGGAGATAAGTGAGTTAGTGTGGTCATATGGAGGGATCTTATATTTTATTGGTTTGGAAACCGATGGTGTTAAGCGGGAACTTGAGGAAAAAGGAGTAGGATACATATTAAAAATGAGATATTCTCCGTTTTTGAAGTACACGAAAAGGGTGCTCGAAAAAGATCACATAAACTTCATCCGCACCATTCCTCATTTTTTAGATCTCTACCTTATCAGAAAAGAGGAAATACTGACTATTATTTTTAGTGGGGTTGGGTTGAATATGGATGCAATTGAACTTGCTAGGAAGAAGTTCCCGAATTCTGTTGTTATACCTTTCTATGGCTACTACGGCTTTGGTGATAACGTTGGAATAGTTAAAAATAATGACCTCATGTATTTTCCGAACTATCCATTTACTATAGTCTTCCCTTTGAAGGTTACCCGAAATGGATACACTATAGCCAATAGAGGAGAAAGTGGCAAGATGGGACTTATAATCGCAAGACCAGAGCTGTTGGTTGTAAAGCTGGAAGATGACTATATTACCCGTGCTGCACCCGAAAAACCATTTAAGTGGGATGGTTTCGCAAATCCAAAGAGGAGGTGTTAATATGGCAAATCCTCAAACCATAACGATAAGTGAGGGGTTTATTGTTGCACTAGCAGACTTGTTGGCGTTTTTACTTATCTTTCGCATCTATCTAAAAAACAAACGAACTTCAGCATTATTGCTTTCCCTAGCGTGGATTTGCGACTTATTAACGGTCATTGGCTATGCATTTCAGCTCCTCCCATTGGCGGGGATGTTTATACTCCTATTCAGTGCATTTTTCCTGAACGGGACTATAGAACTGATAAGAGAAGAGAACATAAGTATTGAAGTAAACTATAAAGTGTTGTTCCCTCTGTTGTCTTTGTTATTCGCAGTGTACTCTCTATTTCCAGATTACATGTTTCAATATGGGTTGTTCAGGGGCATAGCAAGTCTCTACGTATCTCATGGTCTAGCGACAATTGTTATGGTCACTACAGGCTATCTTATGAAAGAGTTGACATACATTTATGGAAGAAAAGCAAAATATCTTTCAACACTTTTAGTGCTTTTTGGACTTCACTTGCTTCCGGTTCCAATATCCATTATACTTGGCAGCAAAATATATCCGATCATAGGCTCCACTATTTCATTAGTACTTATCCTTGGACTAGTATTCTTAACAATAAGGCTCACCTCCTCTGAAGAGTTCCTTAGGCTAAAAACAATGGAGATTCATGAAGTCGAAATAGAGTCCGGTGTCAAAATACTAAACCAAGAAGAGTACAAAAAGATAAAAGAAAAGCTGAAAAATGTGCCTGTGCTTGCGTTTGTTAGAACTTTGAACAATATCCCCGAGAGTTGGACTCACTATTTCGTAACCACTGCTACCAAAGAAAGTGATGTAGAGGCCATATCACCAATGAACCTAGAAAGAATGACAGAGCTGTCATACAAATATCTAAAAGCAATGGAAGAAGCCGGGAGTAGGGGAATCATACTGATAGACTGTCTTGAATACCTAATCATGTACAACGAATTCACAAGCGTGATGAAGTTCTTAAACAAGCTGAAGGACTTTGTCGTGAGCCATAAGGGAACTTTAATTCTGGTAGCGGAGAAGGACGCCTTTGAAGACCAGCAGTGGGCACTGCTAACTCGCTTGCTCGAAGAAGCCAAAGAATAGCGTTTTAGACTTTCAAGCCCTTTTCAATTTTTTTAGCACCATTTCTGGATAAAAGCTCAGAGATGCCTTTGCCTGTGGAATTTCCATGCCTATATTTATTCCAAGGCTCATTAAATCCCTCGGAAACCGCACTTCCCATTTGGATTCAGCTGAGGAAGTTAAAAATCTGGGAGTTTTATACTTCTCCACAAGCCTCCAGTTTTTCATCATAAACTTCAATATCTCTGCCCTTTCATAGGGAGTTGCCTTCAGCAGGGGAGCAAGAGAAAACCCCACAGCAACGTTGTTTTTGGCCGCCAACTTCGCAAGGACATGATCAAAACCGGAATCCTTTCTCCCGTATTCTGGAGCTATCACCGCATCAACCTTGTTCTCTATCGCGAATCTAACAACCCTCAGATTTCCTCCCTGCACATAGATGAGGGAGTTTGGAACCCTTTTTCTAATTTCTTTTATTAGGGAGGGCCTTTCTGTGATAATCAGCAATGCAACATTTTTGTACTTTTCTTTAAGCCCTTTAATTTCGCTTTTAAGTTCATCAAAGTTTGGAGGACTTTTTAGATAAATCTTCCTTGTAAAAACTACCTCGTCGTACCATTCTTTTGCTTGCTTGTAAGCTTCCTCACTCCTGACGTCCATTTCAATCCACTTCATTCACTCAACCACTCCCTGATTGCCTTTACAACGCTCTCCTTTTTCATTGGGAATGCTTTAACTTTTATCTTTACTTGGATAACGTCTTCTCCTTCACTAACCTCCGCCTCTCCTAGGTATGCTTTCTGCTTGCTGAAGCGAATGAAAAACGTTCCCGTCTCGTCAACCTTTTCTTCAAGGTTCTCTAAGAGATACTCTTTATCCTCTTCGCTTAAAAGTCCCTTAATATGCTCCAACATCTTTTTTACGCTTCTGCTTCTCTTTACCTCGGCGTTTATGACCTTTATCGGATTTCCGAAGTAGCCCTCGGTTTCAACTACCTCAAACTCTATATCCTCAGAAGGAATGTCCTCTGGAAAAAAAGTCCCCATGGCCTCGAGAACCTTTTCCGGGTCTTCGGTTGCGTGGGCAAAGGTTGATACCCTTATGTGATGAGCCTGAAGCTTTGCCATGTTTTCACCCCTTTGAAGTTTTGAGAAGATTGTTTAAAAGCTTTTAATGTAAGCGGATACCATTAAGATAATTTTGGATCACCCATGGAGTATAAAATTTGCTCTTCTTTACTTGGTCTTTTTTAAATGCAGAACTTCTATTAAAGCTACAGTCACAATTATAACGAGCAAAAGGGAAATCCAAGAAATGTGCTCTTTTATATTTTCCGGGGCATAATATGTGCTCGAGCCGGCAGTAGAGATTAAAGATTCAGATTCTTGAGGGGTAGAAGAAGCTGTCGGTAAAACGGGTGTTGTTGGCGGAGCATAGGGATGCGCCAGATTCTCGAATTCATAATTTAGGGAGAGCTTAAACTCCTTTAGCTCCGGTGAAATCTTGACTCTAAACAGGGGGTATAGCCTTAGAGACTCCCCATCAAAATAGAATGCATAGAGGGGTTTATCGAACATCTGAGAGAGTTCTTCCCAAGCTATTAGTTCTTTCTTTGTTTCTCCTTTCCATAGAAACCTACCATCGACGGTGCCATTTAGGTATATGGGATACCTATAAGAGATCCAGTAGGTAAAGTTGAAGTCCAGCAAAGTCGTTCCAATGCGCTTCCCGGGAGTTTTAATTACCGTGAAGTTATTTTCAACGGCATCTATCTTAAAAGATGGGACTATTACAATCCCTTCTTCATAAGAAAATGCCACTAAATTGTTCCACAAATCCTCTCTCCATAAATAAGGTAAAAGCTCTTTGGCGGGCACTTTATAGGTTGTTGAGTTAAGCAAAAACACCACATAATCTCCCTCAAGTTTTCCGGGCACTGGGAGGACACTTCTCTCCACTCTGCCCAAAAGTTCAGAAAGCGTTTTGTTTTGATAGCCGTATTCATGATACCAGCCAATATGATATGCACCGCTTGAGTTTACAAGGTAAAAGTGGGCGCGCTGAGTAGTTAGGTCGTATTCTGCGATGCACTCTCCAAAGTTTTGAGGTTTGAGACCATAGAAACCAATACTCACATAGATAACACCCTTGGTTGTTGCGACGACAGTTACCTGAAAACCTGAAGAGCAAAAATCAACGGTGAGAGTTGGAGCGGCATAAGATAAAGAGCTGCCAAGTAAAGAAAACAACAGAACAAAGGAAGCGAGGAGTTTAAATTTCACCATAACACCCCATGCGCTTGAGATAATAGTCAAAAACTTCATCCACGACATCAAGGGTCACTCCGAAGTGGTATGCTAACTGCCCATCAACTCCTGTTCCAATAATGGATTTTGTGAATGTTGCCAGCTCTTTCCCATCTTCATATCCATTTCCACTGTTTTTGGCATCGAATCCACCAAGGGTTGTGACAACAGCAATATCAAATCGCTCTTTAAAGTCTTCAACTGTTGCTGAGCTTTTGTTTAGTGTTTTTAGCCTAGAGGTGTATCTTCCAGAGGAAGAGTCCCATTTAACATACCACAATCCAAACTTTGCCATTCAGTCCCCTCAATAAATAGTCATTTTGTAATACTTTTTAAGCTTTTTGATTTTTAATACTTTTAATAGTATAAACAACACTTTACTCCTATAAGCGGTTTGAAGTTGCTTTGTTGGCTTCCCACTAAGCTTAGGGAACCGGGAGTTGATATGAGATATAAAAAAGTAGAAAATGATGGATTAACATTCTATTAGAGACCTTTATCTTGTTTACGCTTTCTCCAGAAGTAACCTATTGAAAATATCACAATTATCGCGAGAATGTAAACTGGGTATTTAATATTCTTTTCCTTATTAGAGACAATGGCATTAATCTCTGGCTTGTTCTTCTCCCAGTCTCCACCATACAAGCTTAAAGCAATCAAAGCATAAGCATAACCGTCAAAGCTTAGACTTTCCCCACTACTTTGTAAAAATTCGATTCCACCATTAAACCCTTTATACCCGGTTTTATTTGCTAGGTACAACCAAATCAGGGCTATTGAGGTTGAATATACATCATGATTCCATGATTTATCCAGCTTGGGGAGAGGGATTATGTAGTAAGTTCCATTGGTTTCAGAAAAGTGGAGTATTTGGGAGGCAGCGTAAGAACGAAAGTTTATGTAGTTCATAGGGAACTCCGGGTAAATCTTCATACTTTTGTTGATTATCCCCAACTTCTTAAAAACGCCTGACTTTTGAGGATTTATCTTTCGCAAACCCTCTATCTTTAGAACTGCAATCTCCTCTTCGGGATTTAATTGGAGCTCAATTTTCTCGTTAGCAACTCCCCGGATTACTTTACTCTCCTCCCACATTTTGTTTATCAAAGAAAAGCGAAGGAATTTGAGCTCATACTTGGTACTATAATTTTCGTAGAAGACGAAGAGCAAAGTTGTGTTTTCCAAGTACTGAGACTGCTTAAAGAGCGAACTAAAGAACTCTAAAGTTTCATTATTGAGCTTAAAGCCTTCTTCTCTTAAGTAAAGTAATGGTAAACTTAGGCTTTCATAGGGCATTCTGAAATCCCTGTAGGGCATTGGAAAGAGAAAACCTACAAAAAGATTATCAAAAGCATAGTTTCTGGTTAAGTTCTTTGTATTCAGGTTAGCCCTAAGCCATTGCCAAGAATCAGTAACATTGTAACCGAGTCTATGTAACAGGGCAGTAGCATAAGCTGTTGCTACTAAGCTTGGAAACTCTCCAATTCTTTTAATTCCGCTCCGCTCCCAATCAATGTAAACTGTAGACGTCCAATACTCGTTTGTTTTGTTAGCCAAGAGAAATTTAATTCCCTTGATTACAACTTCGGAGTTTGGGCTTTCTCCAGCCTCAAGAAGAGCCAGCAGAGCGAGAGCAGTTCCAGCGGCTTTGGATTTCTCCCAGTAAACCCATTCACCCTCAGCCCTTGAGTAATCATCGGTAATTATTGGGGGGAATGAACCATCTTCAAACTGTTTTGATTTTATTTCTTCGACTAACCTTTGAAATTCTGGAGAATTCTTTGGAAATTCGCTTCTTGCAAGAGCTATGACTTTAAGACATGTTAGATAAAAGTCATCACTCTTTTCAACAAAATCATAACTTGATATTCCGTAATTTTTGGAATGAGAGTAGAGCGTTTTCATTTGGTAATCTTTTTCCACAGGAACACTTTGGACTAATGAAAAAGGAAGAGAAAGTAAAAGCACAAGAACTACAACTACAAAGATTTTTATCCTGAACTCCAACTTCATCTTTAATCCCTCCCTATACCTCCAAAGTTGCTCTTTAGTGATTGGTATTCCCAAAAGACAACCCCTTCAAAATAATTCAGTGCGTCATTTATAACTATCAACATTACAGCTACAAAACCAAGGCATCTTGTGATACCCTTTGTATCATCATATGCTTGTCCAACATTCCAAGCTTGGCAACAAGTGTTATTTTCTGAATTCCTCTGGGGATGCAAAACTCCTCCAAAGTTTTGAGATCAAATAAGGATTGATCCACCCACTAATATCTTCTCCAGTAGTGCAAGCTGTTGTTGTATAATCGGAGAAATAAGGTCCAAATGTATTTACGATAAATCCCGAATTTTCTATGTAGTCTTCCAAAGCTGAGTAATATTCATAAAATCTCTCTCTTTCTCCAAATCCTTGGTTATAGCTTAAAAATACTCCATCAACATCCCAACTCTGGAGAGTCTCCCTAACATTTACTGGATCCTCTGTGTTGTATGGATGTTGGGGAGTTTCCACTATTACATAACACTTTTTGGAGTAGGGTATCTTCAACACTCCAATATCACCTCAGTCTATAGTTCCTAACCCTAGTTCCCACCACCTGTAAAGTTGTATAATCTGTCCAGATTCACAGCCAGAATCGCCCCTAAAATCCTAACGGCCAACCCCCTCAAACTAACACTCCTGCTCGGTATCCGAAGAAACTCAGAAAACTTCGAAAACAAAGTCTCAATCCTCCTCCGAAAATCAGACAGGTACTTGTAAAACTTCCTCTCCCCCAGACTACCAATCTGACTCTCCCGCTTTACCGGCGTGTAAACAACGCCAAACTTCAGGAATTCCTCTTCCAACTCCCTGCTGACATACCCCTTATCCAAAAACAGAAAACAACCAGTGAACTTCTCAACAATCACCCAGAACTTTTCCCTGACAACGCTCACATCATGCTCGTTCGCCGGATCAACAGACAGCAAAGCCAGCAAATTTCCATCAGAGTAACAGGTCAGCTTGTACCCATAGTAGAACTTTTTTTAGATGGAACAAATCCAACTGCGGGCTTTTCAGAGATGACTTCTGAAGAACCTGCCTTCCCTTTCCTGTTTTTTCTGGCCAACTCTTTGGTCTCAACTGGCTTCGAGTCGATTATTCTGACGTATTCCCTGGCGTGTTTTCTGAATAATTCTTCCTGAGTTATGATGAGGTTTTTCGTGCCTGTTCAAGCGTTCTGTCAGTTTGTTGTATCTGATTTTTGGGAAGAGCTTCATTTCCTCAATTAAAACCCTGTAAGCGTGTTTGTAAACTCCGTTAAAGTGTAAGTGTGTCAGTATTGCGCGTTACGCGTAGAGGCTGATTACTTCCCTGCGGGTGTTTTTCGGGTAGTGTTTTCTGATTATTGGGTAAATCTCGGATTTTATGATCAGGATTTCCTGGTAGAAGTTCATCACGACCACCAATCAACCAAAAAATTTAAATGCATATAAATCTAACGACCTGATGGGAACTAGGGTGAGAAACTCTAAACTTTACCTGTTTTCTGCTTTAAGAATGTACTTTTCATACTTCCACCAAACGTCTTCGATAGTCACATATTTAACACCATAGCCATCTAAGGTAGCTTTTGGTCCAATGTTAACATCAAAGACATCTCTTGATTTTGAAATCCTTATCAATTCCTCTTTTGGTGCAACAACCTTTGTCGAAATAAAGCCTTCAATAAGTTTAAATTCCTCTCCAAAATTTTGCCTTAAGTCTTTTTCAAGTAACATGAGTTCTTTAGACTCATTTACTTCCATGGGATAAGGTAACTGACCAATGCCCTCTGGATAAGACTTATACCTCACCGCCAGTATCTTTACATTTGATCCCAAGAGCTCCAGAACTTCCTCTTTGCTTAGAGGTCTGCTAAAGGTTATCGTTGCACTAACAACTTCTCCATCCTTGAGAGAATAAAGCCTCTTCTTGTTTTCACGGACAAAGAGAAGAAGCTCCTCTTTGCTGTGAATGTCTGGGATAACACTGGCTTTGTCTCGTGCTATCGGGAGTTTCATATGGAATACTTTCATCTCAACTGTATTTTGTTTATCTCCTAATGTGAAAGCAGAAACAATTAACGATACTGCAAGTATTCCCACAAACATTAATACAAGCGTCTTTTTTCTCATTATATCACCACCTTATATCATCTTTTCATGAGGATATTAACTGTTTCTCCATTATGCACCATTCAAATCCAGTAAGATATTTAACTTCTGATTCACTTTGTAGGAAGAATAATGTTCCTTAACTTTAATCTCAAATTCTTCATTGTCTATTATTGAACAATGGGATTCTTCTGAGTAGATATCAGTTGGATCAGGAAGGTTTGTCCAATATGTCCCATGTCTGTAGTTGCAGTCTGTAAAATAATCCCACACATTAATATCTTGTCCAGCTCCATCAATTCTTCTTAATGATAATCCTCATCCGGATAGCTCCACAATGCTTGTAAATGTTCCCAGTCCCACTTAAATTTCTGTTCTGTATAAGCATAGTCAGTAGTATAGTCCACAGAAACAAGAGTCCATGAACTTGGTGGCCATTCACAATATTCACAATCATTGCCGGCTATTACTTGCTGTATCCCAATAACAATTATTAACACTCCAACAAGTAGGGCCAGCAGTTTTTTCATGCTTGCGCCTCCTACCAAATATTGCAACAATACTTTTGACTTCAAGACTTATAAATATTTTCTTTTACGAGTTTTAATCTGTTACGCTTTTTTTTTCGTGAGTTCTTACTTTCCAACTGAATCTTCAAGAACACCATCAATCAAAAGAAACCCAAGTAAAAGACTGAACAAAGAAGAGCATTAAACCTTAAGCTTAAGCCTTGTGCCAACTTTCTCTCCTCGTATTGCCTTGGCCAGATTTTCCTTAACCTTTCCATTTATGAAGTACACTTCACTGTGCTTTGCTATCTTTAAAGCCTCTCTCAGCTTGTTTCCAATTCCTCCGGTTACATCAATTCCAGCCGATTCTGAACTTTCCAGTAAATGTCTGATTTCTTCAGCGTTGAGCTCTTCAATTAGCTTTGCATCTCTTTCCTTCGGATTCCTGTCATAAATTCCATCAACGTCCATCAAAAAGATGACTTTGCTTGGCTTGAACATCTTTGCGAGATAGCTTACTATCTGATCTCCCGAAAGAATATCTATGCCTTTATCAAGGGCTATCGCTGTGTCCCCAAACAGAATGGGAATAAACTTAAGCTCGAGGAGCTTCCTCACTATCTCAATCTCCCCATAGATTATCTCTTTATTTTCAATTAGAAAAATTGATGATGAAGAGAGGGAATAAGCGGGCAAGCCTTTCTCTAAGAAAGTTTGAATTATCAAATCATTGAGCTTGAGCATTGCCTGGTGGGTCTTCGAAAAGCCAATTCTCTTTCTATCAACATCTCCTCCAAGACCTTCAGTGATTTTGTATTCCTTTGCACTTGGATGCCCGAAGCTCCCGCCGCCGTGAACCAATATGAAGTCCTCATCTGGGTAAAATTGAGCAATTTCTTCAGCTATCTGCTCCACTATGTGCTTGTGGAATGAGTATTCTTTTTCCTTGTCACTTACTACACTTCCACCAAGTTTGATGATTATCATCGCAAATCCCATTAAGAGATGCAAAAACAAGTTAAAAGAGTTTTGGGATAAAGGGCTGCATTTAGAATTATGAACAAAATAAAGTTACCTAAAATTACATTCGCACATTTCGGGTATTCGTATGAAGCTCATTGTTCCACCAGGCATGGACTCTGTTCTATTACCTATCCTATATATAATTTTTGGTCTTAATAGTAACATTCTCACTGAAGGATCAACCTTCATGTAAACAAGCACATAAATCCTTTTACCCGGTAGAATAGGGCATCCCCCATTAGAAAGCATTAAATCTTTTGGGATGTCCTCTATTTTATTAACCCAGGGCAAATCAGAGATTGATGTAACGTTATAGCATGCTACTGCTATAGTGCTGACTTTTGAAGGACTGAGAGAGTAAGATAGATTCATTATATAAACAGTCGTGTTTGTTGGATTGAGAAGTCCAAGTCCATAGGTTATAAAAGCCGTGTCAATCTTTGGGGTAAAGACCTCCTCTCTATGTTCCACAACCACCAATTTATAAGGATTCTTCTTGCTAATTTCAAAACTCCAGTTCCCGAAGGGAATTATAAGATTTTTCTCAGAGTTTGAATCTCTAATTAGAACATCCAAACTAAGATTTTTAATATCTCTGCTGTGATTGAGCATTATGGGCATAGGAACCTGCAGTTTAAAGTATCCTCTGAAACCTCTGCGGATACTACTTTTGTCATAATTGACCCACGCATTAAAAAATGGGAGATACAACACAACGCTTACATTTTTCCCAACCTTTGAAGGACACCAATAGATGGGCACATTTATAGTATCGTTTTGAGATGTGTATACATAGGCTACATATTCACTGAGAAAAATATCAGAACTACAGCGTAATGATTCAACACTCTTCTCATTAGAAATTCCCACCAAAAGAGCTGAGAAAAGAAAGATTGAAACAACAACTATACTCCACCCGAACTTTTCCATAAATTTCACCTCTATGAGACAATACTCTTACATTCAGGTGTCCATATCTCTGATATTGGAACCTTTATCGTGCCCCAGAGCGACGTAATCATTTGGTTCTATTGGATTTTCCATACTATTCCTTGCGCTTACAATGTTTGCTATTCCTCCAACTATCAATAATCCTATTAATACTGCAAACACTTTCTTCATGCTTGCACCTCCATCAAAATATTGCAATAATATTTTTAACTTTGAAATTTATAAGTTTTTCCTTTTCGAGTTTTAATCTGTTACGCTTTTTTTTCGTGAGTTCTTACTTTCCAACTGAATCTTCAAGAATCCCAATAGTCAAAAGAAACCCGAGTAAAAGACTGAACAAAGAAGAACATTATTGTGTAACGTCCTCAATCCTAAGGCCTTCCCTGCTGATTTTAGTTATCATAGGCATTCCACCGGCAATTTTTATTGCTGTTGCCACTTCACTCTGCCTTCCTGGAGCTAACGCATACATACATCCCCCCCCTCCGGCACCTGTTATCTTTGCCCCAAGAGCTCCAGCTTCTCTTGAAGCATACACCAAATCACTCAAGCTTTTTGTTGAGACACCAAGGCTTCAGAAAACGAGACCGTCAAGCCTGGAGTCCTGATGTCTTTCGCTTCTATTCTAATTCTCCCGTTTTCGTTAAACTCCGCTTTTACATATGTCCTCAAGTCAATAGCCGCGGCTATTGCAGGTTTTCCGTAAACTACGCTGTGCTCTCCAAAGAGGATAATTTTAGCAGGTGCGGAAGCAAGAACTCTCATTTTTAGCCCTCCCTCTTGATAACTCGGATTCTAACTTCGGTAACCAGACGATCTCTAGATCAACTCCAAAGTAAGCATGAATAAGTCTATCTCTCATTCCAGCAATTTCTTTCCAAGGTATTTGAGGGTATTTCTGCTGAATCTCTTTGGGGACATTCTTGGCGACTTCCCCTATCATTCCCATTTTAAATTGGAAGGCTTTTCTCTTTGAGCTGTTATGGTGGATACATAAATCAACGTCGCTGTCGGTTTCGAGCTTCTTCATTTGCATGAAAGCCATGCAGAATTATGAATTTAACTTTTTCCTCTTTGTTAAGAGCAAGTCTTCTTACTTCATCTTCAAGTTTCATGATTTAAAGTATGTTTCGGGAATAATTAAACTTAACTCTATGATAGAAGCCGCGAAACAAAATAGATATTATGCTGATCTATTTACAAGCTTCATTGCCCAGTAATGCGGAACCTCAGGACGATTAACGTCAGCAAGTACCTTTGCGTATATTAATGTCCAGATAAGCCCCAGAAGTAACAGAAGAGGAATATTCTCGCCAAAGTATTTTTCCACAGTTGCAGCGGTGGGGGCAATTCCAGCAATGAAATATCTCACAAACAGCAATCTTAATACAATTCCTCTTCCCTCCTTCCAGCCATGCTTTTTAATAAGAGCATCCTTCTCTCTGTTATATAAGTACAAGAGGTATGGACTCATAATAAACCAATACAGCAGAGCGAATCTAAGTCCAAATTGAGGATTGACAGTGCCAAAAACCAAACTAAGTACTTCTGCTGGAACTATTCCACTTAAAAAATTGTGAAGAAAGCGAGCTGGATAAAGAATTTCCCTATTCATCTTTTGTCCTCCAAGATGCTTGTTGGACAAATCTCTCCAACACATATATTTTCGACTTCAAGACTTATAAATATTACCCTAGTTCCCACCACCTGTAAAGTTGTATAATCTGTCCAGATTCACGGCCAGAATCGCCCCTAAAATCCTGACAGCTAACCCCCTCAAACTAACACTCCTGCTCGGCCTCAGAAGAAACTCAGAAAACTTCGAAAACAAAGTCTCAATCCTCCTGCGAAAGTCAGACAAGTACTTGTAAAACTTCTTCTCCTCCAGATTACTAATCTGATTCCCCCGCTTTACTGGCGTGTAAACAACGCCAAACCTCAGAAATTCCTCCTCGAGCCCCCTGCTAACATACCCCTTATCCAAAAACAGAAAACAGCCGGAAAACTCCTCAACAATCACCCAGAACTTTTCCCGGACAACACTCACATCATGCTTATTCGCCGGATCAACAGACAGTAAAGCCAGCAAATTTCCATCAGAGTAACAGGTCAGCTTGTACCCATAGTAAAACTTTTTTTAGAGGGAACAAACCCAACTGCGGGCTTTTCAGAGATGACTTCTGAAGAACCCTCCTTATCCTTCCTGTTTTTTCTGGCCAACTCCTTGGTCTGAATGGGCTTTGAGTCCAGTATTCTAACGTATTCTCTGGCGTGTTTTTTGAATAATTCTTCCTGCGCTAGGAGCAGGAGTTTTTCGTGCCTGTTCAAGCGTTCTGTTAGTTTGTTGTACCTGATTTTGGGGAACAGCTTCATTTCTTCGATTAGGACTCTGTAAGCGTGCTTGTAAACTCCGTTAAAGTGCAAGTGTGCTAGTATTGCGAAGGTTATTAGGTCGTAGAGGCTGATTATTTCCCTGTGAGTGTTTTTCGGGTAGTGTTTGCTGATTATCGGATAGATTTCGGATTTTATGATCAGGATTTTCCTTTGAAAGCTCAATACAACCACCAATCAACCAAAAGACTTAAGTGCTTATAACTCTAACGATCTAATGGGAACTAGGGTAAATATTTTATTTCACTAATTGTAGTTAATTTTATCTTTTAATCGTATCTCCAGATCCTATTAGCCAAGAGAAACCAGAGTAAAAAGAATGAACAAAAACAAACATTGACATTAAACCTTAATCCTTGTGCCAACTTTCTCTCCTCGTATTGCCTTGCCTAGATTTTCCTTAACCTTTCCGTTTATGAAGTAAACCTCCGAATAGTGGGATATCTCAAGGGCTTTTTTGAGCTTGTTTCCGATGCCACCGGTTACGTCTATTCCCGCTGATTCTGAGCTTTCTAATAGGTGTTCGATTCCCTCTTTGGTAAGCTCTTTAATAAGCTCTGCCCCCTCTTCTTTTGGATTTTTGGTATAAATTCCATCAACGTCCATCAAAAAGACTACTTTGCTTGGCTTGAACATCTTTGCTAAATAGCCCACTATCTGGTCTCCAGAGAGGATATCTATTCCTTTATCAAGGGCAACTGCAGTATCTCCAAAGAGCACCGGGATGAAGCCTTTTTCCAAAAGCTTTCTAAGAACCTCAAGCTCACCATAAACAATTTCCCCTTTCTCAATGAGGAAAATCGAAGAGGAAGAGATGGAATAAGCGGGCAAGCCTTTCTCTAAGAAAGTTTGAATTATCAAATCATTAAGCTTAAGCATTGCTTGGTGAGTCCTTGAGAAGCCAATCCTTTTACCCTTTACATCCCCGGTTAGCCCTTCCCTGATTTTGTACTTCCTTGCATTTGGGTGCCCAAAGCTTCCACCGCCGTGTACGAGGACAAAGTTCTCCTTAGGGTAAAACTGGGCAATTTCTTCCGCTATGTTCTCGAGGACTTCTCGGTTAAATGAATAGGGAACATTTTTGTCGCTTATCACGCTTCCCCCGAGCTTGATGACTATCATCGCGAACACCAAATAACTAATATAGAGTGAGGTTTATAGGTGTTTTGAAATTTACGAGGAGGAAAGTAACTCCAGTATTCTCAATGCGAGATATGTCTCATATAGGCCACCATGGGCATCCTCTTGCTCTTCATAGAAGTTAAATCCTCCATATGGGTACTGCACTCTTTTTAAAAACTTCAAAAGTCCATCAACATCTTTTGGACAGACTTCCATGACTCTCAATGCTCTAATCACTTGGTACGTTGTGTAAAGATCTGGGGCTCCCCATCCACCATTTATTTGTGAGTTTAAGAGGAATTCAATAGTTTTGTCATCGTGATATTTATATCCTAGCTCCTCCAGAAGGAGAACCGCATACGATGTGTACAGTAGCTTTTTGTACATATTCCCCGAATGCCTTCCAAACGCTCCATCTGAATTCCTCTGAGATAAAATCTTATCAATAAGGTATTTCTTTGTTTTGTCATCTAAGACAACGCCAACCTCTTTTCCAAGTTTTATTAAGCTTATCCAACTTCCATCTTCCACAATGTTGTCAGTTTTTTCAGTGAGATAAAGGTTAAAAAGTCGGGCAGTTTCGTTTCTGATGTAGTTATATATTTCTTCATCTATAGTAATACCAAGCTCTTTATAAGTCAAGTATACAAAGTATAAAGGAGCTGGCTCATCGGTGGAATATGGTTTTCGATAATAGACTGCTCTACTGAGATAGTTTTTTATTTTGGTCTCGTTTATCTCTCCTCCCAGTAGTTTGCTCGTATGAACTGCCATGTATGTTGATAAGGGATCTCCAAAAGATTGGTAGCAGAAAATAAATCCTCCTAGTGGAGTTTCTCTTTCATGGATAAACTTGATAGTGTCCTTGTCTGGTGTTTTCTCAATTAATACTAAAGCTTCAACAGCATAATACGTCCCTTGGGGCTCCCCATAATCTAATCCGAAGAGATTAAACCCTCCATCCCAGAGCTTCATATCCATTATGATTCTGGAGGTAGCCGATTTAATATCCTCTGTCAATAAATCTTCCTTTTTAAGGGCTTCTAATATAGGAGTTATCAAAAAGAGTGGAGGTGGATTTTCCAGAAGGAAAGAGGGATTTTGAGAAATCCAGATGAGAGGAAATCTCTTTTGATCGTAATCTTTTAAGTTTCTATAGTCGATTCCTAAAATTTGCAACATATTGGTGTACATGTTAAACATGCTTATATACTTTACAACGGATGCAAAGTCATCAACGTTTGGTGGGGTTAAGTCACTCCACTTATTTAAAACATATATTTTTGTGTCATTAAGCTCGGCAACATTGTACCCTAGAGCACTTAACATCTCTAATGCTTTTTCTGTTATGTCGGTGTTATCTTCATCAATAAAACTTCCATTTTCTCGCTTATATGATAAAATTAAGTTGATTATGTCTTCTCTATTAGAAGGGGTCTCATTAAGTAGGGACAAACTCATAACTCCGAAATACAATCTAAGAAAATTGTTTATATTTGTCTTGGTGGAATTTTTAAAAAAAGTTTTCTCTTCCTCATGTAGCCATTTTATAGTTTGGGCTTTATTATACGGGTTCTGGTTTAACAGAGTCAACGCTTTAGTAAAATAGTAAGTTGACAAAATATCTGGAGTTACAGTGTCAACAATTTCGGTGAATCCTCCATTTGGTGTTTGAGCAAGATAAATGCGCTTTAAAGTGTGATTAATCCAATTTTCTCCTAAGAAATTGGTAACATCAAAATTTTCGATACATCTTATATGTGATTCTTCTTGCGGGGTTGTGATTTTAACATTCGTTTGCGAAAAATCTGTAATGCATCCTGTAGCAAAAACTAAAAATATCAAAAAAATGGCCAAAAAAGGTTTTTTCATTTCATAACCCCCTGTGGAGGATTACAGTAGCACCTTGAGTGTAATAATTCCCGGTGTAGCTGAATTTAAATGTGCCGTATGTGTAGTCTTCTATTCTAGAAATTCCACCGAGACTTGTTGCTTCTATACCCGAAAAATCGTGTCCAAGATAATCAGTGTAATACTCCGTCTCAGAAAAGCTTGCAGTATCCGAAGTGCCAGTGAAACCTATGCCTGGTGGGATATTAAGAGATATCCCAACTCCAACAAACTTCAAAGTTATGGATAATGTTAATTTATCTGCTTTATATTCCTGTGTCCACCAGTAGTCGTAGGGATCTATCCAGCTATATGTTGCAGAATACCCACCCACACTTACTCTACTGAACAAGTCATATTCTATCTCACAATATGCGTATGCTGCTATGTATACATCGCCCTTGTTAGGTATGCTAAAAATTTTTCGTTCCCTGTAATCACTATTCTCACCAACAAAGCTCGTGGGAGTTACATCTATAGTGGCGGGTCTTATTTTGTTTAGTTTGTGTTTCCTAACAAAATAAGCATTTACTGCTTCAAAAACCTTTTTTCTGTCTAATCCCGGTGTTTCTCTAACTGTAATTGTACCATCCTTCTCTATAATCTTTACTGGCTTTCCTTGCACATAAAGTGTATGTACCTTGACTTCTGGAATTTTTGTAGTATCTGCAGCCCCTGCAATCCCTGCTGTTACTCCCACCATTAACAATGCAATAAGTAGTGCAAGCAGTTTTTTCATGTTTGTACCTCCTACTAAATATTGCAATAATATTTTTGACTTCAAGACTTATAAATATTTTCTTTTACTAATTGCAGTTAATTTTATCTTTTAATCGTATCCCCAGAACCTATTAACCAAAAGAAACCAGAGTAAAAAGAATGAACAAAAACAAACATTATTATATAACATCCTCAATTCTCAGTCCTTCTCTGCTTATCTTTGTTATCATAGGCATTCCACCGGCAATTTTTATTGCTGTTGCCACTTCACTCTGCCTTCCTGGAGCTAACGCATACATACATCCTCCCCCTCCAGCACCCGTAATCTTTGCCCCCAAAGCACCAGCTTCCCTTGAAGCATATACTAAATCGCTCAGGCTTTTTGTTGAGACACCAAGGGCATCAAGGAGGCCGTGATTTATGTTCATCAACCTTCCAAGAAGCTGGAACTTGATTTCCTTGTCGTAATCTGCGAGAATAACTTCTCTTGCTTTTTCCACGAGCTTGCCGATTGAATTTAAAATCGGTTCAATTATCTCGGGCATCTCCTCATAGTTCTTCCTAACCTTTGCAACGAGCTCTTTTGTGGAGCCACTTGAACCGGTATAGCCCACAACTATCGGCAATTCAATTACAGGCAGGCTCTCAAAAGAGCCCTTTTGGTAGTAGAGAAAGCCCCCAACCGATGAAACCGTTGGATCGATGCCACTCGATGCTCCCTGTACGAGGAGTTCCACTTTATGCCCAAGTTTAGCAATCTCCTCTCTGCTTAGTTCTAGCCCGAGAAGCTTCGACACTGCCCCAATAGTTGCCACAGCAACAGCAGCCGAACTTCCCAATCCTGCCCCTACGGGGATTTGGGACGTTATTGAGACCGTCAATCCTTTTTGTTTGCCGTTTTCTTCCATTACAAGATTTATTGCCTCCCTAACGTAGCTCAAAACTTCAGCCGCTTTTCCATAGTCGGTCTCGAAATAAATTTGATCTTCGGTGAATGATACCGTCAAGCCCGGGGTCCTGATATCCTTAGCCTCTATTCTAATTCTCCCGTTTTTGTTAAACTCCGCTTTTACATAAGTTCTTAAATCAATGGCTGCAGCTATAGCAGGTTTCCCATAAACGACACTATGCTCTCCAAAGAGAATAATTTTAGCCGGAGCTGATGCGAGAACTCCCATTTTTGACCCTCCAAGACTTTTTCAACAACTTCAATGAACCTGTATAGTTGAGGATAGCAAATATATCAATTACGTTCTGAAGGACGAACTCCGTCCGCCTGTATATTCCATTTATACCCAACTTTTTGAATTCCTCAACATCACCCGGCGGGTATTCCTCAATAGTCGTTATGCCCTCTGAAATTTCACAGATTTTTGACCTAATTATCTCAATCCTCATTCTCTCGCCTCTAAACCAATGTAGTCATAGTAATACCGCTTAAAATCTTCGGACTCCTCAATGGTTTTGTATGCAACGTCGTACAAAAATCCCCAATCCCTATAGAACAACACAAAACCCTTTAGGCATTCCTTTTTGAGAAAGATTGGCAACAAGTTGAAAATTTGCACATCGTAATTATCTGGAAGCTCCCCAAGGACTTTCATCCTGAATTCAAAAGCCTCTCCCTTTGTGCCGTCATAGTAAATGCACAGATCAATATCACTATCCTTTCGAGCATCTCCTCTCACGTGAGAGCCGTACAAAATTATGAATTTAACTTTCTCCTCTTTGTCATGGGCAGGTATCCTTCTTACTGCATCTTCAATCTTCATGGTTTAGAGTATGTTTCGAGGATAATTAAACTTAACTCTACGATGGAAGATACTGTCAGGATAAGCCGTTGGGTGCTGCGTTTAAGGGAGCATGAAAGGTGGTTTATTTTGACTCAGATTTTATTTATGTAACTTTTTGATTTAAGAAGGTGGAGGAGATAAAGCGAGTTTTTTGGTTTGATAAATCCAAGGCGATGCTACCAGATAGGTTCAGAGAATGTTGTCCCGATAAGGGGATATCCACAACAATAGTTGAACCCTTTAGGGAGAATTATCCTGGAATCGAAGCTTGAGGGTTCTTTGAAAAATTAATCAGAGAATTTATCAAGTTTCCAAGCAAAAATGAAATTATCCATTCATTGGAATCTACCGGTCGAACTTTTAGGGTTGAAGAATTTGGAGAAAGTGTTCTCGCAATTGAAGTTCCATAACAACCAAAGCAGTTATAAACCCAGCCAGTTTTTCTCCCTTAGGTGAGATAATGAGAAAAGGGCCAGTATTTTTGGGGAAAGCCCACATTCACTGGTGCGAGGAATGTAATGTCCCGCTGATAAGTGAGAAGTGTGACATACATGGCGAGGGCTTTAGGGTAGATCTAACCCCCCCTGCAGACGTGAGATTTGCTTTTGAGAAGGATTTAGAGTTCATTAAGCGTGAGTTTGAGGCCCATTACGGTGTTGATGTAGGGGAGATACTTGATGGAAAGGTAGTCCTTTTGAACAAAACCCCCGGGGAAGACGATGTGTATGAGATAATCGTAGACGGCTACATCTTTGGATGGCTTCGCTTCGACCCGCTTGAACTTAAGTGGAAGCCAGGTCTTAAGGTTGAAGGCGCTATAGCCTTATGGAAGCGCTTCGGAAAAAATATGAAGAAGTGGGTTATAGTTGACAAGGGTGCAAAAGAGCCGATAAAAAACGGTGCAAACGTTCTGCCTGTGGGGGTTATTGAGGCGGAGAAAAGCATTAGAGTTGGGGACGACGTTATAGTGGTCTGTGAGAATGAAGTAATTGCCACAGGCATAGCTAAAAAGAATTACGAACAGCTGATTGATAAAAAAGAGCGTGGCACCGGGATAAAAACAAGGCACCAGAAAAAGGTTCAATACCGGGAAGGGAAGAAAGCAACTATGGAAGAGGTAATAAAGGCCAACAAATCGGCGCTAGAGGAGAGAGTTAAAGAGGCCAGAGCGTTTATGAGAAAAACTGCTCAAAATACAAATAAGCCAATTGCCGTTGCCTTCAGCGGTGGAAAGGATAGCTTGGCCGTTTTGGGTTTAGCCCTTGAGGAATTTGAGAACTTTACGGTGTTTTTCAACAACACTGGAATAGAGTTCCCAGAAACTCTCGAGTATGTAAGAGAAATTAAGCAGGAGCTTGAGAGAAGAAATATAAAATTTATCGTGGCCGATGCCGGCAATGCATTCTGGAGCTCTCTCAGCGTTTTTTCACCTCCAGGGAGGGATTATAGATGGTGCTGCAAAGTTACAAAGCTGGGCCCGATAACCTTAACGATAAAGGAGCATTATCCAGAGGGCGTCTTAATGTTTGTGGGCCAGAGAAAGTACGAGAGCCTGCAGAGATACAATCAGCCCAGAGTATGGAAGAACCCATGGGTGCCTAATGAGATTGGAGCTTCTCCAATATTTCACTGGAACGCACTTGAGGTGTGGCTCTACATATTCTCCCGCAAGCTGAAATACAACCCCCTCTATGAGAACCGTTTGGATAGAATTGGCTGCTTTATGTGTCCAAGCTCTTCCTTAGCTGAAATTCAAACGTTAAAGGAGGAAAAGCCGCAGCTGTGGGAAAAATGGGAGAATGAGCTTGGAAAGTGGAAAGAACGCTTTGGAATGCCAGAGGAATGGATAACCTATGGCTTCTGGAGGTGGAGGCGGTTAACTAAAGGGCAAAAGGCCATTGCAAAAGAGCTTCGAGTAAAGATTCCGGAAAAACGGACATGGGAACCCATAAGATATTCGCTTGAGGAGAGGGATGGAGAGTTTATTCTCAGAATAAACACGAGGATAATCATGAAAAGAATCGGGGAAGTAGCCCCGATACTGGGTGAAGTAAGCGAAGATAAAAACTCCATAGAGATAGGAACCATACTGTTTACCGAGGATGAAGTGAGAGCAAAAAGCAGAGAAGATGCCATAAGGGCATACTACCTAATAAAGAGGGCATACGAGTGTGTTGGATGTGGGGTTTGTGTTGGAAAATGTCCAGAAAATGCTTTAAGAATAAACCCCCATACAAAAAAGATAGAGGTTGATTCAGCAAGATGTATTCACTGTGGGGAGTGTATGGAGGTATGTCCGCTGTTAAAAATAAAAAATCCCCAAGAAGGAAGTCAGCTTTAATAGCCGTGTTATTTTTCTTACTCCTGCCCTCAAAATTTGTAGTTTCCCAGGAGTACGAATACAACCTGGACAGCTACTCCCTTTATTTTGATATTCTGGAGGGGTATAAGGTCAAAGAAACCATTGAGCTAGTTTTATTTCCGAACGTTCCCCTTTCCTATTACACTTTCTACTCCGAGTACCCAATCGAAAACCCGGAGGCAATAATTGAGATCAACGGTAAAACCCAGATAGCCAACATAAGTGTTTCCAAAATTGTGGGTGACATAAATGCAGTTTATATTGAATTTCCCGAGGTTTTACCAGGGGGCAGGTTAAAGATAAGAATAAGCTTTTACTCAGAAGGAATGCTTCAAGAAGTTGGTGGAAAGAAGCAGTTTTCATACTACGTCAAATTTAACCAGCCGGTGGGGTATTTTTACGCGAGACTCTACGTTCCCAAGGGTTATGCAATTCTATCCCCCATAGTTCCCTCCCCGGATAAAGTTGAAAGCACGGGAAATGCTCTCATTTTGGAATGGAAAAAGACAGAAGTTAGACCAGAGGAGGAGTTCTACTTTATAGTGGGGTTTTCGGGAGAAGTGACAAATCAGTTTCCGTTAGCTATGTTTCTGGCAACAATTTTCATTGCCTTTTTAGGTGGCTTTCTTGCTGGGACCCTCTATAGGGGGAAAGAAAAAACCCTAATTGACCTTCGCTCAGATGAAGAGAAGGTTCTTGAAGTGCTTAAAGAAGGCCCACTCTACCAAAGCGACCTTGTAAAGCGCCTCGGCTTTTCAAAGGCAAAGGTCAGCTTGCTGTTAAGAGACATGGAGAAAAAAGGCTTAATAGAAAGGGTTAAAGAGGGAAGAACGTATCTAGTTAGATTAAAAGAAAGCTGAGCTAATCTTTATAAAGAAAAGTCATCCAAAGCTGCAAGGTGAGGAAAATGGAAGAGTATTTTGTATGCCCTGAATGTGGAAGCGAGGAAGTTGAGGTTATATCAGAGAGGGGGAGAGAAGTAAAGCTAAGATGCAGTGAGTGCGGTCATGTATGGCAGATCACATTAAGCAAGCTCATTAAAATCCCAATAATAGTTAGCAAACATGAAAGAAGCTTCAGGAGATTTGCGGAGCTTCCTGGGGATGAGGAGATAAAAGTAGGAGATATAGTGGAGATTGAGGATGATGAAGTTAGGATTACTGGAATCGAACTGGAAGAGAACAAACGGGTTGAAAAAGCCCTAATAAAGGAGGTTAAGACGCTCTGGGGGGAAAGCCTGAGCTACCCGAAAATAATTGGAGTTTCCATCTATCTTCCCAAAGGAATTACGCAGTCATTTAAGGTCAAAGTTGACAGGGAAGAAGAGTTTGCAGTTGGAGAGGTTCTTGAAGTAGGAGGCTATACCTTCAAGATAGACAAAATAAAAACGGAAAATAAAATGCTAATTCATGGAAAAGCTAAAGCGGACAAAATTGTTAGAATTATGGGAAGGCCAGTAAGGGCAAGGGCAAGCAAAAGCCTTGAGATTTATAGAGGGTACGAAGGGGAACAACCCCCACAAACTTAAAATTTTCCTTTTGCAATTTTTACACGTGAAGGACATGGAAGAGGACGAGCTGTATAGAAAGTGGATGAGACTTGTTGAGAACCTTGAAGGAGAAGGAATAATCAAGAGTGAAAGGGTAAAGAGGGCTTTTCTTCGAGTGCCGAGATATAAATTCGTTCCTGAGAGGTATAGGGCATATGCTCACGTTGATGAGCCCCTTCCAATTCCCGCAGGTCAAACAATAAGTGCTCCCCACATGGTCGCTATAATGCTGGAGCTTGCCGAGCTGGAGGAGGGAATGAACGTCCTTGAAGTGGGAACTGGGAGTGGATGGAATGCCGCTTTGATCTATGAGCTCGTTAAACGGGATGTCTATACAATAGAGAGAATTCCAGAGCTTGCAGAGTTCGCCAGAAGAAATCTTGAGAGAGCGGGCTACAAGGATAAGGTGCACGTAATCGTTGGAGATGGAACGAAGGGGTTTCCACCAAAAGCCCCCTATGACAGAATAATCGTTACCGCAGGAGCTCCCAGAGTTCCCGAACCTCTGATAGAACAGCTCAAAGTAGGGGGTAAGATTTTAATCCCCGTGGGAAGTTACCACCTGTGGCAGGAGCTCCTTGAGGTCATAAAGATAAGTGAAGACAACAGGGTGAAGATAAAAAACCATGGTGGCGTGGCATTCGTGCCTCTAATCGGAGAATATGGATGGAGGGAATGAGATGTACCTCATAGCGTTTGATTTAGAAGGAACCTTAGTAAAATCCAAATCAAGCTGGGTTGAGCTTCATAAGAGATTTGGTACGTGGGATAAGGGAAAGGAATACGCTGAGAGATTTTTTGCCGGGGAATTTGACTATGCAACATGGGCAAAGTTGGATGCTTCCCTCTGGAGAGGAAGGACGAAAAAAGAGGTCATGGAATGGGTAAATTCAGTTGAGTATTTTGAAGGTGTGGAAGAGCTTTTTAAATTCTTAAGAGAGAGGAACTTTAAAATTGCAATAATCAGCGGCGGCCTTAAATGCCTCGCTGAGAGGGTAGGAAAGGAACTTAAGGCTGATTTTGTGTATGCAAACGAACTCCTCTTTGATGAAGAGGGAAGAATAACGGGAGAAGTTCTTCCCTGGGTGGACTTCAGAAACAAGGGGGATATATTGCTCGAGCTTAAAGAAAAGCTCAGGCCAAAGCTGACCATAGCCGTAGGTGATGGGCACAACGACATAGCCATGTTCAAAGTTGCGGACCTGAGCATAGCCATCAATCCCCATGAGGAAGTTGAAGGGGATTACCTTGCGAGAAACCTATATGAAGTAAAGGAGATCATTGAGAAAATTCTAAAAGAAAAAGGGTAGGTCAGAGAAGGGCGTGTTCATCACAATCAGCAAAGCAAAAGCTCATCATCCCTTTTCATATTGAACTCTGCAGGGTTTTTAAAAGTTTAAAGCCCTGAGCTTTTTAGCACGAGCCACCAGAATAAGTCGCCGTAAAACACCGATATTAAGAAGCCCAAAAATAAGGCCGGTGCAAAGGGCATCGCATTTCTAACTATGAACCCATCTTCCAGCTTTCCTTCGTTCACAAGAGCTTTGAGGGTTTCTATGTCCTCTTTTCTGAGCCCTTCAGCCGTTGGTGAGGCGATTAGTTTGTCGTATTCAACCCTCAGCGCGTTTGGGTTAAGGGTTTTCAAAGCCCTAATAACCTTGTCAAAAGAACCTTCCCTGTCTCTATAGATTTTGCCGTCCTTTTCATATATCCACTCGCCGAGGATGTCCCATTCCTTAAGCTCATTAGCAGAAACTTTTTTTGTCAATACCTCCTCCCTTAAAACCTTTACAAGGGAAAAGAACACCTTAAAGGTATAAAATGTTGCGGCAAGTTTCAAATAGCTGTAGATGATTTCCGGCGTTTTAAATGCGCCATAAGCAAAAAGCATTAACCCAACGACATCTCCAACCTTTTGCAGTTTTGCCAAGATAACTATCGCTATTGCCCATATTAAAACCCCCAATTGAGAAGGAATAGCTTTCCCGACAATTCTGAGAATCACAAAAGCCGCGGATATCCAGAGGGCAAGCTCAAAGGGCTTGGGCCATTTATCGACGAAAATCTCCTTTAATCGAGCGGTTTTTCTTCTTATCACTAACACCGCGAGGGAATAAAAGAAAATGAAGGGGAACACAGCAAGTACGCTGTTAAACAAGAGGGTCATGCCGTGAAGGGGATATCTTACCGCATACGGGGGAACTATCTTCGCATAGCTTGAGGCATACGGAAAGAGAGCCGAGTAACCCATTAAGATAACAACGTCCCCACTCGCCCAGCCGCCCATGAGATAGAGCAGATAACCCAACAAAAATCCGATGGCGAGCCCTATTAATCCGGAGAATGCGTAGAAAACATCATGCTTTACGGCAATCCCATAGTAGAGATGATAAAGAACCCCAATTCCGGCAATCGGAAACACGTGCTTGTCGTCTATAAACCCGGTTTTTATATCAGTGCAAGAGGTTAGAATACCCATTATAACCCCAAGACCTACTAAAAAGAGCTCCATTGAATCACCTCACAGAGTCTCGAGAATCTTGTTCTTCAAGGTGTCGATGTATTCAGTTACCGATGAATTCAATGCCTGAACACTTGTGAAAACAACTCTTATGGTTACCATAACCAGTATCAGAACGGCAGCGAGTATGAACAAGTACTCGAGTGCACTTTGAGCCCTTCGCATTTTATCACACCAAGTATACTTAGCCCTCAAATGATTTAAACCTTTTCGTTTTGTGCAATCTTTTTAAGGCATCTGCTCCACTAACTAAGGGAGCAATGAGAGTGCACAAACTATACGTTAGGGATGAATATCTTGAGATGATAAAAAGCGGAGAAAAGAAAATAGAGGTTAGAGTGGCCTATCCACAGCTGAAGGGGATCAAGCCCAAGGATAAAATACTGTTCAACAACGAAGTTCCCGCCGAAGTTATCTCAGTCAAAAAATATGAGACTTTTAAGCAGGTTTTGAGGGAGGAGCCCATAGAAAAGATTTTTCCAGATAAGCCCAGCTTTGAACAGGCTGTGAAAAGATTCCACAACATGTACCCGAAATGGAAGGAGAACCGCTATGGGGTAATTGCCATAAAGTTCCGCCTCCTAAAGCCGGGGAGGGAATAAAATGCGGAATCTGAAGTTCGATGGAAAATACAGGGATCTGCTCCTTAGCGGGAAAAAAAGTGCCACTATAAGGATGGGCAAAGTTAACCTAAAACCGGGAGATGAAGTTCTTATCCATGCAGGAGGCTATGTTATTGGAAAGGCCAAGATAAAAAGAGTTGAGAGGAAGAAAGTTTCTGAGCTTACTGATGAAGACGCTGTTAAGGACGGATTTAGGAACAAAGAAGAGCTTTTGGAAGCCCTTAAAGAACACTACAAAAACGTAAACTCTAACACGGAGGTAACTGTAATTGAATTTGAATTTACAAAGCTGCTGGATAAGCCCATATTATCGGCAGATTTTCCATATGAGGGCAACAACCCAATCGAGATAGCAGAGCTCGCATTGAAGCACCTAAAAGATTTAAGTTTTGAGGAGGTTGCACTGTTAAAGCTTTTTTTGCAGTCAGGCAGTCTTAGAAAGGCAGCTTACCAGCTTGGGGGTCTCAACAAGAGGTACAAAATTAGAGAAGTCCTAAGGAAAGCCTATGAAGAGCTTAAGAAAATGGGCATCATGGAGCCGAAATGGTAAGGCTTTTGCTTAAATCCGAGAGATCCTGTTTCTCGCTGAGTATTTGACTGGATACACCTTAAACTTCTCGCTTCCGATTAGGTGATGGAGCTCCCGCTTGACCTTGCGACCATCTTAGCTTACCCTATAAATACATTTTCCAAAATTTTATGTTTAAATGGCAAAGTCAGGCAATAATAACTTCAGTATATTGTCTTTTCTCCAATCATATTTCACACTTATTAGATATTTAATCCGCCCACAATAAAGGATTTTTAAGACGAGGGACCATTTTGGTATTGGTGATAAGCAAATGATAAAGGCAGTATTTTTTGATTTCGTTGGTACTCTGCTCAGCAAGGAGTACGAGGATGTTACCCATCAGAATATAATAAAAGAGGTTTTGAGGGAAGCTAAGGCAGAGAACGTTGACCCAATGGAGGTATGGAAAGAATACGAGGCTCTTACAAGCGAAAAATTTAGGGAATTTGCTGGAAAGCCCTACAAACCAATTAGGTTGCTTGAGGAAGAAATTATGCAGGAGCTTGCTAAGAGACACAATTTTGAGCTTTCCCCCAAGTTCTGGGAAATTCACCTTAAAATGCATCAAAAGTATGGAAAGCTCTACGATGAGGCCATTGAAACCCTCAAAACCTTAAGGGCCAATGGGTATCACATAGGACTCATCACGGATTCTGACAATGAATATCTCAAAGCCCAACTCGAAGCCTTGGGTATTTTAGAGCTCTTTGACAGCATAACAACGAGTGAGGAGGCAGGTTTTTACAAACCCCATCCACGGATATTTGAGTTAGCTCTGGAAAAGGCAAACGTTAAAGGGGAAGAGGCAATATACGTTGGGGACAACCCGATTAAGGACTGTGTTGGTGCCAGGCAGGTTGACATGGTTAGTGTTCTGCTTGATAAGATGGGAAACAAAAAAGAGCTGTGGAAAGAGTGCGAATTTGTTATAAGCGACCTTAGAGAGATAGTGGTAATAATTGAAGAGCTAAACGGTCAGTAACGGCAGGGTTCTTCATACCTCCGCTAGCGAAATTTTCATCATCCCGTTTTAGCTTTTCATCTCAACTTAATCTTTTCTTCGCTTCCCACAATCTTTGGAATGCAGTTATCCATGCTAAAACTGCAACGGCATAAACACCAATATCGACCCTGTTGAAAAGGGCCGTCACAATTATTATGAGGAGCCTCTCTGCCCTCTCAGCTATTCCAATCGCGAGGGTATCACTTCCAGCAAGTTCCGCCCTGCATCTCTCGTAACTAACCAGATAAGAGCCCATAAGTGCAATAACCGCAATCTCCCATTTTACCAGCCCCCCATATGCAACTCCAAACAGTACCGCCCCGTCACTTATCCTATCGAAGGTTGAGTCCAAAAATGCCCCAAACCTCGAGGTTTTTTCCGTAAGCCTTGCCAAAGTTCCGTCAAGGGCATCTACAAGTGATCCAAAGAGCAGTACCAATGCGGCAATCCTCTGAGAGCCTTGGGCAAAGAAATACGCCCCCAAAAGAGATATCAACAGTCCAACAAATGTAAGCTGATTTGGGGGAATGCCTGCCTTAGCTAAAGGCTTTGTTATAGCTTCTAGGTATCCCTTAACGTTTGAGCGGTATTTATTCAGCATTTCCTCTCCTCCAGAGATATTACCCTCTTCCCTTTTTCTTGCGGGATTATCTTAACCTTTGCATTTTTGAATTCTTTTTTGAGTCCTTTTCCCTCAAGAAGTCTATCGAGAAACACTGCCAACGCTGCAACTTCGCTGTGTGGCTGATTTCCAACGGCCACGTTGTAGTGGGCAATTTCATAAACTTCTCCCGGAACTTTCTCGGCACCAACAACAATCAAGATGTCTTCCTTCTTTGCCACTTCCCTTATCTTTGGGATAGCTTCATCAATGTGTATTCCATACATGGTTAAATGAACTATCTTTCCTCTCCACTCTCTTAAAACCTGCCTCCAGTGTGGGTTGAATTCAATCTCAAACGGTCCTCCCCAGCGTTTTACAACGTCTGTAACGCTTTCATACACATGTTCATCCTTTTCGGCTGCGATTATGATTTTATCCGCTCCAAAAGCCCTCGCAGTTAGGGCTACATGGGTTGTGATTCTTTTATCCCTTTCCGGCCTGTGTCCTAATCTAAGCACCACTATCATTTGTACACCTCCATCAAGATATCCCAGTATTTTCTAAAGTTTTCTGGCCATGGTTTATCTTTATAGAACTTGTATAGTGCATCAACGTTTTTTGCAAGATTCTTTGGATCAGCCTTCTGAAAGACAAGGTTTAGCTCTCTTTCAGGAGCAGATGCAAAGAGGAAAAGGGTGAATATACGCTCGTTTTGATTCATGTTGATCAGCACCACCGATAATTTTGGCTTTACCGTGGGGTTAAGTCTTTCAGAGACGACCTTCTTTAAGGAGTCTTCTATATTGGCCAGATAATCAGGGCTTACATCCACGTGTTCGTGCTTTTTTTCTTCTTCCGGTGCTTGAGCTACAAGATTGTAGACCCCATCCGTTACCATCTGATAGATTTTGGGGAAATAGGGGGTTGCTATGTATTCTTCTCTCGAGCCAAAGAATTCTCTCTTGAAGTCTACAACGTACCATTTCCCCGCTGAATAAAACTCTGAAATTGCATTATCCGTGCAGTCTTCCCCGTTATAGAGTGTTACAACCCTAACTGGAATATTCAAAGATCTTAAAATCCCTGTGAAAAGAAGTGTACCCTCTTCGTAGCTTATCTTATTCTGGGGGAGTATATTAGAGGGGTTTGTGGTCGTTGTGATGTCACCAAAGTTGTACCTGCTTTTAATCATGTCATAAACCACCTTCGCAGCTTCAACCTCCGAGGTGGCGTTTTTCACAAGTGAAAGAGATTCGTTTTTTAATAGTTCTCGGTCCACCTTAGATGTAGAATTGAATTTTTCTTTCCAAAATCCATCAACGAGATAAGGTAGCTCTATCCAGTAGTACTCCTCACTATACGCGAGTCTTAAAGTGTCGTCATCATGGTTCCACGGTCTCCAAAGAGTCTTGATGAATCTGTTTTTAAACTCCCTCTTTTCCTCTCCATTTTCAGAATAGATTACGGAGAGGGTTATATATCCCTCTTCTGGCATGTAGGGGGCTTTGATAACATAAATCAGCCCATGTTCTTCTCCAGGAAGAATATTCACTGGAACCGCTGGCTCTCTGACGATTTCCATGCCCTCTAATAAATTCAGTGAGATTTCCTTAACTGTTATGGGGGCGTTGCCCGTATTTTTCAGTGTTATCTCAACTCTAAATTCACTACCTCCTTCCACTTCCTCCGGAGAAGCAACGTCTACACTCAACATCCCAAATAAAGGTATTTCACTTTCTTTTTCTACGACGTTTATTATCAATTCTTTATAGAACCCACCCCATGTTCTTTGAAGTTCATCCACTATCTCCACGGATGCTTTGAGCATATATCTACCGGGAGTTGAGGGGGCCCGGAGTATCCATATCAGCTCCGCCGTTTTACCTACTTTGAGAGGTGCTTGCAAAGAAGGAGCTTGAAGTATCCTAAAGTCCGGGTTGTTGAGATACAGGTTAACCCCGGTTATCGCGACTTTTCCAGTGTTGTTGACCTTAACTATTATATGAAAAATATCCCCCTCCTCAACGGCGCTTTTGTCTGTATTAATCTCAACTTTTGCCGGTTCCTTAACTAAGCATCCAGAAGAAAAAATCAGAAGGATGAGCGCGATTGGAATAAATTTTAAATACCTCATGCTTTCCCCCAAAGTTCTTTTAAAGATAAACCTTAATAATTTTTAGGTGGTACCAGTGATAACTCTAACTACGGATTTTGGCATCAAAGGACCCTATGTGGGAGAGATGAAAGGTGCCATTTTGACAATAAATCCGGAAGCAAAAATAGTTGACATTACCCACTCGATAACACGGCACAGTATTGTTGAGGGTTCTTTTGTTATGGAGCAGGTTGTAAAATATTTCCCCCCAAATACCATCCATGTGGGAGTTATTGATCCTGGAGTTGGCACCGAGAGGAGAGCAATCATAATAGAAGGCACCCAATTTTTAGTGCTCCCTGACAACGGCTTAGCAACGCTTCCCCTTAAGTGGATACAACCAAAAGCCGCATATGAAATAGACCTCAAGAAAATGGAAAAGATTATCGGAAGAAAAATAAGCTCAACTTTCCACGGAAGGGATGTTTTTGGCCCTGCGGGGGCCCTGCTCAGTCTTGGGTATGAGCCCTCAAGGTTTGGGAAGGAAATTGACATAGAAAGTATAATCAAGCTTGATCTAAGGCCCAAAAAGCGAGAAGATTACTGGCTTTTGAAGGTTATCTATATCGATGACTTTGGAAACGTCATTCTAAACCTCGAGAACTATGAACGACCGAAGTACGTCGAGATTCTGGGAAGAAAAATTCCTTATTTGGACACCTATGGCAAGGTAAAACCCGGAGAATTGCTCTCTCTTCCAGGGAGTCATGATTATCTTGAGATAGCGGTTAACCAAGGTTCAGCTGCAGAGCTTTTGGGACTGAAAGTTGGGGATGAAGTGGAGGTAAAACTAATCTATGGGGAGGGATAGAGAATGAGGGGTCTCTTTGTTGGTAGATTCCAGCCCGTACACAATGGACATTTAAAAGCCCTCGAATACGTTTTTTCGCAGGTTGATGAGGTTATAATTGGTATTGGGAGTGCTCAGGTTAGCCATACTTTGAAAAACCCATTTACAACAAGCGAAAGAATGGAGATGCTTATAAGGGCTTTAGATGAAAAAGGAATTCCGAGAGGAAAATACTTCCTCGTTGCTTTGCCGGATATAAACTTCAACTCCATTTGGGCTCCGTATGTGGAAGCGATGGTGCCGAAGTTTGACATAGTCTTTACTGGCAATTCCCTTGTCGCACAGCTTTTCAGAGAGAGGGGTTATAAAGTAGTAGTCCAGCCGATGTTTAGGAAGGATATACTTTCTGCTACAGAAATAAGGAGGAGAATGATTGAAGGCGAGCCGTGGGAGGAGCTCGTTCCCAAGAGCGTGGCAGAATACATCAAGGAGATCAAAGGGGTTGAGAGGATAAGAATGCTTGCCACGGATCTTGAAAAGAATGAAAAGGAGCTCCAGGCGCCGATAAGGATTCCGGAATTTTGAACTTTATCCCGCTCTACATCGACAGAAACCTCGCGACCGGCCTTCACGTCGGTAGTCAAAAGAAAAAGAGGAGTACAAAAACAAGTATATGGCCGGAACGTTCTCAAGTAAATGAGAGCAACGAGTGCAGTCTGGCGAGCCCAAGCAGGGAATCCCAGCATGCGAAGGGAATATGCCCCACTTCAGGCAATTTAACAGGATAATAATGCACTGATCCTTTTCCCCAGTTCCTATTGGATCGTTAAGCATTTAGTGTTGTGTGGATTTCCAGCAGAAAATCCGTATCATAAAACCCAAAATCCATCCGATAGTCTTTGGCACCGGTCAGGAAAGTTTTAGGGTTGCCAGACGAAAAGCCGGGAGAAGGTCTAAGAGTTGATTTCCTCTAAAGTAACCTGAGAATAAAATTCGAAAATGAATTTGATGCCATTATAATGTTCTTCTCCAGCATTATGTACTTTGGTGAGGGACTATAAAGAGACCTTTCAATAACATTGCTGAAGCCCTCCGACCCGGCGGAGTTTTCGTTGCAGATTTTCCGCACTGGTTCTATAGAGGGAACTTGCCCCAAATGACAGAAGATACTGGCTTGTGAAGCCAAGTAAACTTTTTAAACTCCAAATTTATTTTATTTCCTGGTGGTGCACATCGTCAATCGCCATACCGATTGCTGAATTTATTGAAAAACGATTCTCCCTTTTCTGGTTAGTGGACTTTCTCTCATCACCGCCGGAAGGATTAACCTTTTTAAGGCACGCTTTTGATAGGTTAAACATCCTCAAAAGAGGTGATAGAAATGCTTCCGAAGACCTACGATCCAAATGAGATAGAGCCAAAGTGGCAGAAATTCTGGCTTGAGGAGAAAATCTACAAATACGAGCTCGATGAGAAGAGACCGGCTTATTCCATAGATACCCCTCCACCGTTCACAAGCGGTACTCTGCACTTGGGCCACGTTCTGAGCCATACGTGGATTGATATCGTGGCAAGGTACAAGAGAATGGGGGGCTATAATGTGCTTTTCCCACAGGGCTTTGATAACCATGGCCTTCCAACGGAGCTTAAAGTGGAAAAAGAGTTTGGAATAAGCAAGGATCAGCCAGAAGAATTCCTCAAGAAGTGTATAGAGTGGACCTGGCAGGCCATTGAGGCCATGAGGAACCAGTTCATTCGTATAGGCTACTCCGCAGATTGGGATTTGGAGTACCACACGATGGACGATGACTACAAAGCCTTGGTGCAGAAATCCCTCCTCGAGTTTTACAAGAAGGGTCTCCTTTACCAGGACAAGCACCCTGTTTACTGGTGCCCGAGGTGTAGAACTAGTTTGGCAAAGGCGGAGGTAGGCTACGTGGAGGAGGACGGCTATCTCTACTACATCAAGCTTCCTATCGCTGGAGAGGACGATTACATACCAATAGCCACCACAAGACCAGAACTCATGCCCGCTTGTGTAGCAGTATTTGTGCATCCCGAGGATGAGCGCTATAAGGGTAAGGTTGGAAAGAAGGTAAAGCTTCCGATATTTGAGAGAGAGGTCCCCATATTAGCGGATGAAGACGTGGATCCAAACTTCGGCACTGGAGCAGTTTACAACTGTACTTACGGTGATGAGCAGGACGTAGTGTGGCAGAAGCGCTATAATCTACCCGTGATTATAGCTATTGATGAAAACGGTAGAATGAACGAGAACGCTGGCAAATACAAGGGATTAACGGCTGAAGAAGCCAGGGAAGCAATAGCAAGAGACCTTGAAGAAATGGGTCTTCTCTATAAGAAAGAAAAAGTACATCACCGTGTATTGAGGCACACGGAAAGAAGCTCATGTATGGCACCAATCGAGCTGTTACCAAAGAAGCAGTGGTTCATCAAGGTGAAGGACTTCACGGATGAGATAGTTAAAGTGGCAGAGCAGATTAAGTGGTATCCCGAAGATATGTTCCTAAGGCTCAAGGACTGGGCAGAGAGCATGGACTGGGACTGGGTAATAAGCAGGCAAAGAGTTTTTGGAACTCCAATCCCCTTCTGGGTCTGTAAAGATTGCGGTGAGATAATTCCCGCAAGAGAAGAAGACCTCCCGGTCGACCCGAGATTTGACAAGCCCCCTGTAGAGAAGTGTCCAAAGTGTGGAAGCACGAACATAGAGGGCGTAAAAGATGTTCTCGACTGCTGGGTAGATTCGAGCATAACCCCCTTGGTCATAAGCAAGTGGCAAAAGAATGAAAGGTGGTTCAAGCACAACTTCCCGACTTCACTGAGACCACAGGGAACTGACATTATAAGGACATGGGCGTTCTACACCATCTTCAGAACTTATATGCTCACCGGGCAGAAACCTTGGCACGACATCCTTATCAACGGTATGGTGGCCGGGCCGGATGGAAGGAAGATGAGCAAGAGCTATGGTAACGTTGTCTCGCCGGAGGAAGTGATTCCAAAGTACGGGGCAGATGCCTTAAGGTTATGGACAGCTCTGGCACCTCCGGGGGAGGACCACCCCTTCAAGTGGGAGATCGTTGATTACAACTACCGCTTCCTCCAGAAGCTGTGGAACATCTTCCGCTTTGCAGAGAGGCACATCAAGGGCTTTGACTATGAGAAATACAAGGATTCTGAGCTCGAACCTCTCGACAGATGGATACTCTCAAGACTGCACAGACTGATAAAGTTCGCAACGGAGGAGCTTGAAAAGTACCGCTTCAACCTTCTCACAAGGGAGCTTATGACCTTTGTATGGCACGAGGTTGCAGATGATTATATCGAGATGATAAAGCACCGCCTCTATGGAGAAAACGAGGAGAGCAAGCTCAAGGCTAAAACTGCTTTATATGAGCTCCTATACAACATAACTCTCTTACTTGCGCCTTTCGCTCCGCACATAACTGAGGAGCTTTATCAAGAAATGTTCAGGGATAAAGTTGGAGCCAAAAGCGTGCATCTCCTCAGCTGGCCCGCTTATAGGGAGGACAGAATAGACGAAGAGGCAGAAAGGCTTGGAAAGCTGGTAAGCGAAATAATTGGAGCAATGAGAAGGTACAAGAACTCCCACGGCTTAGCTTTGAACGCCAAGCTCAAGCACGTGGCAATCTATGCTATAGACAGCTACGAGATGCTGAAAGCCCTTGAAAAGGACATTGCTGGTACGATGAACATTGAAAAGCTCGAAATAATCAGGGGTGAGCCGGAGCTTGAGGAGAGGATTACAGAAATCAAGCCAAACTTCAAGACGGTTGGACCAAAGTATGGAAAGCTCGTGCCAAAGATAGCTGCTTACCTCAAAGAGAATGCAGAAGAAGTCTCAAGAGTACTTAAGGAACAAGGAAGGGTCGAGTTCGAAGTGGACGGGCAAAAGGTTGAGCTTAACAAGGAGGACGTTGTCATTAGAAAGGCAGTGTTCAGCGAAGGTGAGGAGGTAGAGACGGCGGTAGTTGGGGATGCTGTCATCCTCTTCTTCTGACACTTTTTACTTTTAGTGCCTTTTGAAATTGTGGTACCGTAAGTTACTTATGGGGAAGTAAGTTATACGGGTTTTGGAGATAAAAACAAAAACAGCTCAGCAGTTATAGCACAGCATCATGGCCTTTTTCAGGAGAATAACTCTGTAGAGCTTGCCGTTGATTAGCTTGGGCGTTGAAATCTTGTTGAGGTGCTGGATTCTCTTCCTTTCAAGGGCTACAAAGTTGAGCTCCCTCAGAACTTGGACAAAATCTTCCCACCTTATGTTGAGCCACTTTGAGTACTCATCAAAGAGCTCTTTTTCAACAACCAGAAACTTCTTTCCGTCTATTAAAAACCTTTTCTTGTGCTTTGGAAGCTCCTTCCTCAGCCTCCACTTTGCGTGGAGAGGTGATTGCACTTCTAAAACTGCATCATCCATGGGTTTGCCCTCCAAAACCATCTTGAGCAGAATCTCAAGGATGAGGTTTATCCTGTCTGGAACGCCGATTATGTCTCCTCTTAGCGAGATTTTTCTCCTCAGAACTTTTATGCCTCTCTTTTCTATCTCCTCCGCTATTTTTGGGGTGGTTTTCTTCTTCGTTCCGCCGGTATCGACGATTCCGCCGATTATGAATGCACCCGATGAGAAGTCCTCCTCGCTCAGGTCTTTCTCGGCCCATGGATCGAGAAGTACAACCTTTTCTATTCCCTCTTCGTTGAGGAACTCCCACGTTGGCCCCTCGTAAGCAGTTACCTTATCCAAAGGAAAGTTTGCCATGCCTTTGAACTCTTCGTTGACCCACGTAAGAGCCAAGCGTTCACCCCAGAGGTAATCCCTAATAACCCCGTAGCTTTGGGACGCCTGAAGGGCCACCTTCTTCTTCTCCTTTTCCGTGTGTTTTTCCCAGTGCATGAGGTCTATTATGAAATAAGGGTAGCTAAGCTGGGAAAGCTTTTCCTTGAGGTCTTTACCGGTAATCACGATTTCAAACTTTCCGAGGTGAGAGGAGTTCAGAGGGATGTAAGCAAAAAGCGCCCCTTTAGTTGGCTTTCCTTCCAAGTCCCACGCTATTGTCGTGGGTTCTTTTACCTTTACAATTGCCCCCTTTTCTTCAAGAAGGGCTAGGGCAATTTCCTGGAGAGGTTTTTCTGAAGACCTTTTGGGAACTCTTCTAGAGAGGCTCCCGACTTTATCTATGCCCTTCTCCCTTAGAAGTTCCTTGAAAACGTCACTGAGCTTTTTCATGGTCATCGTTCTGAGCTGGGAAGAGAGTTTTTAAGGCTTTCTCTCGAAAAATTGGATACTGTTAGGATAATAAGCAGTGGGGGTCTCAGGTTTAAGTTCCTGTTCTTACTTCAGAAAGAAAAGGGAGAGAAATGAGGGCTGAAACCATTATTTACTGGATAGTTTCAACCTTAAAACCTTTTCGCCGAAACAAAATTCCACCAGAAAAGAAAATGAGGGGAGTAGAATTATACTTGCGAGGCCTCGGTTACCTGCAAACCGCCAGGATCCTCAGAATTAGTCACGTAACAGTCTGGGAGGCAGTTCAAAAAATAGCGGAAACAGTTTACAAGCCAAAACTCCTCGCAGTCAAAAAACAGCGGAACTTCATCGCAGTTGATGAAACAGTAATAAAAATCAACGGGAGGAAGATTCCTCTGGGCGGCTATTGACGTTGAGAGCAAGGAAGTTTTGGCAGTCTGGATTACAACTGTTAGAAACTGGTGGGTTGCCAGAAATTTTATTCTGGTTGTAAAGAAACCGTGACCGAAACTACAACCAAAACTATAAGAGAAACAACAACTAAGACAGTGACAAAAACTATGACCAAGTATTGCACCTATTGAAAAACTTGAACAGCTTATATAAGAGTTGAATCAAAGCTTAACTTTTGTCTCTCAATATTAAGCTCTCAAAACAATGACGCTTTGAAAGGAAGAAAAATAAGTTTGAGGTCTTGAAGTCACGAATTTTGGGAATACACCATGACAAACTTAACACCCCCAAATAGGGGTGTTATTAGGAAAAGAGCTGCATTTTTAAGCTGGGCATTCAGGAGGTAGTAAAATTCAATTCCGAGAGACAGTAAAAGCAACAGCAAAAACATTCCATAAATTACTACCTTCTTAACACCGTAAAGATGCAGACCAAAGACGAGAAACACTGAAAAGAAGATTGGATTAATCGGGTTTGGTGGATAAAATCCGGAATGAAGCAGAGTTGCCATTATCCCTGCTGTTCCAGTAAAAATATAGAGAAGAGCGAGTATTTTTCTGTTCATTTTTAGTCCCACCATTCGTAGTATTCGCAGGTATATGTTACAGATTCACAACAAGATGCTACCGCAGACCCTAGACCAATAGAAATTAAACAAAGAACACATCCTGCACATGTTAACTTAGTTGGATCAATTATACATGTAGCACAGTCTATTGAACAGCTTGTTGCTCCTGTAGCTAGTGCAGCAACGCATACCCAGTTATAATCCGTACAATGCCGACAGCTACACTGTCCAAAATACAGCCCTTGGGAAGACAAGTCAGGACAATCACTGTCAGTGTGACACGATATATCAGTACATACCGGAGACCAACCATCCATTGGTTCTACATTCCCATCCTTGCTTTTCTTTAATGTGGTAGCCAGTATGAATACTCCTTGATACGTTGTTCTCTCGAATTGAATTCTTGCTCCCACAGTCTTGATGTCTTTTACATAAATCATAAATTTGTTGTCTTCTAAAGGTATTAGGATAGCTGTTCTTTGTACTAGCCCATCATTAGTATATAATAGAGAAGCTTTAACACGTGCTTTTGAAAAATCAGTATTTTTGAGTTTTTCTTTTAATATTGAATTTTTCTCAGCTGTTCTTAAAATATCCCTTAAAGCAACTTCCTTTGCAACTCCAACTAAGTCGTCTACAATTACAGCTTTTCCCGTGGGAATTTGTCCACATGTTTTTGATTGTTCATGGACTTGAACTGTTAATTGAGGGGGGTTAGGAGTTGCCGTAGCAAAGGTACTTACTAAAAATACAACCAACATCATGCTAAATATTTTTTTCCATACTTCTTGCATAATATACACCCCCCATATATCATTTATATAAATTGCACTTCGTATATTTAAGATTTTCCCTTTAAAGAGTAATACTGTTAGGATAGCTGTGGTATCACCTCCTGAAGCCATTCAGTAACATCACCTGGAGGCCTACCAAACCTAGAATGAATTCTGACAAAATTATACCAAAAGGCAAACAGAAAAACAAACTTATGAACCCTCCCCCAGTCCTCACTCCTGAAATTATTCCAAAAACGCTTTGTTCTTTCCTTAAAGTAAATAATGGTTTCAGTCCTCATGTTCCCCTTCTTTTTCTGAAGTATTGCCAGTAACTTAAACCTGACATCCCACTGCTTATTATCCCAACAGTATCGAAAAATTGAATAGCTATTCACTCCTTAGCACTACTGCCTGAACATACTCCCCAAAATCTTCTTTCACCTTTTGCAGAGTTTCTTCACTAAAGTCTGGAACGTAAACAAATATCAGCCGTTTTTTCTCCTCCCAGGAATATCCTTTTCCTTCTGCAATTGCTAGGACTTCCTGATTAAGCCTCGTCTGGTTGTGTCCATACTTTTCAAAAAGCTCCCAAGGATAAAGCTGGATGTAAGGACTGCCAATGCCTTCAAGTGCCTCTCTTGATGGAAGAGCAAAAAGAACCCTAATCCAGCCGTCTCTATAGATGTACATCTCCTCTCTTTTCTCGGAGCCTTCATAAAGAACCCAAAGAGGCTTGCGGGAAAGATCAAATATATAGATGCCAGTTCTTTTTCCCTCCCAACTATCTGCCAGAACTATAACTTCCACGTTTTGATAGTCTTTCAAAAACTTGATTTCAAACGATGGAAACGTGATGTCTGAAGTGCACATAATGGATGCGGGATTGCACTTCCACAGCTTGAAAGTGAGCTTTAACCTGTTTCCCTCCTCTTCACATGAAAGCAGTTTGAGATAGTACATCCCGCTTGTTCCAAAGCTTGTGTATATTCTTACATCCCCTTCAACGTCCTCCGCCCGGTTGTGGGTATAGTTCACGGGACAAAGAGGTTCCGGTTTTGTGAAGTCCTCGTCGTATTCTCCCCGGACTTCTATTTTAACGGCCTCAAGAGGAATGCCTTGCTCTTCAATGGCTTTTATAAGGGCTTCTTTATCCCCATAGGGACTTATTGCAATGTGGATGTAGTTATCCCTTGCAATGCTGTCCTTTCCGAGCCATACTACACCGATCCCATAGCTTGAATTTGTGGCTAAGTGTTCAATTTTTGTTCTCCAGAGGTAGAGATCGTTTTCGTCCCACGTTTGAGAGTTATCCCTAGAATCATTCTTAAGTGTGCTAGCGTAATATGTCGAGAAAAGCAAGATTGTCGTGAGAACCAGTAACACCCATCGTTTCATGTTGATCATCAACAAAATCTACACTTTAAAAACATAAATCAATTTCGATGACTTCAAAGAAATTGGAAATAAATCAAAAGGCAATTCCCATCTCTTCCGCAATCTTCCTGAGCCTTTCGATTCTCTTCTGAGTTGGCGGGTGTGTTGAGAACAGCTCTGCAAAGCTAACTCCTCTGAATGGGTTTACTATGAACATATGGGCCGTTGCTGGGTTTCCGTCTTTGAGGGGTCTCATTGAGACTGCGTATTCAATCTTCTCCAGTGCTCTTGCTAAGGCCCACGGTTTTCCGCTTATCTTCGCTCCGGTTTCGTCTGCCAGGTACTCCCTCGCCCTGCTTATTGCCATTTGAATGAGCATTGCAGCTATCGGGGCAAGTACTATCAAAAGTATGGCTCCCAGGGCACTGCCCTCACCTCTATCCCTATCCCTTCCTCCAAATCCTCCAAGCCATAGCATCCATCCAGCCCATCTTGCCACCATAATTATTGCTCCCGCTAAAACGGCAGCTAACGTCTGGATTAATATGTCTCTGTTTTTAATGTGGCTTATCTCGTGGGCTATTACTCCTTCAAGTTCATCCCTATTTAGTATCCTTAGAAGCCCCTGAGTGACTGCCACCACAGCATGCTTTGGGTTTCTGCCGGTTGCAAAGGCGTTTGGTGTTTCAGTTGGCACTATCGCTACTTTTGGTGTTGGAATACCCGCTTCTTGGGCAAGACCTTTCACTATCTCATAGAGCTCCTTCTCTTCTTCCTCCTCCAGGATTCTTGCCCCATACCATGTGAGAACGATTTTGTCACTGTACCAGTAGCTGAAGAAATTCATCACTAAAGCGAAGATGAAGGCAAAGAGCATTCCGGTCTCACTGCCTAAAACATAACCTATGGCCATTAATAGACCTGTAAGAAACGCCATTAAAATCCCCGTTCTAATCCATAACCCTATACCCATTCGTCGTCACCTCCAAGCTTTAGGTAGGGAATTATTTCGTCATAGGCTTTAGTCCAGTCAACAATACCGATTCTTCTTTTTATTCCCCTGTTGAGAAGGGTTAAAATCTCCTCCACTATTTCCCCCGGGGATTTGTCTGTGGTGTCTACCTCTATAATGTTCTCGTTCTCTTCTATAGCCTCTAAAAGACACACGTCCACGAGCTCTGCCTCGACGTTTTCGGCTATCTTCCCCTTGCTGTATCCTCTCTCCTTCAAACGTTCGCCTATTAGTTTTGGATTGGCACGGAGGATTATAACCTGGTCGACTGGCATTAGATGGCTCAGGTGTCCATCAAGCACCACATCTTTGCCTTTGAGCTCTCTCTCAACATAATACGCAAGCTCATCAATGCTGACCTCAAGTTCTCCCCCCTTCGTCTCGCCCACACCGTGTTTTAAGGCAAACTCTTTGAGGTCTACGTAATCGTAACCCAACTTTTCGGCAAGAAGTTTTGCCACAGTTGTTTTTCCAACTCCGGGTGTCCCACTTATGGCAATTATCATTCCCTCTCACCTCTATCTAATTTATTAACCCAAGGTTTTTAAAGATATGGTTTTTTACGTTTATTGTCGATACTAACTTAGGCATTAAGCGGAAAGTTTTTAAAGAAGAAAGACGTATACACTCCGGTGATTCCCCATGGAGGATGATAGGCTTTTGCAAAAGAAGCTTGAAATAATTAAGAAGCAAAAGGAAAAGTTACTGCTTGAAGAGGCTAGAATCTTAAGAATTCTTATGCAAGAAAAGATGAAAAAGAGCACCAGTTAAATCAGAAGACGTTAATTTTGTCTTCTAATATCATTTTTTGGATTTTTGTTATGTTTGCGAGCCATTCATCTGCTATCTCATAGGCTTGTCTTTCGAACTGCTCCACTTTGTAGCCTGGCTTCGGAATTGCTTGGATGCTCGCCACAAGAGGCTCATCAATTGGCTTTCCTATCTGGCTTAGAATTCTCACGTAGACCTCTTGCACTCCTTCTATCTGCTCGGCAATGTCGTTTGCTATTAAGTTGGCAAGGATGTTGTAAATCTTACCCACATGGCTGACCGGGTTCTTACCGGCTGCCGCCTCCATACTCATGTGCCTGTTTGGAGTAATTAGACCATTTACTCTGTTTCCTCTGCCAACGCTACCGTCATCTCCGGCCTCTGCTGAAGTTCCCGTAACGGTTATGTAGTAGATGTCCTTTTCGGGATCATCGGCGGTGTTGACGTGAATGTTGACCTTTCTGTCCGTGTATTGAGAAACGAGCTCTTTAACAGCACTGTATATTCCCTCCTTAACTTCCATGTACTCCTGCGGGTTTTGAACTTCGCTGTCAACTATGGCGGCGGCGATGGTCAGGTCGATTTCATCGTCTTTCCTAAGCCCCATTACCTTAATATCTTCCCCAACGGCGGGCCATTCTTTTTTGAACTTTTCGCTGTTGAGAAGCTTTTCAGTTTCAAGGACTATCCTCTCAGTCTCACTTAACGGTGCATACCCTACACCGAAGGAGGTGTCGTTTGCAAGGGGTATCGGATTCTCCTTAACCTTGTTAAAAACTCCAACTAAATCAACGCTTCCCTGCCCTATCCTTGAGTCAATAACCACGTGCTCTTCTATGTTTAGGTGTCTAACTGCTTTCCTCAAGTACTCCTTGGCTGCTTTTATTGCAACTTCATGAACCGGGAACATTTCCTTGTCAACAAACTCAACGGCTCTACCGGAAAGGAGGATGTATATTGGCTTTATCACCTCTCCACCGCCGAACCTTGGATAAGCCCTTCCGCCCACAACTTCAACCTGGTCTGTGTTGTGGTGAAGTATTATTCCATATCTCTTTATGTATTCCCTTGAGAGCGCCCTGCTGATGGCTTCCGCTATTCCATCGGCTATGCTATCTGGATGACCTATTCCCTTTCTTTCTACAAGCTCCACCTTCTGCATCTCAACGGGAGTCCTCACGAGCTCTTCAACAATGATGTTCCTCTTCTTTTCAACCATGATCATCACCTCAAATGAATTCTTACGTGCATAGTCTGATGATGCCTTTATATATTTTTCGGCATGATATTGGAGTCAGTATATAACCAACAGTTATTAAGAGGAGAAAGATTAAAATTTCTTTTGTTGAACATTGTAATGGCATCCGACACGCCCGGTAGCCCGACCGGAGGAGCTTTTGGGCAGCTGTGAGTCTGGGGGACGATGCCGGGCGCACAGGGCTTGGCCTCCGGGGCCGCTTGAGGTTGCCGGAAGGCTAACGATGAGGGCGGTAGGATAAGCCAAGCCCACATAAGAAGGTTTTTATTCCAATAATCAAAATTCCTCTGGTGATGAGGGTGAACATTTCTGAAATAATAGAAGAGATAAGAGAAGTTCTCGACAAGAAGGATGAGCTGAGAGAGGAAGCTCTCAAGCTTACCCGGGATATTGTGAGACTGAGTGGAGACTCGATAAAAGCTTTACACAGAGGAGAAATCAAGACGGCAAAGGATAGACTGGAAAAAGCCGAAGAGCTCGTTAAAAAACTAAAAGAGAAGCTCAAAGGCCATGAGGATCTTTACTTTACGGGCTACGTTCAGAGCGCACATCAAGAGTACGTTGAGGCATTACTTTTCTACTGCTATCTCCTTGGAAAAGAGTTCCCGTCTCCAAGAGAGGTCGGAATCCCCGAGGCCGACTACGTCCTTGGAATTGGAGACTTCATTGGAGAGCTGAGGAGATATTTTCTAACTCTCCTACTAAGGGGAGACTTAGAAAAAGCTCAGGAAGTTTACGCTTTCATGGAAAAGGCTTATGATGAGCTCGTCACCCTTGAATACCCAAAGGGTCTCGTAAACATAAGGCAGAAGCAAGACCAAGCGAGATACATTCTGGAAAGAACTCTGGAAGATTTAACAAGGGCAAAGATCAACAAGGATTTAGAAAAGAAACTTGAGGAATGGAGAAATGAACCTTAAAAAGATTGCAGAAATTCAAAGAAAGCTGAGCAGAAAAATCGTAGAAAAGCCATTAGATATCTCAGAAGTTAAGAGGGTTGCCGCAGTTGATGTATCATATAAGGGTAACCATGCGAGGGGAGCTTTTGTTTTATGCTCTTTCCCTTCCTGCGAAGTGGTAAAAGCCAAAGTTATCGAAACGGAGGTAAATTTTCCCTATATCCCCACCTACTTTTTCTTGAGGGAAACAAGGCCAATTTTGCTGCTGATAAAGGGTGAAGAGTTTGATGTCTTACTCGTGGAGGGGCACGGAAAGGCGCATCCGAGGGGATACGGCCTGGCTTCGCATATAGGTTTGCTTATCAACAAGCCCACGATAGGGGTTGCAAAACGTCCCTTGTTCAACACCAAAGATTTCGTAAGGGTGGGAAAAGCTTATGTAAGTGTTGGTAATTTAATTGACCTTGACTCTGCAAAGAAGATTGTTGAGATAGTTAACGAAAACGGCTATCCTAAACCTCTGAGAATTGCGGACAAACTCTCCAAGGGTGCTAAAAATGGAAGAAATTAAACTGCTCATTTCCCTTGCCAGGAAAGGTGCTATTGGGGATAAAGTTAAAATTACCTTAAGGGAACTTTCAAAGGAGATAGGGATTTCTCCCCAGTCTGTAATGAGAAAGCTCGATACTATGGAAAAAATGGGCTATCTAAGGCGAGAAGTTTCTGGAAAGAAAACTTTTGTGGAGATAACTCCCGATGGATTAAGGCTTCTTGAGGATATATTTGATGAAATCGGGAAGATTCTGTATGGGAAATATATTTTGGGAGAAGTCGTTTCCGGAGTTGGAGAGGGGAGGTATTATGTGGAGCAGTACAAAGATAGAATAAAGGAGTATCTCGGCTTCACTCCTTATCCGGGGACTCTAAATCTTCTGATAATCTTCCCAAAGACAATCTACGATGCCCTCTATAACGTGGAACCCATAACAATCCCCGGTTTCACCAAAGGAGGTAGAACTTTCGGGGATGTGAAGGCCTACAAAGTCAGGATAAATGGAATCGAAGGGGCAATAGTCGTTCCTTCCAGAACAATACATCCTCCAAGAATTGCTGAGATAATAGCCCCCGTATGCCTTAGGGATAACCTTAATCTAAAGGATGGCTCAAAGGTTAAAGTGGAGGTAGTAAAGTGAAGGAGAAAATCTTTTCCTCTCTGGGGTATGGTGGCCTTGGAGTGACCCTAAGCTTTTTACTGATAGTCCTCTTTTATCCTCCCTACACTGGGATGAATACCCTACTCCCAATTTACATTGCTGGATTGTTTTTGGGTGGGAGTTTTGGGGTTCTCAAAGGGAAAGTAAGAGCAAGTGGATATGCCTTCCTTGTAGGGTTTTTCTTAACCCTCATCCTTTATACCCTCTGGCTTAAAGTGGAGTTTTCCATGCTTTACTCTTTCTCCCTTTTGGTGGCTGTTGTGTTTGTTATGGGGCTTGTTTCTGCGGAAAGCACGCTTGACGTATCAATAGTTCCTTTTGCTTATTTCGGTGGATTCATACTCGCAAATTTACTTTTCATGAACTCCACAATCTCGGAAATTGAAGGATCGGCAGTAAGTATTGTGCTCGTTGGGGTTGCTGGAACTGTTATTGCAACTGTGGTCATTTTCCTCAAATCTTTCCTTGAAAACACCGCAAGGATGAGTAAGAAAATTTAAAAGGAGAAACTCCCAATTTTAAATGGTGAGCAATATGTTAGTGAGGCTGTCGAAGCTTTATGGGAAGCAGATATACAACACAAGAGGATATTACATCGGTTACGTTGATGAAGTGCTGATAGAGATTGACAAGGGAGAAGGAAGAATACTGGCGCTTGGACTTCCGGGAGAAAAAGTTGGAATTCCCTACGAAAGAGTGACCGCAATAGGAGACATAATATTGATAGAAGCAAAGAAGGACTAGCCCTCTTTAGCGTTCAATGCCTCCAGGAATTTCTCCGTTATCGCCTCTTCTACCAATTTTAAGAGAGAATCCTTATCTTTGGCGAGTTTAAATATCCCCAATGGAATTCTTGCCCCCCCTGATTGCGGATGCCCTCCCCCGCTGCCTATGTCTCCAAAAGCCTCCTTTAGAACCTTGCCAACGTTTATCCTCACATCTCTTGTTCTGGCAGAGATTTCAATCCTATCATCAACTATTCCAAAGACTAAAACGGTATTAACCCCCTCCAGCCTAAGTAGAAAGTCTGCAGATTCGGGAATGGCATCTCTGTTGGTTATAAAGCCCACGTTTGAGATAACGATGTTCTTGTACATTTTTCTGTTCAGTATTGCCCTAGCTAAGATCTCTGCGGTTTCAGTAGAGATGTCCGGGGATTCTATCTTCTCCAAGATGTCATAATCCACTTTTCCTGCCAAAAAGGCCAGTGCCTCGAGATCGATATGGTTAAGCTTTGAGAACTTCTTTGTGTCTATGTAGATGCCATAGAAAAGGCTGGTGCCGAGTATCTCATTGACCTCTATGTTGAGGTGTTTTAAGTATTCCACCATTATCGAGGATGTAGCGTTTACTTCCGGTCTAACATCAAAAAATGCATTTTTGGGAAGCCTTTCTTCCAGATTTTGAAGAAGCTGATGGTGATCAACGAGTATCTCCACTTTCTTAAGATCCTCATTGTCTAAAATGCCCACATTTCCATTTGGCTGACAATCAACTAACGCTATGGCAGAATATCTTTTAATTTCGTAAGAACCCGGAGAAACCTTCCTCATATCCAGCCCGAGAAGGTTTACAAAAGCCCTGTTTTCATGGTGTGTTATTTCTCCCCCATAAACAATAGTCGTCTTTAACCCCATGTTTTGGGCGATAACTTGTAGGGCGGCGGCACTGGCCATTGCATCTGGATCGGGATTATCGTGCATTACTATTAAGAGTGAATCCGTCTTTTGTTTTATCTCTGAGAGTTTCTTGGCGAGTAAAATGGCATTTTTCCTTTTTCCAATATCTTCTACCATTTCAACAATTGCCTTGATTATTGCTTCTCTTGGAGAGATTGCATAATCTATTTTGACTTCATTTTCAAATTCTTCCTTTATCTGAGATGTTAGCTCTTCAGCGGTTATATTATCGGGGAGAAGAACCAAAATCGGCACTTCTGGGTTGTTGTTTTTAATTGTCTGTATTGTTCTCTTTATCTTACCTATGTCCATTGTGGTTATTATGACAAGGTCCGTTTTATTAATGCCCGCCTTCAGCAAAGACGCAGTATAAGAGAAATCGCCATGAATAACGTGAAATCCGCTTTCACTGAGAGACTTTGCCCTAATCTCGTCCTGTTCTACAATGACAATGTCAAATTCACCTCTAAGCACCTGCGCAATACTTCTCCCTATCGTTCCTCCCCCGAGTATTAAAACTCTCATGGTGTTCACCTTATGAGGACAATAATGTTTAAATATATGCTCAGATGGACTTTAATTAAGGTGGTTCCCTAAACCTTTATTCAGCTTTTGATATATATATCTAATGGTGGTAGAGATGCAGCTTCCAAATATCACACCACTGGAAGAAAATGTCGTATGCACCAAAAAACAAGAACTGCTTGATTTAATTTACAATGCCTTCTCCAATTCGGAGTTTAGCGGGTTATTCCTGAAGATGTTCACAAAGGATGAAAAAGAAAAGTACTATGTCACAGTTTTGCTTGATAGGAAAAAACTCCTGGCGGCTCAGATAGACCTCCTAAACTCCAAGAAAAAATTAATCGGAAGCGATAGCATTGAAACTCTGAAGAGAATAATAGACTATCCTCTCGTAGTGGATTTGTATGGGCTTGATGAGGTATCCTTGAAGCTCTCAATAACTGACAACTTGGAAATCTACAATTCGACTCCAAAGGTTGAGCTTGAAAAAATCTTTGGGGAGAACAAAATCGGAAGTGCCGAAGTACTAGAAAAAGAGAAATTGCTAGAGAAAGCCCTTGAGAGAAAAAAAGAGGAAACAAAAGCAAAACCTCAAGTGAAGATACAGGAGGAGGTTAAAAAAGAAGTCCCTCCAAAAAAGGAGGAACCCCTCAAAAAAGTCCCAAAAATTGAAAAGAAACCCAGTGCCACAGAAATTGAGATTAAAGTGGTGGGAGGGGAAATCTTCAAGCCGGTTCTTCAAGAATACGCTGAAGAGATTCTAAAGGAGATAAAAAGCTTAGACGGAGTTTCTGTAGAGAGAGTTGGGATAACTGGGGAAGTGGGCTCCGGAGTAATCTATCTTCACGTAAACATCCATGGAACAAGTGAGAGGGACAAGGGCCCAAGGGAAATCTTAGAGAGAAGGGTATTATACTTCGTCAACAAGCACCTTCCGATAGTCTGGAGAAAGGCAGGACTTAAGCCAATCTTAAGCAACGCTCAAGCAAAAATAACTGCTCCTGGAGAGTCAGAAGAAGAGGAAGAAGAGAAAAGGGAGGTTGTCATCCCACGCAAAGTTGAAAGCAACATAATAGTGGAAGCACATGAGAGTGTCAAGCCTTACTTTTCCACCTACGCCAGAGTGATCTTCAAGGACATTCAAAGTGCAGGCATTGATATCGAGAAGATGCTCCTGGACGTAAAGGGGAGAAGCGAGCATGAAATTAACCTGATGCTCTGGGGAAAAGCTTCCGGAATTAGTAAAGAGGAAGCGGAGGTTGTTGTTAATAGAATTCTACGGAATCACGCAAGGGAAATCGGAAGGGCGTTGAAAAAGTATGTGACCGTCCACAAAGTGGAGCTTTATCTGGAGGGGGAGGAAGTTTCAAGCAAGGCCAAGGAGATAATGAGCAAAAAAGAAGAGCTGGAAAAAGAGATAGAAAAACTCCTCAAAGAAGCTGGAGTGGAGGAACTCTCTTACATAACTGAAGAGAAGAAGAAGGAAGCTGAAGAGGCCTTGTTAAAGAACAAAGTGGAACCGGCAATGGAAGACATGCGGAAGAGACTGCAGAGAGAATTCATAGGGCTTCCAAATTCAGTATTTAGATGGATGAACCTTGATTGGGAGTTTAAAGATGGAACAGTACTTGTTGATCTTGAAGCAAGTTTTGACAAAAGAAGCGCACTGCTAGGAATTGTCTCCGACGAAAGGGTACGTGAGGATATCATGATAACCCTGGAAAAGGTGATAAGAGAAGTATCGGCAGAACATAACATCCCAATAAAGCTCAGAAACACCGAAATTAGGGTCAGATGAGATCAGCACTCAAGATCGTCATCATAGCAACGCTCAGATTTGCCGAGCTCATCACTACTTTATTTTTAACCTCCGGGATTTTTAAGTTCTATGGTGTGGGAGCTAAGATAATTTTCGAAACGTTAAGTTTTTAAGTTAAGTGGTCTCTCCTCTAAACATGAACACCCTACTCGGAGCATTACTCGCACTTATTTCGGCATTTGGATGGGGAACTGCTTCAGTTCTAGTGAAAATTGGAATGAAAAACAAGAGTGCGGTCACCGTTAATATAGTTAGGCTCTATATCACGGCACTTTTTTACGCTTGTTTGTTTTTGTTTACTGGGAGATACTATGAGATAGCTTCCCTTAACTGGCAGATTCTCTTGATTGCATTCATCTCCGGCCAGTTTGGCTTTGTAATAGGGGATTACTTCTACTTTAATGCCCTCAGGTTGATGGGGGTATCAAGAACAGTGCCCATAACCTCCTCCTATCCCCTTTGGACTATATTATGGGCCTGGTTGTTTTTAGGGAGGAGTATAAACGCTCAGATAATCATTGGGGCATTTCTCGTATTTTTGGCAATTGTCATCGTCAGAAAGGGAGAGATTGAAGAGCACCTAGATACCAAGGGGTTTGTATTCGCCCTTTTAGCACCCATTTCGTGGAGCATTGCAATAACACTGCTCGATTTTCTTTCTTCTCAAGTCTCTCCTCTCTCTTTAGCTGGCATTAGAATGATATTCGCCGCATTTGGTATTAGTGTGTTTTTGCCCAAATACTCGAAGGAACTAAGGGAAATTACGCGGAGGGAAGTTGCGGTACTTTCGGGAGCAGCTTTGCTTGGATTGATAATTGGGCAATACACATTCGTTAAGTCTGTAAGCCTAGTCGGCTCCCAAATCTCTGCCCCGGTAAGTGCTGTAAATCCCATTATATCTTCTCTTCTTGCGATAGCAGTTCTAAAAGAGCCGCCAAACGCCAAGATAATCCTGGGACTGGTACTGGCCGTTGCTGGTGTGATTTTAATAACAACAGCGTAAAGAATTTAACCTTCCATTCATATCTTAGAATGCCGACAGCGGGGGGACAATTAGTCTCCTCGCATGGGCTCGGTCAAACCCGCCTCCGCAAGGTATCGGGCTCTATGAGCGGAGCGTGCTCACGCCGAGCCCACAGGGCCGGTGCATTCACCCGCGCGAAAAGTGAACGCGGGCCTCGTTGCCGGCCCACAATTCCCAAAAAATTCTTATATCACCCTTCAAAGGAATTGAGAGGGATATCATGACTACACTCATAATTGCAGAGAAGCCCAATGTAGCCAGAAAAATAGCCTATGCCCTTGCCGAGAAGAAGCCCATAAGGAAGACCATTGGTAAAGTCCCATATTACGAGCTAACCAGAGATGGGAAAAAAATAATAGTTGCTCCAGCCGTTGGACACCTCTTCTCTCTCGCTCCGAAGGAGAAAACTTACGGCTACCCGGTTTTTGATGTGGAATGGGTTCCCGTTTATGTCGCTGAGAAGGGAAAAAGCTACGCTAAGGATTACATAAAAGCCCTTAGAGAGCTTGCAAAGAGAGCGGATGAGTTTGTCGTTGCGTGTGACTACGATACCGAAGGTGAGGTAATAGGGTATACGGCGTTAAAATATGCCTGTGGCGTTGATCCTTCAAAAGCCAAGAGAATGAAATTCTCAGCCTTAACTAAAAAAGATCTGCTAAAGGCGTGGTACAACCTGGAACCTACGATTAACTTTGGAATGGCAGATGCTGGAATAGCAAGGCATGTACTTGACTGGTACTGGGGGGTTAACCTTTCAAGGGCATTGAGCTCGGCCCTAAGAAAAGCCGCCGGCAGATGGATAATCCTCTCCACCGGTAGAGTTCAAGGACCAACGTTAAAGTTTTTAGTTGAGAGGGAAAGGGAAATAGCAAATTTCGTCCCCACGCCCTACTGGGTCATAAAAATGATTCTCGAAAAAAACGGCCAGCAGTACATAGCCATCTATGAAAAAGATCGCATTCTTGATGAGGAAGAGGCCAAAAAGATAGTGGAGGAGGCCAAACGGGGACCCGCTTTTGTGGAGAAAGTGGAGATAAAACAGCAGCAGAGAAACCCTCCCCATCCCTTTGACCTTGGAACACTCCAAAGGGAAGCTTACTCTGCCTTCGGTTACAGCCCAAAGAAGACCCTCGACATAGCACAAAGCCTGTATGAAAAAGCCCTCATCTCATACCCGAGGACCTCGTCCCAAAAGCTTCCAAAAAACTTGAACTATGAATCGATTATCAACAACCTTGCCAAAATTCCGGATTACAAGCCCCATGCCCATGAACTTTTAGGTAAGGGAGTTTTAAAACCCGTAGAAGGCAAAAAAGATGATCCTGCTCATCCGGCAATATATCCCACCGGTGAGCTACCTAAACCTGGAGAGCTAAGCAAAGATGAGCAAAATCTCTACGATTTGATAGTTAGAAGATTCCTAGCTGCATTTGCCGATCCTGCCGTAAGGGAGAGTATGAAAGTAATCATAAACTCAAACAGCCACCGCTTTATCCTCAGTGGTTCGAGAACAGTTAAAGAGGGATGGCTGAAGATTTACGGCAAGTACGTTAAATTTGATGAAGTTCTGCTTCCAAAGTTCGAGGAAGGAGAGCGAATAAAAGTTATTCAGATAAAGAGGGAGAAGAAGAAAACCAAACCTCCGGCAAGGTATTCTCCAGCAAGCGTTATTAAAAAAATGGAAGACCTGGGCATTGGAACCAAGGCCACGAGGGCTCAAATCCTGGAGACATTATACTCAAGGGGGTACATAGAGGGTAAGAAACAGATAAAGGTGACCCCTCTCGGCATGAAGGTGATAGAAGCCTTGGAAAACAATGTCCCTGATATAGTAAGCGTTGAACTAACGAGGGAGTTCGAAGAAAAAATGGAACAGATAATGCAGAACAAAATAAGCAGGGAGAAGGTCATTGAGGAATCCAAGGAGGCCTTAGTAAGAATTCTAAAGGAGTTCAAAAAGAAAGAGGAGGAAATAGGGAGAAAACTTCTGGAAACGTTTTTAGAGAGCCAGAAAAACAAAAAGAATAAGAAAAGCGCCGATACAAAAGAACTAACCGCCGAAGAAGAAGAGAGCATCAAAAAGTCCCTTGAAAAGAAAAAATCTATGGAGACAATAATAGTGGGAAAGTGTCCCAAATGCGGCGGCGACTTGGTGGTGAAATATAATAGAAAAACAGGAAAAAGGTTTGTGGGCTGCTCCAACTGGCCCAACTGTGACGTTACTTATCCCCTTCTCCAAAGGGGCGAGATAATTCCAACGGGAAAAACATGCCCTGAGTGCGGAAATGTTCCAATAGTAAAGATCAAGGAGCACAACAGGGAATATGAAGTGTGTCTTGACATGAAATGCCACAAAAATCGGGAAAAAGGTAAAAGTTAGAGGTTATAACTTAAAAGTTAGAATCACAGGAGTTCCTTGAGGAGTGCCATCCTTCTTTTGCTCATGAGCACTTTTGGATGTTTGAGGAGGGCTTTTATGACCTCTAAGTAATCCCCACCTGCAATTTTCTCTGCATCTGCTCCACTTAGCACTTGAATAAACACGTCCAAGTCTTCATCAGTCAACTTCTCCACGGCTTTTCTGATTTTAAGAACCCTCTCGAGCCTTTTACCGTCTTTTTCCCACCATTCTCTTGTGTAGTTCTTTAGAAGCTCGAGATTCTCCTCTTCAAGTGCCTTTACTATCCACTTGCTTGCTATTGTGCCAGCTTCCATGGCCTCCGCCATTCCACCGCCATGGATGGGATTTACCTGTCTAGCGGCATCTCCCACAACGACCACGTTGTCTTTAGCAAGTTCTTTTACAAACCCTCCAACGGGAACAACACCTACGTTTATTTCAAGGAGCTTCTTTGCCGGAACCTTATTTTCTTCGAGCCACTTGTCGAGGTAGTACTTGGCTGTCCTTGGGTTATCGGAGTTTATACCTATCCCAACGTTAGCCCTGTCCTCATCTTTTGGAAAGACCCATACATAACCTCTCGGCGCTATTTCATTTCCAAACCACAGATGGATCATGTCCGGATCAAATCCCTCGATGAGCATTTCGTACTCATATGCGGAGTCGAACTCATGCGGAGGAGCGTAGGTGTTTATTCCGGCTTTCCTCGCTATGGTGCTTTCAACGCCATCCGCTGCCACAATAACATCAGCGTATATCTCAAGAAGCTCGCCTTCGTGTTTTGCTTTTATGCCCTTTATGGCTCCATTTTCCCTGATAACGTCGAGGGCTTCAGTTCTGGCAAGTACATCGGCCCCAGCCCTTGCGGCATAAAAAGCCAGCATTTTATCAAATACCTTTCTTTCCAAAATAACTCCGCTCACATCTTTGTATCTTATTTCAAGCTCGTAACCACTGGGAGAATACAGTTTTGCCCCATAAATCTCACGGTTTATGAATCTCCTGTCATATGGAATATCGTACTTCTCGAAAACTTTTATGTTAATCCCCTCGGCACACTGCTTTGGGGCACCTATGGCTGGTTTTTTGTCTATGAGAAGAACCGAGTACCCTTCTTTGGCAACGTTTCTGGCGACTATTGGGCCCGCTATTCCAGAGCCGACAACAACAACGTCGTATCTCATAGCTCTCCCTCCAGAGGTTCTGCACTTAAAGCCCCTACGGGACACGCGTTTATACATATCCTGCAAGAAATGCACTTATCTTGGAAAAATTCCCATTTCGAAGATGAAACCCTTATTGCAAGGGCAGGGCAAACACCTGCACAGCCACCGCAAAGGTAACATCTATCTTCGTTTACGATGATTCTGATTTTCTCCGGCATGGCAATCCCCTCATTTTGCTTCTTTTTTCATTAGTTCATCCTCATCAATTTCTATAAGGTTTTCTCTTATGTTCAGCGGTATTACCCTTGAGAGTTCTTCGGCCTTTTCCTTAATTTCCCTCTCTTTGAGGTTTAGAATGTCGCTCAATTGCTCTACCGTTGCTTTTCTATAGAGGAGCAGATAATGGAGTATGGCAAGCTGGGTCATGTCGCCGATTTCTTTCAAATACCTCTCTTTGATGTTCTTCATGAGATTGTTTCTGTAGCTCTCAATAATTCTCAAAGCCTCTATTATCTGATCCAACTTTTTGTTTGCATCTATAAGAGCCGTCACCATAGAGTGTAAGCTTTTTGGGGATTTGTTAAGCTCATCAAGCCTGATTTCAAATCTTTCAAATCTCTCCGGAGAATCTAAGTCCAGGCTTTTATACCAGAATATATTAGGGGTGACAGTTACAAGAAACGTTTTTGAAACAGCTATGGAGTAATATTTTCGCGTGGGCCCAATAAATCCTTCCTCTTTTTCATAAGACTTCAGAACCCCTTCTCTTTCCATTATTTTCAGGTGTTTTGAGACGGCAGTAGATGAAACGTTAACCTTGCTGCTGAGCAGGCTGAAGTAGCATTCGGTACATGTCAAGTGGCTGAGCAAGTCCCTCCTCACCTTGTTCCCCAAGATGTAAAATATATCTGGTTCAGACATGTTACCCACCTACCCAAATCTGTATCGTAAAGTTTATATACCGTCATCCTAACCTTTGGTTGAAAACTCTAAATTTGTAAAGTTTCCGTAGATATGTTGCATCCAAAGGTTAAAAAGCTTTAGTTTGAAACTGATTGGGGGTGTATGGAGATGGCGCTTATTAGTGATGGGGATAAGAAGATAATTAAGGAGGAGTTCTTTTCAAAGCTCGTTAATCCAGTCAAGATCATAGTCTTCACAGGGAAAGAGCACTGCCAATATTGTGACCAGCTGAAACAGCTTGTTGAAGAAATTAGCGAGCTTAGCGACCTTATAAGCTATGAAGTGCACGACTTTGACAGTGAAAAAGAGCTTGCCGAGAAGTACAGAATCGATAAAGCCCCAGTAACCATAATAACCCAAGATGGGAAAGACCTTGGAGTTAGGTACTTTGGTATTCCGGCAGGGCATGAATTTGGAGCGTTCTTAGAGGACATCGTCGACGTTTCAAAAGGCGAAACCGACCTCATGAAGGACACTAAAGAAGCAGTAAGAAACATTGACCAAGACGTCGAAATATACGTCTTTGTAACCCCAACCTGCCCCTACTGTCCAATGGCCGTTAGAATGGCACACAAGTTTGCAATTGAGAACTCACTTGCAGGAAAAGGCAAAATCCTTGGAGACATGATTGAGGCAATAGAATTCCCCGAGTGGGCCGACCAGTACAGCGTCATGGCAGTTCCAAAGGTTGTAATAAGGGTCAACGGCGAGGACAAGGTTTCATTCGAGGGTGCTTACCCAGAAAAAATGTTCCTCGAAAAGCTTCTCCAAGCTTTAGAGTGAACCTTTTTAACTTCCCTTTTCTTCTTGCGTTTAGGTGTCCCCCGTGAGGACATTCATAATAAAGGCCAATAAAGCCCGTACAAGGGCTGATTTCAGCCTGAAAGACCTTCCGGGGACGAGTGGGAGGATTGATTTACTTTGTAGAGCCTTAAATTCAGCGTTTCTCCTCTCTCATGGGTTTAGGAAGGATGTTAGAGTATGGCTCAACCTCAACGGACCCCCTGATCCTCCAAAGACCATCAGATTTGAGGGGAGTGAAATCAAGCCCAAGACAATAAATCCCGACGAAATGAGCCTTGCCAAGATAATAATAAAAGCCCTAAAAGTTGGCGAGGGCATAAAAGAGCCAACAAAAGAGTACCCCGTCCTTCCGGGAGTTTATGTGAGCAATCTAAGGTTTGAAGATATCATAAGGAAAACCATTAAGAATTCAGCCCTCTATTACCTTCACGAAGAAGGGAAGCCGATCGAGAGGGTAAACTTCAAAGGCAACGTTGCCTTTGTTCTTGGAGATCACGAAGGGCTAACAAAAGAGGATGAAGCTTTTCTTGAAGGAATAGCGGAAAAGGTTAGTGTAGGAAAAAGGAGCTATCTAACCTCGCATGTAATAGCTTACGTCAATATCTTCCTTGATAAACTATTCTAAGGCAAGCAGCTCCTCAATTTCATTGGTTTTTAGGAATCTCCCTTGATCGTATATAAGCTCCCCTCCAACAAAGACCTTCTCCACATCGCTCCCCTTTGCCGAGTAGACAATGTGCGAAAGAACGTTTTCCCTCGGCAGGAAATGGAGCTTCTTTGTGTCTATCAGAACTAAGTCCGCCAGATAGCCCTCTTTTATGAGACCGGCCTTTAACCCCAACGCTTCGGCTCCTCCAACGGTTGCCCAGTAAAACACCTCCTTCGCAGTTGGTTTTGTGGGATTCCTTGCTTTCACTTTGTTGAGTATTGCCGCGAACTTCATTTCGAGGATCATGTCAAGGGAGTTGTTGGAAACTGCGCAGTCGTTTCCGAGGGCGATTCTTCCACCGAGCTTCCACAGGTCTATTATAGGGCCAATTTCCCCTTCGAGCTTCGCCAAACTTGTAGGACAGTGAACAAGGGTTGCACCGCTCTCTGCATAAATTTTAACTTCGTCTTTTGAAAGATAAACTCCATGAACCCCCATGAAATTCTCTCCCAGCATTTCCAACTCCTTTAGATACTCAACCGGTAGCATCTTTTCCCTTTTCTTGACCCGAAGGACTTCCTCTTTGCTCTGGGAGACGTGCATATGGATTATTCCACTTTCCTTTTCTGCGACCTCTTTAACTTCCATCAGCAGGTCTCTCGAAACTGTATCTGTCGCGTGGGGGGCAAGCGTTGCTCTCACAAGGTCACTTTTTTTCCATCTTTTGAAGAATTTAAACCCCAGTTCAGGCCCCGCTATGGACATCTCAACAAGATCCATCATCGTCTGTCCGATAAAAGCCCTAACGCCCAGCTTTTCAGCAGCTTCCGCTATTTTCCATGCAAAAAAGTAGTGGTCGTTTATTACAGTTGAACCGTTTGCTACTGCCTCAGCGATTCCTATCAGAGCCCATTTGTAGATTTCCTCCTCAGTCCATTCCTTCTCCATTGGCCATATTACCTCCTTAAGCCACCTGTCGAGAGGCATGTCATCGCCAAATCCCCTGAATTTGTTCATTGCAACGTGGGTATGAGCATTGACAAGCCCGGGTATGAGAAGATACCCACTTCCCCCAAAGGTTTCATCAACGCCAAAGTCCCTTAGGCTCTCATGCGGAACAACTCCGACTATCTTATCTTTTTCTATAAGAACGGCAACGTTCCTTTTAATCCCCTCGACATCAAGGGCATAATCGGCTATGATTGCCTTCACTCTTACCACCCCATGGGATTAACTTTATGATGCTTGGATTATTTAAACCCTATGGCAAAATGGCAAAAGAAGAGGCAAAGAATTTAAATATTCATCCGCATTCTAAGGACGTGATAGCCATGCCAGTGGTATTTGAGGTTAAAGGCAAAAGGTTCCTTGCAAAATTTCTCTGGAATAATTGACTCTTCTGGGATAAATTAATAAAGCCAAGATTAAAAACTCAAGCAAGATTGGAGGTGTTTTACGATGATCGAGAAGGTTTATTGTGCAGATGTAAAGCCTAAAATGGAAGGAGAAAGGGTAAGGCTTGCTGGATGGGTCTATAGAAAGAGAGAAGTAGGTAAGAAGGTTTTCATAGTCCTTAGGGATTCAAGCGGCATAATACAAACAGTCTTCACAAAAGAGCTTGGCGAAGAGGCCTATGAGAAGGCAAAGCAGGTTGGAATAGAGTCAAGCGTAATAATCGGGGGGACTGTTAGGGTTGATCCAAGGGCCCCCACTGGAGTGGAGATTCAGGCTGATAAGATAGAAATCATTCAAAACGTTGAGTTCTTCCCGATAACGAAAGACGCAAGCGATGAGTTTTTGCTCGATGTGAGACATCTCCATCTCCGTTCACCTAAGGTAGCCGATATCATGAAAGTTAAAGGCACGTTAATGCAGGCGGCAAGGGAGTGGCTCCTTCAAGATGGATGGTATGAGGTGTTCCCCCCAATCTTAGTCACTGGGGCAGTTGAAGGTGGTTCAACCCTTTTCAAGCTGAAGTACTTTGATAGGGAAGCCTACCTCAGCCAGTCAGCTCAGCTTTACCTTGAGGCAGCAATATTCGGACTTGAGAAGGTGTGGAGCTTAACTCCAAGCTTTAGGGCCGAAAAGAGCAGAACAAGAAGGCACCTAACTGAATACTGGCATCTTGAGCTTGAGGCAGCTTGGATGGATCTATGGGACATAATGAAGGTTGAGGAGGAGCTTGTAAGCTATATGGTGCAGCGCACTCTTGAGCTCAGAAAAAAGGAGATTGAAAGGTTTAGGAAGGATCTCACAACCCTTAAAAACACAGAGCCCCCGTTCCCAAGGATAAGCTATGATGAAGCGATAGATATCCTCCAGAGCAAGGGGGTTAAGATAGAATGGGGCGAAGATATGGGGGCAGATGAGGAGAGGGTTTTAACGGAGGAATTTGATAGGCCGTTCTTTGTGTATGGCTACCCCAAGCATATCAAAGCATTCTACATGAAGGAAGACCCTGAAGACCCGAGAAAAGTTCTAGCTGCCGATATGCTTGCACCTGAAGGATACGGTGAGATCATCGGGGGAAGTCAGAGGGAAGATGACTACAGCAAGCTTGTGCAGAGAATAATTGAGGAAGGCATGGACCCCAAGAACTACGAGTGGTATCTCGACCTTAGGAGGTATGGAAGCGTCCCGCACAGTGGCTTTGGACTTGGGCTGGAGAGGCTCGTTACATGGGTGCTAAAGCTCGACCACATCAGATGGGCAACGCTCTTTCCGAGAACACCTTCGAGGATTTATCCATAAGGGCTCCCTTTCCTTTTAAATTTCCAAAAACCGTAAGGTTTATAAATGCAATCAGGCCCAATAAACTCCGAGGGCCCGTAGCCTAGCAGGATAGGGCGCCGGCCTTCTAAGCCGGAGGTCCCGGGTTCGAATCCCGGCGGGCCCGCCACAAGTTCTTCAAAAACACCTCTACGGTATGATTCTTCTTAACCTCACAAATAACATGGCAATGATGACCATAAGGTCTCCCCGGCTGAATATGATGAGCTGGACCCGTAACTGAGCCCCTTTTCTTAATAAGGGACTAAAAAATAGAAGTTCTTGCCTGCTAAGGTCTTAAATTTCGGCTAAAATTCTCTCTAAAATACCAACAAGCCTTTCTGCACTTTCCTTAAGCTCCTCGCTCATCTCAACAAAAAGTCCAGTCTGCTTTGGTTGGGCACCGATGAGAATGAACTTTGCGTTTATGTGTTCTTTTAGATAGCTAACCAGAAGCTTTAAAGGCATTCTGTGAGTTGAAAAAGCCTCTCCAAGTGTTCCTTCAGGGTCTGCTAAAGCTATCTCGCCCGGCTTTCCTTCAAAGTGCACCGCATCTATAAAAATCACATGAGTGGGGTTTTCCCTTATTATCTTCCCGGCATAGCTCTCGGGCATTTCGCCACAGTTTAAAAACACCACCTTTGGGTTTGAAACCCTTTTCTTTAGCATTTCCACAACGTAAACTCCAAAAGCATCGTCTCCCCTGAGGTCATTTCCGATGCCACATACAACAACCTTTTTTGCCCCTTTCAAAAACTCCTCCATAATTATCACCAAAAATTGAAATTTAAAGAGACTCTGCAATTTTTTCAACCTTTTTGGCAAATTCAGTATTAAAAAGCTCTCCCACGTTGCCTATCTTTTCATCAAGGTCTCTGTAGAGTGGAATGCCGACAAGATAATGCACACCAAATTCTCTGGCGAGGTTCTCAATGTCCTTCTCTTCATCGAGCTTCATATTCTCCACCATGCCAATTATTTTGAGGTTCTGCTCTTTCAAAAGCTCAAGGAGCTTTTTAACAACGTTTATGGCAAGCTTTGAAGGTGTTGCCACAACCAGAAACTCGCCCCTTTTGAGGAACCTCAAGACGTCCAAAAATTGATCCCCCATTCCGGGGGGCATGTCAATTATGAGGAAATCAAGCTCATCCCATCTTGTTATTGCTAAAAGCTCTATCAGGGCGTCGCTTATTTCCATTCCTCTCAATGGAGTGGGCTTATCTTCGGAGTAATACACTATGCTCATGAACTTAATCCCATGCACTTCCGGGGGAACAACGCCTCTGTCCTCTTCGGGAAACTCCTTGGGCTCAAAACCCAGTATGACGTGGTCACTTGCCCCATGGAAGTCCAGATCGAGAAGGCCAACTTTATAACCTTTCTTAGCCAAAACTAAGGCCAGAGTAGTTGATATCATTGATTTTCCCACTCCTCCTTTGCCGCTCACTACGGGGATTATTCTCTTGACTTTTTCAAGCCTGGCCTCAACTGCCTTTATCCTCGGGTCAATCACTCCTCATCACCCTCAACCTTTATTGCTGCCAGATAAACTCCTCTCCCCCTTGTAACCTCGAAGTCCCTGCTCCCACATTTTGGACAGGCAAGGAAAGCATGAACCACCTCTGGAATAAAGTGGATATCCTCTTTTATCCTCTCGTCAAAACCCCCTTTGACATCTTTGAGCTTCCACTCGTTTCCACAGTTTCTGCACTTAAACTCAGCCTCCTCAATAACAAACTCAATCTCCGCCTCCTCTGCAATCGTTCCCTTTTTTATTTCGTTGATGGCAAACTCAAGTATCTCCTGATTAACGTCCTGCAGTTCTCCGAGAACAATCCTCATGCCCAGAACCTTGTCTTTCCCATGCTGCCTTGCAAATTCAATTGCAGTCCTAACTATACCATCAGCAAGCGCCCATTCGTGCATGATCTTCACCGAAAAACTCTAAGCGAGGAAGTTTATAAATGGTGGCGTTTCAAACAAAAGGTGTTAAAAAGAAGAGAACTAGTGCCACGTAACGGTTTTGTGCTTCACCTTTCCAGCGAGAGCATCTTTTAATGCCTGCTCCATAATCTCCAGTCCTTTTTCGGCAATCTCTTCCGTTATTACAAGCGGTGGCGTTATTCTTATGACGTTTCCGAACATGCCGTAGCTCGGCAAAATTAAGCCAAGCTCAAATGCCCTCCAACAGATTTTTCCGGTTAACTCTGGGTCTGGAATCTTGGTGTTGAGTTTCACTATCTCCACGCCTATCATCAAGCCCTTGCCCCTAACGTCTCCAATGACATCGTAGCTATCCTTCATTTCAAGCAAGCGCTTCTTTATGAAGTCCCCAACCTTCAGTGCGTTTTCTAAGAGGTTTTCCTCCTCTATTATTCTGAGCGTTGCATATGCTGCCGCTGAAATAACGGGATTGGCGGCAGGTGTGAGCAGAGCAGAACCGCTTGTCATCTCCATGAGCTCAGCCTTTCCAATTACTCCACTGAGCCCCATTCCACTTGCCACACCCTTTCCAAAGGATATAAAGTCTGGCTCAACACCAAACCACTCACTTGCAAACCACTTTCCGGTTCTTCCAATTCCTGTCTGCACTTCATCCATTGCCAAGAGAATCCCATATTCGTCTAGTACTTTTTTGAGCTCTTTGAAGAAGTTCTCTGGTGGAACAACGATTCCAGCGTCTCCCTGAATGGGCTCAGCTAAAAGAACGCTTACCTCATCCGGAGGCACCACATGGGCAAAAACGTAATTCTCCAGATAGTCCAAAAAGGCGTTTATCAGCTCGTTAGGCTCTTCATAGCCGTCTATCCTCCACGGGTTTCTATAAGGGTTGGGATATGGAATCCAGACAACATTTGGAACTAATGGTGAGAATCCCCTCTTCTGTGAGCTTTGAAAGGCGGCAACGGATGTCGCTCCATAGGTCTGGCCGTGGTAAGCCCCAATGAAGGCAACTATCCAGGGTTTTCTTGTGGCAAAACGGGCAACTTTCATAAGCAGATCAATGGAATCACTCCCACTCAAACCAAAGAGAATTTTTGGGTTTTCTATTGGGGCTTTCTCGACCAGAATTTCAGCAACTTCTATCGCTCTTTTGCTGTATGTGTAGCCGATCATCGAATGCTGTATCTTTGCCACCTGTTCCTGAACTTCTTTAACTAACTTGGGATGAGCATAACCGGTTGAAGCCGCAGCGGCTCCGGCAAGAAAGTCTATAAAAACATTGCCGTCTACATCCTCTATCAAAGCTCCGTAACCTCTCTCAGGGACAACGGGGAAAAGCTTAACACCTAAGCCTTGTGAAATAACCTTCTTCTCCCTCTCTACGAGTTCCCTGGCCTTTGGCCCCGGAGGAGTAACAACTAGTCTTGGATATTTCACTTAAATCACCTCACAAAACGATAAAAAGTCAAAAAGAAAAAGAGAAATCATGGGTTTGCAGAGACGAACTCGTCGGTGTACCTTTTGATAACCGTTGCCAAGAGTATGAGTCCAACGAGGTTTGGTATTGCCATAAGTCCGTTCATCATGTCTGAGAATGTCCATACGTTTTCAAGGGCAGTTGTGGCACCGATGTAGAGGAACACTACGAAGAGGAGGTTGTAGATCAGGTGAAGTCTTGGATAGAGCTTCGCGAACTTCTCTGGATTCCCTTCAATCCACTTTGCAAGGTACATAATGTTCTGTCTGCCGTAGAAAGACCATGCAAGCACTGTGGAGTACGCGAAGAGAATGACGCCTATAACAACCATGATCTCACCTATGTGTCCAAATGCCCTTGCGAAAGCCTCTTGGGTTAGGGGAGTGCTCGTCTTTCCAGTTTCCCACGCCCCGGTGGCAACTATTGAAATACCGGTAAGTGAACATATCAGGATTGTGTCAATGAATGGTCCAAGCATTGCCACGTGGGCCTGTCTTGATGGATGATCTGTTCTTGCTGTAGCGTGAACGAATGTAGCAGTTCCCAAACCAGCTTCGTTGGAGAACAGACCTCTAGCCACCCCCCACCTTATTACGGTACCCACTGCACCACCGGCAACGGCTTCTCCAGTGAATGCATCTTTGAATATAAGGGCTATTGCAGATGGCAGCTGACCGGCGTACTTAATCCAGACACCAATTGCAAAGATGAAGTAGACTATTGCCATAAAGGGAACTAAAGCCTCTGCAACTTCTCCGATTCTCTTAATTCCACCAACGATAACTATGAAGGTTATGAAAGCAAAGAACACACCTGTTATCCATGTTGGAACGTTGAACGCCTGCTTCATTCCCAGTGCTAGAGAGTTTGCCTGTGTCATGTTTCCAATTCCAAATGCTGAAATCGCTGCAAATAACGCGAAGAGTATTGCGAGGGTCTTGCCAAGGGTTGGAAGTGAGCGCCCCGTTAATAGGTATAGCGCCAGTATAAGGAAGAGAATTGCTATTATGACGGCGAGTACCATTAATCCCCCGCTTAGCTTTGTGGCTTCATAGCCGATGAATATTGCAAAGAGGGTTATTAAGAGCCCAGCTATTGTCCTGAAAGTTGGTGAGATTTCCTCCTCTGCCAGTCCTCTCTCCAAGAAGTTGAAGGTTCCACCGATCATTGTTCCATCTGGCAACTTGCTTCTAAAGGCAACTCCCAAAAGTCCCTCCGAGTACCTAGTTGCCATTCCAACGAGAGCTGTGACCCACATCCAGAACATTGCACCCGGTCCTCCGGCAGCTATTGCAGTCGCTACACCCGCTATGTTTCCTATACCTACTGTTCCAGCAATGGTTGCATTTAAAACTTTCTGGCACATTTATGAACCTCAATGAAATAAAATCGAAGAGAGGTGCGTTACCAACGAATATATTTTCAAAGATTTTATGAGGCTAAATGAAAGATCACCAGAACTTTCCATGCTCCTCTCTTGGAATCGGGCAGAGAACTATTCTCCTTGCCCACAAGCAATCCCCACAGCTTGGCACGTTTCCCCAGCAGTCCATTTTTGAGCCCTTGGCATAATCACACGCGTCAACAATGGGACAATCTGTGCAGGAGGGGTAGAGAGAGTTCCTAACACTAAACCTGAACCATGTATATTCTCTGCCCGTCCATATCTCTTTCAGGGATTTTTCTTTCACATTGCCAAAGGAATAAGCTTCCACCCTTTTCTCCCTTCCGAAAATGTGTTCCGGATATGTATGGAGAAAGCGATAACAAGGTGCAACCTCTCCATCCCATCTAACAACTGCAACGTTGTTTTCAACAAAGTCACAGTGTCTCTCACTCCTAAGTTTAAATTCCGCTACTTTGACTGGAAATCCACGGTATATCTGGGGGTAAAGTTTTGAGAGTGCATTGCTTATATCGACGCTTCCATCGTAGATTATCATCTCGGCGTGCTCCGCTGTAATCGGCATTAGGTTTGAGAAAAGCAGTGCGTCTATGTTGAACTTGGAGAGATACTTCACAAGCTCTGCCATTTGTGTGTAGTTCTCTTTTGTCAAGACTACTTCAACTCCAACATGCGGAATCTCGGTGTTTTCCCTCTTCTTTATCTCGGCAAACTTTTTGAGCCGTTCAACGGTAACGCTGGGCATTATGTGACCCAATTTTGTTGGCTGTGTTGGGATTGCATCAAGTGAGATGTATATCAAATCAACTCTGAGCTTCACGAGCTCTTCAATAAGTTTATCCGTGAGGGGAAAGCCGTTCGTTGAAATTCCCAACGCATATCCTCTCTTCTTCACTTCCTTCACCATATCCATAAAACGAGGGTGTACAAGGGGCTCGCCAATGCCACCAAAGTAAATCATCTTTAAGTTGGGGAACTCTTCCGCATCCCTCAGAATTTTCAAGAAAAGGTCATAATCCATATCTCCTTCTTTATCCTCCCAGTACTGCTTAAAACACATCTCACATCTTAGATTACAGCGGTTTGTTATTTCAATGTAGAGGTACTTCATATCCGGAGATTTAGGAAGCAGAATCTTAGCGTTGTCCCAGTGAAACTCGTGCATTCAACCGCCTCCGACTGGTGGGAATATGCTTACCACGTCTTCGTCTTTAAGTTTGGTGTTAAGTTTCTCAAGGTGCTCGATGTTTTTTCCGTTAACCAGGATAACGGCTCCCTTTTCGAGCTCTTTTTTCATTTTAGGATACTCGTTATAGAGCTTTTCCAAAAGCTCCCCTACCGTATCAGCCTGAACTTCCAGTTCGTTTTTTCCAACAATCCCTCTAAGGGTAGCAAAAACCCTTACCCTAACCATTTTCCTCACCCAAAAATAAATAATGGAAGAAAAGTTAATAATACTTGTCCAAACCAAGCTCCTTGAGCTTCTCCTCAGTCGGGTATCCTTTCTCGTCCCAGCCCCTGAGCTTGTAGTATTTTGGAAGGATCTCGTGGAGTTTTACCACGTGTCCTTTGTTGGGTCCTTCAGGCATTGGCTCTTCCAAGAATCTCTTGGGCAAAGTATCGTCTTTTTCTGGGACTAAACCGGCTTTAAGGTTGAAGATCCTCTCAATGTTCCATACTCTCTCTCCCGCCTTGAGCCACTCATCAGTCGTAAACTCAAAGCCCGTTGCGGCATTCAGCATCTCGGAGTAATCATCTGCTCCAAGTGCAAAGCTCGTGAAGAGGCACAAGCCGGAGGAGTCAATTACTGCGGTTAAGTCTTGGAATATCTTAACCCACTTGGCCTTCTCTTCGCTTACGTCGTGGGGATCAAGCTTTACAGGAACACCGAGGATTTCTGGGCTGATCATGTAACCTCTAACGTGACATCCACCTCTGTTGGAGGTGGCATAAGTTACACCGTGTCCTTCTGCTCCTCTGGGATCATATGCCGGGAGCTCCTGCTTTTTAACGCTCATTGAGTATTCTGGATGCCCGTAGCTCTCAGCCAAGCGGTAGCTTCCTTCAGCTAGTTTGTCCCCAAAGCCCTCTCTCTTCGCAATCTTCTCGATGTAGTAGTGGAGCACTTCAGTGTTACCGAATCTCAAGGGCGGTGCGTCTCCAAGCTCTTCCTGCTTTATGATGCCCCTCTCATAAAGCTCCATAGCTGCCGCTAAAGTTCCACCTGTTGAAATCGTATCAAGGCCAAACTCATCACATAGGTGGTTCGCTATCACTATGCTTGCCAGGTCGTTTATACCACAGGTTGCACCAAGGGCCCATATGCTTTCGTATTCGGGACCTTCGGTAATTCCTATGGCCGGGTGATACGAGACCCTTCCACATCCAATTGGACATGCAAAGCATGGGTGGTTTCTCACCAGGTACTTTGCAGCTAAGGCCTCACCGCTCTGCTCGTAGGCATACTTGAATACTCCAGTCTGGAAATTGTTCGTTGGATAAAGGCCGTTTTCATTTATTATGTTTACCAGAACTGCGGTTCCATACTGTGGAAGTCCTCCGCCCGTAATTGGGTTCTCCTTTATCTTCTTTATCTTCTCCTTAACGACGCTCATGAACTTTTCTTTGTCGGCGAGCTCTACTTGCTTTGTTCCCCTAACTACAACAGCCTTCAAATTCTTGCTCCCCATTACTGCTCCTACACCACTTCTTCCAGCGGCTCTATGTTTGTCGTTCATTATGTTTGCAAACTTTACAAGTTTCTCTCCAGCGGGGCCTATACAAGCAACCCTCGCCTTTTTGTCCCCAAACTCTTCAAGGAGCTTGTCAGTAGTTTCTCCAACTCTTTTACCCCAGAGGTGGGAGGCATCTTTGATCTCCACATCTTCGTCCTTTATGCTTATGTAGACCGGATGGTCTGCCTTTCCCTCAACAATCAAGGCATCATAACCCGCAAACTTCAGCTCTGCACCAAAGAAGCCACCTGAGTTGCTTGAAGCTATGAACCCCGTTAGCGGAGACTTTGTAACCACCATGTATCTACCGCCAGTTGGAGCAGTTGTTCCGGTCAAGGGCCCCGTGGCAAAGATTAACTTATTCTCCGGGCTGAATGGATCAACCTTTGGATCTATTTCCTCTAAAAGGATCTTTGTTGCAAGGCCTCTACCGCCGATGAACTCCTTTGCGTCTTCTTCCTTCAGTTCTTCCACTTTTATTTCTCCCGTCGTTAGGTTAACTCTCAATATTTTTCCCATATACCCAAACATAAAGCAACACCTCAAGCAAATATCAATATATGATTACGCATTTCAAATTATAAAATTTGACGAAAATAAAATAGTTTGCAGAAAAGAAAGAGGTTAAACAGTAATGTTCACATTAGAACATTATGTTGAATATAAATTCATCAATGAACAAATATGTTTATGACTTATCTCCCAGGGTTTTCACCTTTTTGGACCAGATAAACTGTGACCAAAACTCTAGCTTCTCTTTTTCTCCGATCAGAGCGTCGTACTCTTCAAGTGCTTTTCCAATATCTGCTACCCTCCCATCTTCTATTTTCACCTTTGTAGCTTCTTCAGTATTTGTGAGTTTCCCTTCCCTATCAACTACAAGCCCCTTACCCTTCAAGGCTTCTCTAATAAAGGCTTCCTCATAGATGTGATCGCTCATCACTACGACAAACCTTTCCGAGACGTATGGACGGGCGAGATATAGGCTGTATCCGTTCCCCCTTTCTGGGAACTCATTAATCACATCTAAAGTTGTTTTTCCTTAAAAATCCCTCAAACTTTTCCTTGTATAAGGGATTGGTAACAATCACAAACTCGTCAATTCCTTCCATTTCAAGAATTTTCATCGTTCTGTAAAGTATCTCCCTTCCAGCAACTTTTATTAGGCCCTTGGGAGTTTCCTTGCTGAGTTTTCCCATTCGAGTTCCAAGCCCGGCCGCCAGAATTACCGCTTTCATCTTGCATCCTCAATACCTTTTTTCTTGGTTTTCTAAAAAGCTTTGGTGTTTTCAAGCGAGTTTTTGCGTTAAGATGCATATCGAAAGAGTTAAAAATGTAGCGGACTTAGATACACATAGGTGAATAAAGATGGCTGAGGAGATATTCCAAAACGAGACCATAAAACAGATTTTGGCCCACTATAGGAAGATATGGGCAATTGGACATGCTCAGAGCGTTCTTGGGTGGGATATGGAAGTAAACATGCCCAAAATGGGGATAACCGAGAGAAGCACAGCACAGGGGGAGCTTTCAGTTTTGGCCCATAGTTTTATGCTGGAGCCAAAGTTTGTTGAGCTTGTGGAGAAAGCAGCTGGGGAAGAGTTAAACGATTATGAGAGAGGAGTCGTTAGAGTACTGCAGAGGGAGATAAGAATAGCAAAGGCATTCCCACCGGAGTTCGTTAGGGAGCTGAGTGAAGTTAGAAGCAGAGCAACCATGGCATGGGCTGAGGCGAAGGAAAAGGACGACTTCAAGAAGTTTGAGCCGTGGCTTGATAAAATAATAGAGCTTGCAAAGAAGGCGGCAGATTACCTCGGCTATGAGGAATATCCATACGATGCCCTCCTTGATTTATATGAAGAGGGGCTGAGAACAAGAGATTTGGAGCCCATATTTGAAAAGCTGGAAAAGGAGCTGAAACCTATTCTGGACAGAATACTTGAGGAAGGCAAGATTCCCAGGGAGCATCCATTAGAGAAGGAGGAATACGACGTTGAGAGCATGAAAAAGGTTAATTTAAAGGTTCTTGAGCTCTTGGGATATCCTTTAGGAACAAGAGGTCGCTTGGATGTGTCACCTCATCCGTTCACGACGGAGTTTGGGATTCATGACGTTAGAATAACAACCAGATATGAGGGCTTTGATTTCAGGAGAACCCTCTTAGCTGTGGTTCACGAATTTGGTCATGCACTTTATGAGCTCCAGGTGGACGAGAGGTTTATGTTCTCCCCAGTGGCCGGAGGTGTTTCCCTCGGAATCCACGAGAGCCAGAGCAGATTTTGGGAGAACATCATTGGAAGAAGCAGGGAATTTGCAGGGTTAATTTACCCAATCCTCAAGGAAAATCTCCCATTCATGTCAAAATACACTGAAGAGGACGTTTACAATTACTTCAACATAGTCAGGCCGGACTTCATAAGGGTGGAGGCAGATGAAGTTACCTATAACTTGCATATCCTCTTGAGATACAAACTTGAGAAGCTCATGGTAAACGAAGAAGTCAAGGCCAAGGATTTACCTGAGCTCTGGAACGAAGAGATGGAGAGGCTTCTCGGCATAAGACCAAAGAGCTACAAAGAGGGAATTCTCCAAGATATTCACTGGGCCCACGGAACCGTTGGCTACTTCCCCACCTACAGCATCGGAACACTCCTGGCAACGCAGATTAGGAGCTACATCCTTAAGGACATCCCGGACTTCTACGAAAAGGTCGCAAACGGAGAATTTGCGCCGATAAGAGAATGGCTGAGGGAGAAAGTGCACAAATATGGAAGCATGTATCCACCAAAAGAACTCCTCGAGAGAAGCTTCGGAGAAGGCATAAATCCAGGATACTTCATAGAATACATAAAGGAAAAATATCTAGGCTGAAGTCCCTTCCTTTTTTTCTATCTCCTCTATTGGCTCCACCTCAATCGCCACAACTCCGTATTTCCTTTCTTCCTCTTCGCTGTAGAATTTTCTGTAGGTTTCTACTCCTTCATCTATGCTCTTGACATTCGGGAGAACCCTATCAAGTCCCTCTTTCTCAAGCATTTCCTTGAACGATGGATAGACCCTTAAGGCTTTTACTCTTACTTTTAAGCGTCCCTCAAAAACTATTACATCTCCCGGCTTTATCTGCCTTCGCTTTTCATCGTACAGCCTTCCCTCAATCTTCTTTTTTCCCTCTTTTATCAGCTTCAGATACTCCTCTTGAAGCCCCATTTCCCACTCCATTTTACACCACCAGATATCTCAATAACATTGGGGTGACTCTCAAGGCCCTTGCAAGCAAACGTGGATGCTTTACAAGAGCAGTTATTGTTTTCTTGTGGTCGTCAAAGTCCGCGTAGTTCTCTATCACCTCTATCGCTTCTCTGCTTGAAAGAACCTCGAAGAGCTTCTCTATTTTTTCTTGGTCGAGGGCTTTGAAAAGCTTCCTAACTCTGAGTCCAAAGGCAATCTGCTTCTTTATATCCCCACAGAGATTTTCGTAAATAGCCAGGTTATTCTTTCTTATGGCGTATCTGAGTGCATGAGCACAGAGCATCCCGTATACGATACCTCCGGCCGTTAGAGGCTTTATCTGCAAAGCGGCATCTCCCACGAGTGCAACGTTTTCCTTTACCCATGGTTTTCTGAATCCAAAACCGACGTTTCCGGCTTTTATCTCAACAACTTGTGTTTCTCTGAGGAGCCTTAGCCTTAAAAACCTTATAAGTGCATCGTAGCTTCCAAAAGTACCCACCCTTGCTAGGGATTCATTTACCGGAGCCACCCACATGAAAAACTCCCCGTTTATGTCCTTGTTCACCCACACTTCAACGAAATCCTTCTTTTTAAAGTCTCCAACCACTTCAACTTCGTAACCGCTCAAAAATTCTGCCTCTGCCCTTACCCCAATTTCCTGGGCGACTTTGCTTGACACTCCGTCGGCTCCAACGTAGAAATCGCCCTCTATCTCGAACCTCTCGTTAAACCTCTGTACAAGAGCCTTTCCATTTTTAAACCCCAAGAATCTGGCTCCCATATAGTATTCGGCACCTTTTTTGACCGCTCTCTCGGCAAGGCTCTTTTCGAGAATCTTCCTGTCGACCATATATGCCTGTGGAGCTTTCCTTTTTATCTCAAAGCTCTGAATTCTGGAATAAAACACCGCGCCTCTGAACTCGTTAAGAATCGCTTCCTTTGGAAGGTTGAGCTTTTCAAAATTTTCTGCCCCGATTATACCTGTGCATGCCTTACCTCCAAAAGAGGTCTTTGCTTCAACTACTGCAACCTCAAACTCTCCCGCAAGAAGGTTTGCGAGGTAATTCCCAACTGCTCCCCCACCTATTATCACAACATCATATTTCATAAGCTTCACCGAAAAGTGTAACCTTTAAATCTTAATTAAACTTTAGCCTTTTTGGTGACTAAAATGAAAGTCTTGGTTACGGGTTTTGAGCCTTTCGGGGGAGAGAAGATAAACCCATCTTGGGAAGCCGTCAAGGGGCTTCCTGAGAAAATCAAAAACGCGGAGATAATAAAGCACCAGCTTCCGGTGAGCTTTAAGGGAGTTAAAGAAAAGCTGCCCAAGATTATAGAAGATGTTAAGCCGGATGTTGTGATCCTCACAGGCCAGGCCGGTGGAAGGGTTAACATAACAGTTGAAAGGGTTGCGATAAACGTTATGGATGCAAGGATGGAAGACAACGAGGGATACAAGCCAGAGGACGAACCAATATTTGAAGATGCTCCAGCGGCTTATTTTGCTACAATACCCGTAAAGAGAATTGTAAAAGCTCTAAGGGAGAATAAAATTCCCTCCATGGTGTCCAACTCAGCCGGAACCTACGTGTGCAACACCGCCATGTACACGGCTCTACACTACATAGCAGTAAACGGATTGGAGGCGAAAGCGGGCTTTATACACGTTCCATATATCCCCGAGCAGGTTTTAGAAAAGCCACAGCCTTCGATGAGTCTCGAGATGATAAGGAGAGCAGTAGAAATAGCAATAAGAGAAAGCATAAAGAGTTAGTATGTCCTTGCAAACCTTGCTATGTACTTCGCTTCTTTTCCACAGTGGGCACACTTCTTCCCTTCAATCTTTGCAGCCTCTTCTGGGTACGGTATTCCGAGCATACTTGCATCCAAGATTTCTTCCATCTCCACACCGCAGCTCTCTTCACCGCACCATGGGAGCTCCACTACTCCTCTTCTGTCTTCAAAGAGCTGTTTAGCTTCTTCTATTGTATCAACCCTCTTTATGTGGCTCTCCAAAAACTCTTTTGCCCTTGCATAGAGATTCTCCATTACTGCATCGAGGGCCTTTCTGACTTCTTCAACGATTTTTTCCCTCTCGACGGTGAACTTTTCAAAGGTGTCTCTTCTTGCCAGAACTGCCTTTTTGCTCTCGACGTCCCTCGGTCCAACCTCAATTCTCAATGGGACGCCCTTGATTTCCCAGTCGTAGAACTTTCTCCCGGGTCTTATCTCCTCTCTATCGTCTACATGAACTCTAATGCCAGCCGTCTTGAGCTCTTCGGCAATTTCCTTGGCATAGGCATTAACATCATATGGAGAGTCCTTCACTGGAATCGGAACTATCACCACCTGGATGGGGGCTATTGTTGGAGGCAACACAAGGCCGTTGTCGTCTCCATGCACCGCCATGACGGCAGCAAGCAGTCTTTCGCTCATTCCAAATGTAGTCTGGTGAACATAGTCGTGGGTTCCGTCCTCTTTTTCATAGGTTATCTCGTATGCCTTTGCAAAATTCTGCTTGTAGTTGTGCATTGTCCCAATTTGCAGAGTCCTCCCATCGGGCATTATTACTTCCGCACCGAGAGAATAGAACGCTCCTGGGAACTTATCCCAGTCCGGTCTTTTTGAGACAATGTAAGGCAGAGCGAGTTTTTTGGCAAGGTTGTCAAATATCTCAAGGTCTTCCTTTATCTGCCTCTCGGCATCTTCAAAGCTGTCATGAGCGGTGTGGGACTCAAAGAATCTGCTTATTTCCCTTACCCTGATCAAAGGTCTTGTATGCTTCGTCTCATATCTATAAACGTTAACTATCTGATAAACCTTGAAGGGCAGATCTGCGTGAGACCTAATCCATAGGTTAAACATGGGGTACATGGCGGTTTCACTGGTTGGTCTCAAAATAAGCTTTATATCCAGGGGCTTCTCACCAGCCTGTGTTACCCACAAAACTTCCCCATGGAATCCCGCTATGTGCTCTGCCTCTTTCTCAAACTCCGTCTCTGGAATTAAAGCTGGAAAGAGCACTTCGTCATGGCCTGTCCTTCTCATTTCCTCATGAATGAAGTTTTCAATGTTCCTCATAATCCTTAATCCATATGGCAACCAGACGTTCATTCCCTTTACCGGGTATCTCTTATCTTGTATCCCAGCGAGCTCTATCATCTCATTGTACCATTCGCTGAACTCGTTTGACCACCTTTCTCTCTTTACTTTTGGTTTTTTACTGGCATCATCCATAAACTCACCACCTATTCCTTAAAAATGCCCAATGTTTTTTAATCTTTCGCAGATTTCTCAAAAAGTTTTATTAACATGTTTCGATGAAAGTTTTAGTGGTGAAAGAAATGAAGCCAAAAGTCTTGGTTCTTTTTAACATGAAGAGTGAACCCTTAGAGCTCTTGAAGCAGTATTGCGATGTTGACGTCTTGGTTTATCCCGAGAAGGAAAGGATATTAGAAATAATAGGCAAATACGATGGACTAATAGTCTCACCCTTGAATAGGGTGGATAGAGAAATAATTGAGAGAGGAGAAAAGCTTAAGGTCATAAGTACCCACTCCGCTGGCTACGACCATATAGACGTTGAAGCGGCAACTGAAAGGGGAATATACGTAACAAAGGTTAGTGGGGTTTTAAGCGAAGCCGTTGCAGAGTTTGCCGTGGGTTTGACCATAGCTCTCCTGAGGAAAATTGCCTATTCGGACAAGTTCGTGAGAAGGGGCCTTTGGGACTCCCACAGGACGGTTTGGGGATGGTATAAAAGAGTGGAAACGGTCTACGGCAAGAAGGTTGGAATCCTTGGAATGGGTCCAATAGGCAAGGCCATAGCAAGAAGAATGAAAGCTCTTGGAACGGAAATCTACTACTGGAGCAGAAGCAGAAAAGAGGATATAGAAAAGGAAGTAAATGCAAAGTGGCTTCCACTTGAGGAGGTTTTAAAGCAGAGCGACATTGTTATCCTTGCCCTTCCTTCAACCCCAGAAACTTATCGCATAATAAATGAGGAAAGAATTAAGCTCATGGAAGGGAAGTATCTAATAAACATAGGCAGAGGAAGCTTGGTTGATGAAAAAGCCCTCATCAAGGCCCTAAAAGAAGGGAAACTCAAGGGATTTGCCACCGACGTTTATGAAAAGGAGCCGCTTCAGGAGAGCGAACTCTTTGAAATGGAATGGGAAACGGTGCTTACTCCCCATCACGCAGGATTGGCGAAAGAGGCTATGAAAGACATGGGGTTCCAAGCAGTAAACAATCTGCTGTCGATTTTTAAGGGCGAAATTCCGGAAAATATAGTAAACAGGGAAGTTCTCAAGATAAGGCCAGTAGAAGAGGTTAAACTCCTCTGACATTTCCTTTAACTTTTAAGTTATAAGTTCTTCGCCATCAAAGAAGGAATAAAATGCAAAAAGAGGGAAAGCTACTCGCCCTTCAGAATCTTAACGACTTTTTCAGCAACCTCTATGCCGGCTCTTTCTTGGGCTTCAACCGTAGATGCTCCTATGTGAGGAGTTAAAACCACGTTGTCAAGCTTTGTCAAGGGGTGATCTTTGGGAAGCGGTTCTTCCTCAAAGACGTCCAGGCCGGCTCCAGCAATCCATCCCTCTTGAAGAGCTTTTACCAAAGCGTTTGTGTCCACAATGGGGCCCCTTGATGTGTTGATGAGGATTGCAGTGGGCTTCATGAGCTTCAACTTCTCTTCGTTAATGAGGTGGTAAGTACTTTCAAGGAGAGGCACATGGATTGTAACAACATCGCTGTTTCTCAAAAGCTCTTCAAGCTCCACAAACCTTCCACCAACTTCCTTTGCCCTTTCATCATTTTTCATGACGTCATAGAGAAGGACTTCCATCCCAATGGCCTTTGCTATCTTTGCTACATTGTACCCAATCCTTCCAAATCCTACGACACCAAGAGTCTTTCCTTCAAGCTCAAACCCCATGCACTGCTTCTTGGCCCACACTCCCTCTCTTATCTTCCTGTCAGCGAAGGCTACTTTTCTGGCAACACTAAAAATCAATGCAATAGCTAATTCGGCAACGCTTCTACTTGATGCTGCGGGAGCGTTGACGATCTCAATCCCTTTGCTCTTTGCGTACTCGACGTCTATGTTGTCCAACCCAACGCCGGCTCTGGCTATAACCTTAAGGCTCGGTGCGGCATCTATAATCTCCTTCGTCACTTTGGGCTTGCTCCTGACTATTATGGCGCTGACATCCTTAACGAGCTCTTTGAGCTTCTCTTGGTCTGGATATTCCTCATAGACCACCTCTAACCCGGCATTTTTCAAAATCTCGATTGCCTTTTCATGCAGAGGTGCGGCAACTAACACTTTCATTCTCAACCCCTCCTTTTTAGTGCCATAATCAAAACCTGATCGGAGGCATCCTCCGCTCTATCGGCTATATCCCCAATCTTTGTTATAACCTTATCCCATATGATTTTTGCGAATGTTGTTATTTTTTCACTTTCAAAAACTTTTCTCAAAAGGGAATACTCAATTTTATCGGCCTCTTCCTCTGCTATTTCGGTCTTTTTTGCATACTCAATCGCCTCATCAACATTCGTGTTGAGTGCTTTAACAGCCTTTTCAAGAAGCTGATATGTCCTCAAGGAATAATCTAAAAGTTCCAAGATCTCATCTTTTAGATCTGAGGGCACTCTTGGTTTTGCCAGGATTAAAGAGTGGGCGGCACTTTCCGCTGCATCTGCCACGCTATCCACAAGCTCGGATAATCTGACGTAGTCGCCTCTGTTAACCGGTAAAAATGCGCCTTGATAAAGCATTGTCTCTATTTTTCTCCTTAAAGTATCTGCCTCTCTCTCCAGTTCTTTAACTTCTTTCATTAAAGCCTCTGCCCTCTCAACTTCCCCATTGAGATAAGCTTCCACAAGTTCTCTAAGTTTTATTATGGTGGAATTTACTGCATCAAGATGTTTATCAATTGTTGCAAAAACATTACTTTCCTTCCCTCCAAATATGGACATGCCTATCCCCAGTATACTATCAATGGGAGCCTTTATTTAGTTTGTGACTCCTTGGCCTTTACCAAACTCCAGAGTGCAAAGTTTAGGGGAGTTTTTATCCCTATTTCCTCACCGTATTCAATGATTTTACCATTTATGAAGTCAATCTCTGTTTTTTTGCCCCTTCTTATGTCTTGGAGCATGGAGTTATAGTTTTCTCTTGTTCCCTTAAGGGTCTCGAGGAGGAGTTCCATTGGGTGCATCTCAAACTCGATTCCCCGTTGGATGGCAACCTGACAGCCTTCCTTTACCACTTCCATCGCCAAGGTTAAGAGGTAATCATTTTCCAGAATATCTCCGTTTTTGACTTCCATAATCGCTCCAATTGGGTTTATTGCGGAGTTAACTATAGCCTTAGCCCACTTCCATCCTGCTATGTTCTCGCTAATCTCTGCCTCTAACCCGGCTTTCTTGAAGAGGGCAACGAGCCTTTCTGCAAATTCTCCTTTTCCCTTAGGGTAATTTCCGATTATTGTTATTCCCTTCCCAGTCCATCTAACAACTCCCCATCTCTCAAGAGTTGCCCCATTGGTAGTTATCCCGCCCAGAACATTTTTTGTGTATTTTGATGCTTCCTCCTCATTTCCAAGCCCGTTTTGAATGCTAAGTATCCACGTGTTTTCCCCTATGCTCTCCCTTGCGCACTCCAGAGCATAAGCAGAGGAATAGGACTTTGTTGCCAAGATTATCAAGTCTGGAGGCTCTGGAGGAGCTTTGGTAACCGCTTTGGGATACACTGTGAACTCTTCAACCCCAACGACCATGAGACCATTATTGTTTATGGCCTCTACATGTTCCTTCCGACCTATCAGCGTCACATCCTCCCCGATTCTCGTTAAAAGTGCACCAAAAAGGGAGCCTATGGAACCGGCTCCAAGAACGTAAATTTTCATCCCTTCATCACCTTCCTTAGTGGAAATAACGAGTAAAAGGACAATGTAAGAGAAATTGCAAAGAATACCCACCAGTAACCCCGAAGTGAGTAGTTAAACGTGTAAATTGTGTAAGAAAGGGCTGTATAAAACATTGCCAAAAGCGGAATTCCGCCGATTGAAAACTTCCTATTTTTGAAAAAGAGCAACAAAATCCCAATAATTGCTAAAGAAAATATGTAGGGCTTTATTTCGTCGGGCCACACAAAGTTCAAAGCCTTGAGTATAACAGCTAGGGAAAAAATCCCGACTGCAATATTGATCACCCTTTCGCTAAAGCTGATTTGCTGCATTCCCTTTGGCAGAGCAATGAGTATCGCAATAAGGGAGAGCAAAAGCCCTATGGCAAAGATCAATGGAACCCTTACATCTGCCAGATAGAATATGGATAGCATGAAAGCTGAAAACAGGGAGACCCCACCGAAGAACCTCGATCTTTCACTCAAATAGGCGATAGAAAGAAGCGTCAGCATTATGGGGGGAAGGTAAAACCATTTTGGCCCTTCAAGGCTGCCCGAAAGTTCCGCCTTTACACCATAAACAAAAACTGCAAGGGATAAGAGGTATACTCCTATTGGCATGAGCCGTCTCACGGTGTTCACCGTAACCATTTTAATACATCCCCTTAAATATCTTGTAGTCATGGAGCTTGCAGTAATACTAGTCGAGGTAGAATACCCAATAAACCTCGGGGCTATTGCAAGGGTTATGAAAAACTTTGGGGTAAAGGAGCTTATCTTAGTTAATCCCAGGGTTAGTCCCAATGACAAAACGGCCAGAAAATTTGCCGCGCACGCTGTGGATATACTAGAAAATGCAAAAGTTGTCGAGATTCTGGATGAAGCCCTTAAAATGGTGGATTTAGCTGTAGGAACTAGTGGAATAGCCGGAGGGGATTACATCCCGGAAAGAACTCCCATAACACCGGAAGAATTCGCAAAGAGGGCTTTTCTTTACGATGGGAGTATTGGGCTGGTTTTTGGTAGGGAAAGCAGGGGGCTGGACAATGAAGAACTTAAGAAGCTCGATTTTACGGTTACGATTCCTACCAGCGAAGAATACCCAGTGATGAACTTGAGCCATGCTGTTGCCGTGATACTGTATGAGGTTTACAAGCAGAGAACAAAGGCTGAAGTTGTAGAGAGAAAAGAGAAGCTTAGAAAGTCTACAAAGGAAGAGAGGATCAGATTGGTTGAGCTTTGGGGAAAGCTCTTAAACACTTTGGAGTATCCAAAGGATTTGGAAAGACGAAAGCTCTCTGTGCTGATGTTCCAGCGTTTTCTGGGAAGAGGGTTTATATACGCAAAGGAGATACACTCCATGTACGGGCCTCTAAGAAAAGCCATTGAAAGATTGGAGAGATGTAAAGATGATTGCTATTGACTCATTCAAAATAGGCGAAAGAGAAATACAGATAGCGGTAATCTATGAAGAGAGAATTCAAGGCGTAGCTTTTTCCCTTGATGGAGAAGAGTTTCTTCGAGAAAGAATTAGAGCTTTGGTAAAACACTTAGGAAAGCGTGGTGTGAATGTCGGTCTAAGGGAAAAGGAAAGCAACTTTCCTCAACTGGTTTACAGGGTTCTTAGTGGAGAGATTAAAAACGAAGAAGCACTGGAATACCTTAGCTTTGAGGGGACCACTCCCTTTGAGAAGAAAGTTTACGAGACACTTACAAAAAAGGTTAAAAGAGGGGAAGTCATAACATACGGTGAGCTTGCTAAAATGCTCAAGAGCTCGCCAAGGGCCGTCGGAGGGGCAATGAAAAGAAACCCCTATCCTGTAGTGGTCCCCTGCCATAGAGTTGTTGCATCAAGCGGCTTAGGGTGGTACACTCCAAAAATAGACTACAAAAAGTTTTTACTCATGCTGGAGGGGGTGAAAAAATGGACAAGCTAAAACTCTACCTCATAGGGTTCCTCGTGGCTATTATTGCGATAGCAGCAGGCATAATATACAAATGGGGCTTCTGGATGCTGGTTAGGATAGTGCTGAGCTTAGGATTTTTGGGATTAACCCTAATGCTTGGGTTTTTCTTGGCATTGACACTTTACGCAGAAAGCTGGAAGTACGCTGGGCTTTTGGTAATTCCAACAGCATTAAGTGCCTATGCAACGTATCTAAGCATCACATGGCAGAAGCTAAGGATAGTTGGTGGAATAATAGTCCTCTTTGTTCTCGGGCTTGCGTTTGGTATATGGTACATAAGTGAACCCGATTTGAGCTTAACTGACCGCTTTAGAAGTGCCGAAAGTCTTGAGAGGGCTGGCAAATATAAGGCCGCTGCGAGAAAATATGAAAAGAAAGGGAACTACTTAAAAGCCGCAGAGATGTATGAAAAGCTTGGCTGGATGGAAAGCGCAGCTTGGGCATATGAAAAGGCCGAAAAATACGAAAGAGCTGCGGAAATTTATGAGCAGCTTTACGAGAAGGAAAAGGACACCTACTACCTCAAGGAGGCCCACGAGTACTGGAAAAAGGCTGGCAACATGGAGAGAGCCGCAAAGGCACTGGAGAGGTATGCCGAGGAAGAGCCGTGGTTCTGGGAGGATGTTGCAAAGCTCTATGAAGAGCTTGGCAATGGGGAAAAAGCAAGAGAGGCCTGGGAAAAAGCTTTGGAATACTACAAAGGTGAAGCCCAAGAAGAGGGTGTCTTCTGGGAGGATGTTGGCAATATAGCGAGGAAGCTTGGAAACGAAGAGCTTGCAAAAGAAGCCTATCAAAAATTCCTTGAATACTGCTTAAGAGAGGCCGAAGAAGACCCCATGTGGTGGAAGCACGTTGCAGAGGCTTATGAATACCTGGGAGAAAAAGAGAAGGCTGAAGAAGCGAGGAAGAAGTACGAAGAATATAGGCAAAGAATAATGAAAAGCAACGAAGAAACTTCAAACTTCCCGGAAGAAGCAGAGAAGCCACAATGACTTTTTCATTTTTTGGAAACCGTTATATATCCCTTTTTTGATTCCCTTCTGGTGATAGGTATGATGCCAATGAAGGGTATGAACCCCAAACAAATGCAGAAGCTCATGAAACAGCTTGGAATTAAGATGGAAGAGCTTGAAGGAGTTAAGGAGGTCATAATAAGGTTTGAAAATAAAGAAATCGTTATTAAAGACGCTGCAGTAACCGTGATAACGGCTATGGGGGAGAAGAGCTACCAAATAGTGGGCAAGGAGGAAGTCAGAGAAGTTCTCAACATTCCCGAAGAGGACATAAAGCTCGTTATGGAGCAGGCGGGCGTTGACTACGAGACCGCCAAAAAGGCATTGGAAGAAACAAAGGGAGACCTGGCAGAGGCAATATTAAAACTCCAAGAATCTTAGAGTTACTCTTCCCCATGTTCCTTTTCAAATGCTTCAATTGCCCTCATTAGGGGAATTAAATGCATTAGAGCAGGTCCCCCAGCCATCAGAACTGCTACCAATCCGGCCTCTATAAGTTCCTCTTTCTTTGCCCCCGCTTCCAGGGCCTTTTGGGTGTGCAGATAGATACACCATTCACAACCGGCAGCTATCCCCAAAGCCAAGGCTATAAGTTCCTTTTCTCTTGTTGTTAAAGCTTTTGTCTCAGCAACTTCCCTCAAAAACCTTGAAAAGGCTGATATTTCCTTTGGGTGTTGCTTTCCGAGTGTTTGAAGGAGTTCCTCTATTTCCTTAAGTTTTGTCTGGACGCCTTCACACTCCATAATACCACCGTGTAAAATTAGTTTTTTGGGTATAAATACCTAATCCAAAAGGATATAAACCCCTTTGCTTAGCTCCAGTCGATGAGAGCTATTGGAGTAATAAGACACTCGCCCAATAGGAGGGTCAATAAAGAAGAATTTGAGGAGCTTTTGAGAAGTGCCGGTTATGAGATTCTCGCAATAGTTGAACAGACCAGAGAAGAACACCCCAAGTATAACATAGGTCCCGGGAAGCTCCAGGAAGTGAAGGAACTCATAAGAGAGCTCAATCCCGATAGGGTAATATTTGCAAACCCACTCACCCCTTCCCAGTCCTTCAACATAACAAAAGAGCTTAAAATTGATGTCATTGACAAGTGGCAGCTCGTTCTTGAGATATTTGAGAAGAGAGCACATTCAAAGGAGGCCAGGCTTCAGGTTGAGCTGGCAAACCTCCAGTATGAATTACCCCTCGTAAAGGAAGCCATTAGGAGAATTAAGCTTGGAGATAGGGCGGGTTTCAAAGGTATGGGTGAATATCAGACGCAGCAGTATCTGAAGCACATCCGCTACAGAATGGGAAAAATAAGAAAAGAGCTTGAAAAGGTTAGAGCAGATAGGGAAGTAAAAAGAAAGAGAAGAGAAGAAGTGGGATTTATACTTGTTGCTTTAGCAGGCTATACAAACGCTGGAAAGTCAACTCTCTTAAATGCACTGGCAGATGAGAACATAGAGGCAAAGACACAGATGTTCACAACCCTTGACACGACCACAAGAAGGTTTACAATAAACGGGAAGAGGGCCTTGATAACCGATACCGTTGGTTTTATAGATGACCTTCCGCCCTTTATAGTTGAGGCTTTTCATTCAACCCTTGAAGAAATAGTGAGGGCAGATGTTGTCCTTCTTGTTTTGGACTCAAGCGAACCTTGGAGAGAGATAAAGAGAAAGTTTTTAGCATCGATAGAAGTGCTAAAAGAGCTCAAAGCACTGGATAAGCCTATTTTGATCGTTCTAAACAAGAAAGACCTTACAACTGAGGAAGACCTTTCAGACAAAAGGAAGGCAATTGAAGAGCTAATCAGAAGAAAGGGAATAACAGTAAGTGGTATCGCCTCAATATCCGCAAAGGAAAGGGAGCTGGAAGAACTCTACAGTGCCCTTGAGGAGGTAATGTTTACCCTTCCGAAATACAGATTCTTTGAGATTCTGGTCAAGGAAAAGGAGAAGGTACCAAAGGTGATAGCTTTAATAAACTCCATAGGGGAAATTCTCGACATAGAATACGGCGAAACGACAAGAATTTCAGCTTACATTCAGGTGGGTATGATAAAAAGCCTTACAAAAATGGGATTAGAACTAAAGCATCCGAGTTAGTTATTCTATCGGCACTCCATCTTTTGTTCTTGGAGCCAACCATTTCATTAGCCTTTGCGGATCCTTTGTCCTTATTATTATCGTTATTGGGCCAAGGGGAGATTCCTCGTTAAAGTTGACCTTGCCCACATATGCGACCTGCTTATGCACCTTGATTATTATCTCTTCTCCAAAGTAACCTTCTTCCAGCATTGCCCTTGCCGTATCAAGAATCTGCTGTCCTCTGAAGAGCTCATAAAGTCTCTGAAGTGCTTTTTTATCCCTCGTCTTTCCCACTAAAAGGATGTAATCACCTTTGTCAAACGCCTCAAACTCGAGGGGTGACACTAAGTTAAGCATGGCCCTCTTAACCTTTTCAATGTCCTCTGTAGGATAAACGTAAGCTTCAACCTCAACTTCCTCAAACACCTCGCCCACCGGTAATAGTTGGGGAGACGGTTTTTGAACTTTTCTCATCAACCGAAAGCATTTTATTGCAATGAAAGTCATCTAAATTGGTGAAAAACATGGGAAGGATAGAGAGCATCAAAAAATATTTGGAAGAGAACGGAGTTGAGGCTGCTTTAATAACAAGCGCTCCGAACCTCTTCTACTTCACAAACGCCGCGCCCTTGGTTGGTGGCTACCTTGTGGTAACCCTGGAGGAAGAAACTCTACTTGTCCCTGAACTCGAGTACGAGCAGGCAAAAGAGGAAGCCAAGGTAAGCGTGGAGAAATTCAAGAAAATGGACGAGCTCTATGAATACCTCAAGCGCTTTAAGTCACTTGCAGTTGAGGGCAACATGAGCATTTCCTTCCAAAATGCCTTGAAGGAAAAAGCCGGGGTTAAAGAATTCAAGCTTCTGGACGAGGTAATAAAGGAGCTCAGGATGATAAAGAGCGAAGAGGAAATAAAGCTCATCGAAGACGCATGCAGATTAGCGGATATAGGGGTTATGACTGCCATAGAGGAGATAAGCGAAGGAAAGCGCGAGAAAGAGATCGCCGCTAAGGTTGAATATGTGATGAAACTCGAAGGCGCTGAGAAACCGGCCTTTGACACGATAATTGCAAGCGGTTACCGCTCCGCCCTGCCCCATGGAGTTGCAAGCGACAAAAGGATTGAGAAAGGAGACCTCGTTGTTATTGACCTTGGGGCGCTTTACAGGCACTACAACTCCGACATAACGAGGACAATAGTTGTGGGTACTCCAAATGAAAAGCAGAGGGAGATTTATGAGATAGTCCTCGAAGCCCAGAAGAAAGCCGTGGAAGAGGCAAAGCCCGGGATGACTGCAAAAGAACTCGACAGCGTTGCGAGAAAGGTAATAGAGGAGTACGGCTATGGTGACAAGTTCATCCACTCCCTCGGACATGGAATAGGACTTCAGGTTCACGAGTGGCCGAGGGTTTCTCAGCAAGATGAGACGGTGCTGAGAGAAGGCATGGTAATCACAATAGAGCCGGGGATATATATTCCAAAATTCGGTGGCGTCAGGATTGAGGATACCGTCGTTATAACAAAGAACGGGGCAAGAAGGCTAACAAAAACGGAAAGAGAACTTATCTGAGTTTTCATTTTATATTTCTCTGCTCGATGATAGGATACCAAGTGCCCAACAACTTTCAGCTTTGGCCTTCAAGAAACTTTTGTGGAGCAAAGATTTGTCCTGTCGCTAACTTTATAAATGATATATCGTTCGATATATTGGCAGATAGGTGATAGAAATGGAAGTGATGGAAAGAGGTGAGACCTACAACCTGAGTTATGCAAAAAAGGCAGCACTCGTCGTCGTTCTTTTACCCCTCCTCGTTATGTACACGGAAGCTATGCTTACACCGGCATTGCCAACTATACAGAAAGAGTTCGTGATAAATCCCAACGACGTTAGCTGGGTGCTTACGATTTACCTGCTAGTTGGTACGGTGAGTGTCGCTCTCTTTGGGAAACTCGGCGACATGTATGGGAAGAAAAGAATGTTCCTTATAGCGCTCGGGTTCTACACCCTCGGCGTCATCCTTAACGGTTTTGCCCCAAGTTTCCAGTGGCTACTCGTTACGAGGGCAATACAGGGCTTTGGTATGGCTATCTTTCCCCTTGCTTTCAGTCTAGTCCGTGAGGAGTTTCCACCGAGCATGGTGCCACAGGTTCAGGGAATGATAAGCGCAATGTTCGCGGTGGGTATGGTCATAGCTCTCCCACTTGGTGCATGGGTTACACAAAACTGGGGCTGGCGCTGGACGTACCACTCAGCCGTCCCCTTTGTGCTGGTTATGTTTTTCCTTGCATGGAAGGTACTTAAAGAGAGCCGCTACGTCAACCCCGGAAAGCTCGACTGGGCGGGCGCGATTTTACTAGCCTTTACGGTAGTGCCCGCACTCGTAGCAGTAACTAGGGCACCCACTGTTGGCTGGACATCAAGGCAGAGCCTCATACTCTTTGGAACAGCGGCTATCGGGCTTGTTCTCCTCATTCTCCAAGAGAGGAGAGCCGAGAATCCATTGATACCCATCGAAATCGTCTCAAAGAGGAACCCTGCAATAGTAAACGTGGGTATAATGTTTGCCGCCTTTGGAATCTCCATGATGAGCCAAGCAAACACATATATTTTCCAAATGCCAGAACCCTACGGATTTGGCAAAACAATACTTCAGAGTGGCTTATTGATGACTCCTCAAGCACTGGTGATGCTTATCGTCGCCCCACTGGCAGGAAAACTTATGCCCAAAGTTGGTGCAAAGCCAATAGCCCTTGCCGGCTCGCTTATAGCAAGTGGTGGCCTTGCGTTCATGTCAAAGTACGCAACAACGCTTTCTCTGCCTCAGTACGTTACGATGATAAGCATAGTGGGAACAGGAATAACTCTCATGAACATTTCCCTCATCAACATTCTGGTCTTTAGTGTTCCACCAAGGATAATGGGAGTGGCAACAGGTGCCAACAGTCTCTTCAGGAACTTCGGTTCTACATGGGGACCAGCAATAGCTGGAACAATCATGAGCACTTATTACACTCTGCTCAAACTCTCTGGCGTTCCAATTCCATTGAAAATACCTACGGAAAAGGCCTACGAAATGTTATTCGGTGGTGCTGCGGGGATATACCTACTCTTGGCACTTCTCATATTGGCCACAAGAGAGATAATGAAAGGTGGGAGAATACACGAGATGGAAAACGAAGGAGAAAAGGAAGTAGTAGTCGAATAATCGCTATCAACCTTGTGTTTTCTTATCATTGCTTTTGCATTCTTTCTTTTGAAAGCCTCGCCCTTAAAAACGGGGAGGAAGTCAGAGGAAAGGATAAAACTTATCTTGTAATCTCGCCCAGAAGATACGTTGAAGTTGCCTTTGTAACCTTTACCCTCACGAACTCTCCAACGGGTGCATTGGGGAGGATTATATCCTTATAGTTCATTGTCCTTCCTTCTATTCCTCCTTTTTCTCCCGGAGAGTGCGTCAAAACCTCTACTTCTCTGCCTATGTATTTTTTGTTTATCTCGTAGCTTATTGCAAGCCTTAATCTGTGCAGATAGCGGGAGCGCTCCTTTACTTTCCACCCTACTATCTGCTCCTTCATCTTTGCCGCCAATGTTCCGGGCCGTGGTGAAAAGCGTGAAACGTTTATCTTGTCGGGTTTTATCCTCTTAACCAGCTCCACCGTGTTTTGAAATGCTTCCTCGGTTTCTCCCGGAAAGCCAACGATTATGTCCGTGTTAAGGTTGAGCTCTTTGATGTGCCTTCTGAATTCTTTAACTATCTCTTCAAACTCCTCAACCGTATAGGTTCTCCCCATTTTTCTCAGAATTTCATTATCCCCACTCTGCACCGGCAAATGCAGAAACTTGTAGATTTTCTCATCCTTATAAGCCTCTATAAGCTCATCCAGTATTTTAATCGCATTGTTGGGGTTCATCATACCAACCCTTACCCTAAAATCGCCCTCCATTGCCGTAATCTCGTCCAAAAGCCTTGCCAGGTTAGTACCTATGTCGAAGCCATAGCAACCGGTGTCTTCGCTTGAGAGCTGAATCTCCTTGTATCCCTTGGCCAAAGCTTCCTTGACCCATTTCACAATGAGCTCGGGTTTATAGCTCTTTAAAACTCCCCTTGCAAATCTTGTGGCACAATACGTGCAGGCATTCAAGCACCCCTCGCTTATCGGAACTACAAAAACAACGCCTCCCTTCCAAACTCTGGGGAGTTCCAGTTTGTCAATGCTCTTCTCTTTCCACCCTTCAACACTGATTAGCTTTTCTCCCTTCTCTGCCAGTTGTATGGCTTCAACAATTCTGTCTATGCTTTTAACCCCAAGAATTCCAGAGGCTCTCTCATCTATTGCGTCTGGATTAACGTGTGGCAAACAGCCCGTCACTATTACCCTTTTTCCACTATCAATGAGCTCTTTAATCCTTTTGCTCATGTGCTTTTCCGTTGGATCTTTAACGGCACAGGTGTTAACAACAACATACTCCGCACTATCCAAGTCCACTATCTCATAACCCGCTTTGAGCAGCAGGGCTTCCATAATCTCTGCATCTGCCTTGTTCCTTGTGCACCCATAAGTTTCTATGTGAACTCTCATCGCAATCCAATCCCTTAGAGCATTTAAAAAGATATGGTAGCAAAGATGGGTATTTAAACCTCTAATCGGATAAGAAATGATGCAGCATGAAGGTATGCATAATCTACGACTCCAAGCACGGGACGACGGAAAAGGTTGCAAGGGCAATAAAAGAGACTATCGAGAAGTATGCGAATGTAGACGTGGTAAGGGTAAGCGAAGTGAAATCCCTTAAAGCTTGTGAGCTCGTTATTATTGGTACCCCAATTTACTATGAGAGACCTCTAAAGAGCGTTCTTGAGTTTCTGGAAAAGCATTCCGAGGAGCTTGAGAAGAAAAAGGTGGCAATTTTTATTGTTTACTTTGCAATTGCGTTTGGCAGCCTCGTTAGATGGCATATTCAAAACCACTACATAAAGCCCTTAAGGGAGAGAATTCACGGAGAAATCGTTGGTACCCTCGTGTTAAGAGGCGGCATTGGAAATATAAGGGAGGGAGAGATAGAAAAGGCAAGGAGATGGGCTTTCAGGCTTTTAGATTTTTGACCTCTTATCCAGAAGCCATAATATGAATCCTATCAAGCCCACAAAGGTCACCATCCCAACCATTGTTATCAATAAGTTGGTATACGTTGCAAGAACTCTCGTGAGAATTATTAGTAATGCCATTGCAATAACAAGCCCCACGATTAGGAAGAGAGTCCCAAGCTCTTCCAGTATTCTCATGACTACCACTCAATCCCAAACGGAATTTCAGCTTTTTCTCCTTTCTCAAGTTTGTGAAGTTCTTTCCTGTAGGCTTCTAAAGGCTTGTCCTCCTCCCCAAGATATCGGGCAAATGTTAGGGGTTCTTTCTCAAGCTGGGCAAAAAATTCAGGATATTTCTTATCCCTGATCAAGTGGTGATCCAGGATAATTTTGGCGTTCGTTTCTTTTATTATCTCGTTGAGGTTTTTAAGCCCGGTGTTCCAGGCTTCCTTAACCCTGTATCCTTCTAAATATATCGGTGGTCCTCCAGTGATCAGCACATCTGGCGTCTGCTCGATTATCCACTCTTTTGATGCGCTGTTCAAAAGCTGGATGTCACTTGCGTGAATCACCCTTTTCCTTCCATCATCCACCATAACCATCACGACAAATCCGAGCTTTGAGCCTTCACTTCCATGGGGAACGGCTGGAGAGAACTCGATTATGAAATCCCCAAAGTCAAAGAACTTCCCGTCAGAATATTCAATTTTTTTCGCTATTTTTTCTGCCTCCTTAAGAAAAGCCCAAGCCCGTTTTCGCTGGCTGAAGTTTATGTTCTCCGTGGGGTGCTTTATAAGGAGGATTTTTTCGGTGTAGAGTTCCTTAGCTTTTTCGGGAGAAGAGCTTTCGTAAATCCCCTCAAAGAAAGGAGTATGATGATCATAGTGGTAGTGAGAGATCGTTATTATCCGGGCTTTTTTTGAATAACGCTGTATCTTCTCCCTTGCCTTTTGCAGGGCCTCAAGTTCCGCTTTTGCTGGGGGAAGAGAATAACGCTTTGGACCTAAAGCAGCCCCGGGATCGATAAGAATGCCCACTTTTCCAACCTCTAAGAAAGTTGCGAGGCTTCTAACACCGAGACTTTCAGAGGCGAGTGGGACGATCTTCATGGGGGCACCTTAATTTTTAGGCTTTTTATTCTCTTAAACTTAACTTTGAAGTTGTAACTTGTAACGTATGACTTAAAAGTTCTAACTGAAAATGCGCCTTAGGATTGCAAGCTGCCGTTTGCTCCAAGCATCCTCATCAATAACTCCAAGGAGAACTCCATTGTTTATTACCGCAAAGTCCTTTAATGCTGCTAAAAATTTTACAATGGATTCAAACCCATTGTACATTGCCAGATACTCCAGGCAATCTATTACCACCACACCTTTGTGTCCTTTTCCCCTTGCTTCTCTGAAGTACTCGCTTGTCATCTGAGCCATGTAGGCAAGGTTCGTGGGGGAGATCCTGCCCTCCCTTTCTTCGGTGCTCAAATAATAGACCTTCCACTTTTTTGGAACGTTTAGGCTTCTAACAAATGCCAGCACGGGGTAATCCTTAAGAGTCTCCTTTATTTGCTCGTAGTCCTCTGGAGTTATAAGTTCGGCACCGGGCTCTAAAACAACCTTTAGTTCCACAGGTTCCTCAAAGAACAAAAATTCTCTGGAAGTTACGAGGTTTATCATGAAGAGTGCCATGCCTACGGAAAGCGCGGTGCCGAGAAATATCCATACAAAACTGAGGTGTGGGAAGCTTAACCTTACTGGATAGAGAAGAACGAAGATACCAAATGCAATTGTCAAGATACCAAGATGAAGACTGCTCTTTTTCTTTTTACCTATCTCCAAGAAGACGAAGCCAGAAAACAAAAAGAATATCCCTGAGAGAACGACAAACGGCACCTCGATAGAGGATAATTCATATGGAAGCCCTAGATGAGCTAAGAATATCCCATAAAGTGCAAAGATAGGAGGGATAACCCCTATCAATTCCGGTCTTATTGATGTTTTGATATCCCCATACTCTTTGAGATACACCAGGACTCCATATATCAGAGTCCCTGAGAAGAAAGAGTAAAAGAGTGCAACTCCTTCTTTATTTCCCGTATAAAAGGCCACCTGCATCAGTATGAAAAACACCCATGCAGCTGACCAAAAAAGGAGAGCTTTTACCCTGTGCATTAAATACGTGTGGAATAGCACTCCTAAGGTTCCGGTGGCTATGAATATACTTAAGACATAGACAAACAAGGTCAGGTATTCCTCGTTCATATGACCACACCGTATTTGAAGCGGTTCACATTAAAGTGTGGAAAAGTGTTAAAAAAGTTTTGGTTCTTTGTGCCTTGGGATCTATTTCCTGCTTCAGGTTCCTTTTCGGCAGATTTTGGTATGGGGATTTCAATAGGCGGACTTTTTCTCAAGTTCTTTCGATATTTACAGGGGCATAAAGACTATGTAGAGTGAACTTAGGCGATGATGTTTTTACATAGAAGCTTGAGAGAAAAAGATTTTTAATCCCATTTTCTCTTGACATTATCGAGGGCCCGTAGCTTAGTCTGGACAGAGCGTCGCCCTCCGGAGGCGAAGGTCGCGGGTTCAAATCCCGCCGGGCCCGCCATAACAAACTTCGCGCAGGCGATACTCAAGTTATCCTAACAGCATGCTTTTGCAAAGGACAAACTTCTTAACCCTTAAGGTGTTGAAGGATAAAGGTGCCAAACGTGGTCAAGGAGTGGAAAACTTTAATGTTTCCGTTTTTGCTTGGAGGGCTGCTAATAGCTATCGGTATGAACTTTGGAGAAACCTATGAGCTGTACAACCAATGGGAGGATGAGATAGCGATAAAGCCGGGATACGTGTTTATGGAGGAGTGGAAACTTGCAAAAGATGTTCTTTTTGAAGTAAATGCCACTGTAGAATGCGGCAACAGGAGTGTTGTCCTCTACGCCGTAGAGAAAGCCTCTGGAAGAGAGATTAAGGGAGGAGGGCTATACTTACACTTCAAAACCTCAAAAGAGGGAATATACCAGATATTCTACGACAACTCCCAAAGTTCTCTTTTGCCGGCCAAACTCCTCGTGGTCAGAAGGGTGTATCTAATCAAACACTCTACATTTTCTGCTTTGCTGATTGGAATCGGCAGTGCGCTCTTGATTGTCATAGGCCCATTTTTTGCTTTCAAGAGAAGTAAAGTTCTTCAAAAGAGATTTAAGAGAAGAGACGAATTATAGGTGGTGGCTGAAATGAGAGAATTGTTGCCCATACTATTCATAGGACTGTTGGTTTTTGTAGCTGGATGCACTCAAACCTCTACCACGACTCCAGCAACTACTCAAGAAGGAATAGACTTTGGCTCCTACAACAGGGGAGAGGTAATCCAAAAATGGACAGAGATATTCAGCACTGAGACAGTTTATGTAAGCGAGGGATATGAAGAGCTTGCAAAGTATTATTTCCCAAATGCCAATATAAAAACCAAGGACGAGTTTGAAAGTGGCATAGCAATCTTATCTCCGGAAGATGCAAGGAAACTCCTTGGAGGAAAGCCCATTGTCACAACCCCAAGGGAGTATTTTGGATACGTGATCTACAAGTCCGGGATCAAATTCGTGGGCGAGGAAATAGGAACTATAGTGGCATATAAGGAAAACGGCAAGGATAGGCTTATCTTCACAGGAAATGGAAAGTCCGGGATAGGGGCAGCTTTGGAATTTGCAAAAGAGCTAAAAGAGGGGAGGAAGTTGAACCCCTCAGTTGTCTTGAGGAGAGGGGACTTTGAGGGGGTGGTAGTTAAAGTGATCGGTGATAACGACTGGGATGGAGTAAAAGATGAAGATGAATACTGGCTTCTAAAGGAGATATACGTGGAAGAGCCCTTCATTTACGGCTGGAGAATCGTTAAAGGAGAGAACATAACTGTAAGCGGAGGCTTTATAAGACTTGTAAACGGCTCAAAAGTCCATATAAAAGCCATTGGATTCAACGTAAGCGTTAAGGTCAAGGATCCGAAAGGCGTCCAGATAACCTACGTAATTGAGAACATAAATCCCCAGTTCGTTGAGTATCCAAAGGGTGCTAAGGTAGGGGATACCTGGATAGAATTCACAACAAGTGGGGACTTCTCTATAACTCCCAGAGAAGTGGAGAGCTTCACGTTCTTGGCATTTGGCGACCACAGACCTGGAAGCGGGACAAAGCAGCCGGAGGTATTCTTCAAGATAAGAGACCTCATGAACGAAGATACTGGAGCTTTTATAATTGACAGCGGAGATCTGGTCTACTCGGGGAAAGTTGAAGAGTGGGCAGAACTGTTGAAGGAGTGGAGGTTCAACAAGCCCGTGTTTGTTGCTCCCGGAAATCATGAATACCAAGGAGAAGGAAAGAACATCTATCACAAGTTCTTTGGACCAACGGATTATTCCTTTGTTCTTGGCAAATATTACTTCATCTTTGCCAACAACGTTGAGAACAACTACAAGCTCACATCAGCTCAATGGACATGGCTTGAAAAGGAGCTTGAGAAAGCCAAAGCCTTAGGTAAAAGGCCTGTTATAGTGATGCATACTCCCCCTATAGACCCCAGACCTGGGGGAGACCACGCAATGAACCCCACAGACGCCAAAAAACTCTTAGAGCTCATGAAGGAATACAACGCCTTTGGAGTGTTTGGGCACATCCACATATACTGGTACGGTGAAAAGGATGGTGTGGAAATGGTGATAACCGGCGGCGGGGGAGCACCGCTATATGCAAAGCCCGAGGAAGGAGGCTTCTATCATTACGTAAGGATAAATGCTGGGGATACCATAGCTGTAGAGCCCGTGAAAGTCGAATAGTTCTTTTCCCTTTTCTATATATTTTATATAGTCCACTGTATTTGGCTATATTCTATTGCGGCAAAGTATTTATATACGTCATGTTCAGCCTGCCTTGGTGATGAAAATGATCGAGCTGCTTAGCGATCCCTGGTTGCTCATCACGATTGTGGCTGGTCTCTTTATGGCATGGGCAATAGGTGCAAACGATGCCGCAAACTCAATGAGCACAGCCGTTGGAGCCGGAGCGATAACACCAAAGCAGGCAGTTATAATAGCGGGCGTGCTTGAATTCACCGGTGCTTACCTCTTCGGAAAAACCGTTACCGAGACCGTAAGAAAGGGCATAATTGATGCTTCTCGAATAACAGAGCCCCATGTTATTGTTTATGGCTCTATTGCCGCTCTTCTTGCAGCCTCTTTGTGGTTGCTGTTTGCGTCAAAGTTCGGATTGCCGGTGTCAACGACCCACTCCATTATAGGAGGTATAGTTGGTTATGGCATGGTATATGCCGGGACTTCAATAGTGAATTGGGGCAAGATGGCGCAAGTAGTTGCCAGCTGGATATTATCTCCGATATTCGGTGCAATAGTTGCATTCGTAGTCATAAAGCTCGTTTCCAAGACCATACTCCAGCAAAAAGATCCAGTAGAAAGCGCTAAAAAATGGGCACCCGTATGGATAGGATTGGCGTTTGTGGTTATAGGATCGATGTTCTATATTAAGGTCATGCATGGAAATTCTCTCTTCGTTGCAGTAAGCAGGTATGGTCTTGCGGCAGGAATTGGAGCGTTTTTGATCAGCTTTGCACTTTTGAGAAGAAACTTCAAAGCGACCGATCCATACTTGGGAGCTGAGGCGATATTTAGAAATGTTCAAGTGCTAACTTCCGCCTACGTTGCCCTGTCCCACGGTGCAAACGATGTTGCAAATGCAGTTGGACCGGTTGCAGCAGTTTATGCAGTCGCAACCATGGGATTGGCTGGAATGAAGGTTCCGGTGCCTAGGTGGATTTTGGCAATGGGTGGTTTAGGAATAGCCATAGGAGTGGCAACTTATGGATACAAAGTCATGGAGACAGTTGGAAAGAAAATCACCGAGCTGACGAACACGAGGGGATTTAGCATAGATTTCTCCGCTGCAACGGTAGTGCTAATAGCCTCTTGGTTGGGACTGCCAATCTCAACAACACACACTGTTGTCGGGGCCGTTATAGGTGTGGGATTGGCAAGGGGGGTAAAAGCAATAAACAAGGACATCGTTAAGGATATAATCATATCTTGGTTTGTAACAGTGCCCGTAGCGGCTATAATTGCGGGAATTGTGTTTAAGGTATTAATGATTGTGGGGTGAAAATAATGCAAGTTTGGACAAAATTATTCGCTAAAAGCCCGTTTAAGCCCTTGATAAAGCACGCTGAAGTTGTTTTAGAGACTGTGGAGACCCTTGAGAAGGCCCTTGAGGCATGGGAAAAGGAAGAATACGAGACAATGAGAGAATACGCAAGGAAAGTAGACGATCTAGAGGACTTTGCCGATAAAATCAAGGAGGAGATAAGGGATAGCTTGAGTTCAAAACTCTTTATGCCCGTTAACAGAGAAGACATCTTGAGGTATCTTCAGATGCAGGATAAGATAGCAGATGCTGCCGAGAACACGGCAAAGTGGCTTCTGGTTAGAGACCCGAGCGATACTCCCGAAGACCTCAGGGTGGAAGTGAAAAGTCTAATAATGAAGATGAGCCATGAAAGCATTAAGGCAGCAAAACTCGTCCACGAAGCAATAGTTCAAATGGACAGAGTTATAGAAAGCGGATTCGGTGAGAAAGAAATTGGGAGGGAGTACGAGATAATCAAAGAAATAGAAAGCGTGGAGCACAAGGTAGATGAACTAGACACCAAGTTCATGGAGATAATTTTCAAAAACTCTTCCAAGTTAGACTGGGGGCTTGGAATGTACCTCCTCAACATTGCAAAAACACTAAGCAACATATCGGATAGGGCAAAAGATGCAGCAGAAAGAATAAGACTGATGATGAGCAAATGAACCTCTCTGGTTTTCTGCTTTTTTAAGTTCCAAATTCTCAAGGAAAAGTAAGAAGAGAAAACTTCAGATGGCTATCATGGTTGAGGTCATCTGTATCTCTGGCATCTTCCTTATTCTTTCCGTTATGAAGTGGTCGAGGTCTTTGAGAGTATCGGTTTCAACCTTAACTATGAGGTCGTATTCTCCATAAACCACATACGCCTCTTTTACTTCCGGATAGGTAAGAAGTTTCTCCATAACTTCCCTTTCCTTTCCAGCGGCTGTCACCATCAAAATAAACGCCGTCACCATAGCTTACCACCAACAATATTTGGTTTTTTGAGTATTTAAGCTTATCGTCATCGATAAGGAAAAAATGACAAATCAGGGAAAGCTAATTATTCCAAAGATAAGGCATTTAGAACCTCTTTCGCCGATACATACTCCTTTGGAATCCTAATCCTCACGGTCTTTTTTGGATCTACCAGCTGACTGATCTCGACATCCAAAATGAGACTCCCAAGCATATAGGCTTCTTCCCAGCTTAAGCCTAAGGCCTTTTGAAGAACCTCAACGCCAAGCTCGGTTGCCTGCTTAATAGCATCCCACAAGTCTCCATGGGACACGATTATATAAACTGAATCCTCTGTTTCTAGCACTGGATATGGAGGGGCCATTCCCTTTACGATGCTAACCCTTACCGTTACTTTTCCAGGGACCTCACAGGCTGAAACACAGATCTCTCCATCCCCCATTACTGCGTGGAGGTCTCCAAGGGCCAGTAAACCTCCTTCAACAAATACTGGCAGATAAAGGGTAGTGCCCTTTCTTATGAGCTTGGTGTCCATGTTCCCTCAATGCTTGCCTGGCTCCCCGCATGGGATTTCCTCTGGAGAAGCAACACCAATTACACCTATCATAGGCTTTGCCGGTATTCTGATGTCTCCAAAGTAAACATAACCGTCTTTGATTTTGCAGACCTTAGTTTTCGGCTCTTTGACCTCGTCCCCTAAAACTCCTGCATTTGGTGCAATAACAACCACTCCTTTATCTGCAACTTCTATATCCAGAATATCAACCCTTAATGCATCCCCCCGGTTCGGCGCCTTTTACATAGAGCGGCCCTGTTGCGGGGTTTACTTTTGAGAAGTCAACGGCTTCAAGAGTTTGCTCTTCAGAACTTATCTGGTTGGAGAGGGCGTCCAAGGTTTCAAAAACCACTACCTCCCCGTTTTCTGCTTCTGCAATGGGCTCAAGATTTGGGCCAAATGCAAAGATATGCTTAGATTTGTCTATGAAGATCATACACACCACCAGCTTTAAAATATTCCAGCAATGTTAATTAAACTATCGGGGAAGAAAAATGGAACATCTCATAAGTCAGAAGGAGCTCAAGAAGTTCAAAGAGCTTCTCGGGAAAAAGGGAATTATGCTCGAAAAGTTCTACTCTAAAGGAACGACTAGTTTAGTGTTTACTGGAAATGCAGATGATAAAAAGGTTATCATAAAGCTCGAAAGGCCTGATTCACCGAGAAAGAACTTCAAGAGGGAAGCGGAAATTCTGAAGTTTCTTGAGAGGGAAGAAATAACGCCACGCTTGGTGGATTATGGCGTCTTCGAGGGCAAAGAGTTTCTCGTTAGAGAGTTTGCCGAAGGTGATCCTCTGCTTTATGCAACTCCTCGAAAAAAGCACATACTTCAGATACTTGAAAAAACATACCGCCTCGATGCTCTGGGTATTGATCACGGGCAGATACAGGGAGGAAAGCACATCATAATAGGGGACACCGTCTGGATAATCGACTTTGAAAAAGCGGGCTTTAGAAAGCCAAAGAACGTAACCTCCGCCATGGCAATGATGTTTCTCAACGACAACACTATTGCAAAAAGGGTTAGGGAAAAATTTAACCTGGATACCCGCTTCCTAAACGCTTTACGAGAAGCTCTGGGAGAATATAAGAGGACGAAAAACGTTGAGAAGATCAGGGAGCTATTTTCTACTCTTTAATCTGTCCCAACCCCATATTGAAAGGGGAATCAAAAATGCCGCAACGATAAGTCCTATTCTTGGATCAATGAGGTACTCAAAGAGGAGGATTATGAAAATCGTTATGCCAATCATAACAAACAAGTCCCGATCAAAAATTCTGGATTTCGCGAGGATGTTCATCTCCCTGGAGATATAAGCAAGATACAGAGGGATTCCCAAGGCAGCTATTGCTACACCAGCATAGCTCTTGGAGACGATTGAAACAATTAGGCCGATTAAAAGTATTCCCAAGACAGCGTATTCACTCTTCATGGAGTAGAGGTCATCAATTAACTTTAAATAACTTTGGGTTTTCCCAAAGATACTGTTAGGATAAGCGGAGGGGGCGTTAGGTTTAAGTTTCTGGTACTTCTTCAGAAAAAGGGGGAGAGATGAGAGCTGAAATCATCCTATACTGCTTGTTTTCAGCCTTAAAACCTTTTCGCCGGAACAAAATCCCACCAGAAAAGAAAAATCAGGGCAGTAGAATTATTGCAGGGCCTCAGTTACTGGCAAGTTGGAAGAATACTGGAAATCAGCCACACAAGAGCCGAAACAGTTCAAAAACTAGCGGAAGCAATTTACAAGCCAAAAATCCTCACAGTGAGGAAACAGAGGAATTTTATCGCAGTTGATGAGACTGTAATAAAAATCAATGGACAGAAAAGATTTCTCTGGGCTGCGATTGATGTTGAAAGCAAAGAAATCCTCGCAGTCTGGATTACAGCCACCAGAAACTGGTGGGTTGCTAGAGATTTCATTCTGGTTGTTTTAAAGTCCTGTGAAGGGCGGCCTGTTTTTCTGATTGATAATGCTAGGGTACAAGTCTGCTTTTAAATCCCTTGGGCTGGCTTATGTTCACGTAACTTTCGGGCCAAGGAATAGTATTGAGCGCTGGTTTAGGACTGTGAAGGAGCGGACAAAGCGTTTCTGGAATAATTTAGGAGTAGCGATTGGGGGGTTCAGAGGTTTATTTTTCTGTTTGCCTTCTGGTATAATTTTGTCAGGATTCATTCTCGGTTTAATGCTCCGCCTTGAAACATCGCTGAATGGGTTCAGGAGGTGATACCCAAGTTATCCTAACAGTATGCACCAATCAACCAAAAAATTTAAATGCATATAAATCTAACGACCTGATGGGAACTAGGGTTTTACTCCTATAAGCGGTTTGAAGTTGCTTTGTTGGCTTCCCACTAAGCTTAGGGAACCGGGAGTTGATATGAGATATAAAAAAGTAGAAAATGATGGATTAACATTCTATTAGAGACCTTTATCTTGTTTACGCTTTCTCCAGAAGTAACCTATTGAAAATATCACAATTATCGCGAGAATGTAAACTGGGTATTTAATATTCTTTTCCTTATTAGAGACAATGGCATTAATCTCTGGCTTGTTCTTCTCCCAGTCTCCACCATACAAGCTTAAAGCAATCAAAGCATAAGCATAACCGTCAAAGCTTAGACTTTCCCCACTACTTTGTAAAAATTCGATTCCACCATTAAACCCTTTATACCCGGTTTTATTTGCTAGGTACAACCAAATCAGGGCTATTGAGGTTGAATATACATCATGATTCCATGATTTATCCAGCTTGGGGAGAGGGATTATGTAGTAAGTTCCATTGGTTTCAGAAAAGTGGAGTATTTGGGAGGCAGCGTAAGAACGAAAGTTTATGTAGTTCATAGGGAACTCCGGGTAAATCTTCATACTTTTGTTGATTATCCCCAACTTCTTAAAAACGCCTGACTTTTGAGGATTTATCTTTCGCAAACCCTCTATCTTTAGAACTGCAATCTCCTCTTCGGGATTTAATTGGAGCTCAATTTTCTCGTTAGCAACTCCCCGGATTACTTTACTCTCCTCCCACATTTTGTTTATCAAAGAAAAGCGAAGGAATTTGAGCTCATACTTGGTACTATAATTTTCGTAGAAGACGAAGAGCAAAGTTGTGTTTTCCAAGTACTGAGACTGCTTAAAGAGCGAACTAAAGAACTCTAAAGTTTCATTATTGAGCTTAAAGCCTTCTTCTCTTAAGTAAAGTAATGGTAAACTTAGGCTTTCATAGGGCATTCTGAAATCCCTGTAGGGCATTGGAAAGAGAAAACCTACAAAAAGATTATCAAAAGCATAGTTTCTGGTTAAGTTCTTTGTATTCAGGTTAGCCCTAAGCCATTGCCAAGAATCAGTAACATTGTAACCGAGTCTATGTAACAGGGCAGTAGCATAAGCTGTTGCTACTAAGCTTGGAAACTCTCCAATTCTTTTAATTCCGCTCCGCTCCCAATCAATGTAAACTGTAGACGTCCAATACTCGTTTGTTTTGTTAGCCAAGAGAAATTTAATTCCCTTGATTACAACTTCGGAGTTTGGGCTTTCTCCAGCCTCAAGAAGAGCCAGCAGAGCGAGAGCAGTTCCAGCGGCTTTGGATTTCTCCCAGTAAACCCATTCACCCTCAGCCCTTGAGTAATCATCGGTAATTATTGGGGGGAATGAACCATCTTCAAACTGTTTTGATTTTATTTCTTCGACTAACCTTTGAAATTCTGGAGAATTCTTTGGAAATTCGCTTCTTGCAAGAGCTATGACTTTAAGACATGTTAGATAAAAGTCATCACTCTTTTCAACAAAATCATAACTTGATATTCCGTAATTTTTGGAATGAGAGTAGAGCGTTTTCATTTGGTAATCTTTTTCCACAGGAACACTTTGGACTAATGAAAAAGGAAGAGAAAGTAAAAGCACAAGAACTACAACTACAAAGATTTTTATCCTGAACTCCAACTTCATCTTTAATCCCTCCCTATACCTCCAAAGTTGCTCTTTAGTGATTGGTATTCCCAAAAGACAACCCCTTCAAAATAATTCAGTGCGTCATTTATAACTATCAACATTACAGCTACAAAACCAAGGCATCTTGTGATACCCTTTGTATCATCATATGCTTGTCCAACATTCCAAGCTTGGCAACAAGTGTTATTTTCTGAATTCCTCTGGGGATGCAAAACTCCTCCAAAGTTTTGAGATCAAATAAGGATTGATCCACCCACTAATATCTTCTCCAGTAGTGCAAGCTGTTGTTGTATAATCGGAGAAATAAGGTCCAAATGTATTTACGATAAATCCCGAATTTTCTATGTAGTCTTCCAAAGCTGAGTAATATTCATAAAATCTCTCTCTTTCTCCAAATCCTTGGTTATAGCTTAAAAATACTCCATCAACATCCCAACTCTGGAGAGTCTCCCTAACATTTACTGGATCCTCTGTGTTGTATGGATGTTGGGGAGTTTCCACTATTACATAACACTTTTTGGAGTAGGGTATCTTCAACACTCCAATATCACCTCAGTCTATAGTTCCTATTATGACTACTTAAATTTTTTGATTTTTAACACTCTTATTAGTATTAATGAAATTTCACCCTGTTATTCAGGTTTAGTTTGACCATCTAAAATCACAAATTGATAATTAGAGATTAGACCTAAATGCACAGATCTAACAGAAAAGAGAATAAGAAAAGCAAATCACTTGCCCCTTCCTCTGTGGGCCCTGATACTTGGTCTAACCTTTTCAGCACCCTTACCCTTGTTGAGCAGACCTCTGCTTCTCTTTCCAGCGCTTGTGAGTCCTCTAAAGACCCTACCCTTATGGGCCTTTCCGGCAATCCAAGCAATCTTCAGGACTACAAGCCCGAGTACTTCCCGGCTTTGGGGAACTACTGGCCTTTTCCCTTTTCTTGGGACCATTAAGGGAAAGAAGAGAGAGGCTACTTCAGATAGCCGAGCCTGTAGGCCATTTCAGCGTTTAGAACTGAACCTCCAGCTGCTCCCCTGACGAGATTGTGGCCTGTTACGACGTACTTGAAGCCCCCTTTGCTCTCCTCGAGCCTTCCGACTGTAACCGTTAGGCCCCTTCCCCTGTCCCTATGGAGCCTCGGCTGAGGAACATCGGAGTAAACTATGGGTCTCTCGTAGCTTGGAAGGCCGAGATCTCGAAGTGGGTCGAAGGATTCGAAGGCCTCTCTAACCTCCCCCAGACTCCCTTCCTCGAGCTTGATGAAGACGGCCTCCGTATGCCCGTGCAGTACTGGAACGCGGGTCGCTATGGCACTTATTTTGAATCCGGCGGGCTTTATCTCTCCTCCGTCGAGCTCGCCAAGGATTTTCCTGCTCTCGTTCTCGATCTTCCACTCCTCTCCCTGGATGAGGGGGATTACGTTGTCCTGAATTGCCAGGGCAGAGAGGCCCGAATAACCTGCCCCACTTATTGCCTGCATCGTTGCCACGTTTACCTCTATGATTCCAAAACCGCGGAGCGCCGCGAGTGAGACAGTGAGTATAGCTGTCGAGCAGTTCGGGTTCGTCACTATGAAGCCTTCCCAATCCCTTTTTTCCCTCTGAACCTCTATCAGATTAAGGTGCTCTCGATTTACCTCTGGGATTAGTATCGGCACATCAGGATCGTAGCGATGGCTCCTCGCGTTGGTGAACACAGGAAGGTTTTGAGCGAGCTCCTCCTCCACCTCCTTTGAGATCGATGCAGGGAGGGCGTTGAAGACGAGGTCAACGTCCGGGTCCTTGAGAAATTCGGGAAGGGAAATCACCTCCACATCTCTGAACTCCTCCGGCGAATCCTCGACCAGCTCTCCGTACTTCTTTCCGGCACTCCTCTCAGAGGCAACCAGTTTTTCAACTCTAAACCAAGGATGCTTAGCCAGTAGCCTCACGAAAGTTCTCCCTACCATCCCAGTTGCGCCTAAAACGGCTGCCTTCACCTTATCACCTCCTTGAAAGCCTCAAGTGTGGGCTCTGTCGGCTTGGGGAGGATGAAGCAACCCGTCAGGTTGTTGCCCTCGTTCTTTGCGTAGAGCTTTGGAACTCCAAGTTCTTTTCCAAGGTTCTTAAGACGGTATAGAGGCATACCGCCCTTATTGAGCAAGACCCTCTTCTTCACAGGAAGCCAGCTCTCGTACTTCCAGAGCGTGATGTTTTTGCCATCGAAAACATCCTCGAGCAGTCCACCACACTCGCACCTGTACCTCAGCTCATCCTCGGGATACTCCCTACCGCATTCTATACACTTCAAAACCAAGAGGCACCCCTCCCGGCGTGAGTAACGTAAACCTCGGCCTCTATCCCAATATCCTCAAAGGCTTCTGCGATCGCTTTTCCAATACTCCTAAGATCCTCCCCGAGGGCAAAGACAGCAGGTCCAGAGCCCGAGATGAAGGCCCCGTAGGCTCCGGCATCGAGGGCGGCTTTTCTAACCCATTCGAACCAAGGCATCAGCCTCTTCCTGTACGGGAAGGCTATTCTGTCGTCGAGGAGCCTGCCCACTGTTCTAAGGTCATTGGCAATTAGCGCCCTCACGAGTGCCCCAGCTAACGCCAAGTTCCTTAAGGCGTCTTTTCTGGGAATTTTCTCCGGCAAAACCTTCCTTGCCTCGCTCGTCGGAACTTCAAAGTCAGGCAAAACCACGACAAGCGAAAAATCAACCGGTATTCTGTGGACTCTAAGGGGCCTTAGGGACTCGATTATAGTGAAGTCTCCGTAGTAAGCCGGAATCACGTTGTCCCCGTGGACGCTTCCAGAGGCTGCTTTCTCCCCCTCAAGGGCCGCTTTTATTATCAGCTCGTCATCCTCAATGCCGAGGACCTTTGCAGCGGCCAGCGCCCCGGCGAGTGAGGATGCACCTGAACTGCCAAGCCCGCTCTTTGGCCTTATCCCCTTCCTGAGCTTCATCTTTAGGCAGAGCTCTTCTCCGACTAGGGCGGTAAGGGCCTTCGCCGCTATAAGGGCCACGTTGTTTCTGTCCGCTGGAACCTCAAAGCCTTTCACCTCTATCTCCCACTCACTGGATTCCTTAAACTCCAGCTCGTCATAGGGCTCCTCTATACCGACCCCAAAGACGTCAAACCCTGGCCCAAAGTTCGCTATGGTCGCTGGAACTAAGACCCTCATTGACCACCACCTCGTGTATCCCCTTCACAGCATCGGGGAGCCCTTCAACCGGGACCCAGAAGGCTCCTTACGTCGTTCCTTCCCACAGCCGCTATCCCCAAAATCCATCCCCAACCCTGTGCACCACGATGGGCCATTCCTCCCCCGAGATCTGTCACAAGAGTTCCCGGCCTCCAGCTGTCTGTTCTCCCCAGAAGGAACGGCATGCAAGGCCTTTTCCAGCTCTGAAAGGAGGCTTTCTACCTCGGCTCTCACCCTTTCCGGAATCTCTCTGTCCTTGGTGGTAGATAGAAGCAGCAGATCCTCGGTGACATCCTTGAGTGCAGAAACGACAACTACGACGTTGCTGTTCTCATAGAGATAATCCCCCAACTTCAGGGCACTCCAAAAAGAGTCCCTTACCGAGCCCCCTCCGAACTTCACGACGTTGAGTTTCCTGATTACCGATGGCCGACCGCCTTTCTCTATCCACACCGGGAGTGATATAAAATTTTCTGGAAATTTGTCAGAAAAATGACAAAGATACAAAGAAACTCCCCCCGGATTTAAATATTATTCGCTGAAGCTTCTCTTTCATGAACGATAGACAAGGTTCTGGGCAGGTTTACCCTACCACTCACCAACAGGAGGTGGAGTCTGTTGAGGGTGCTGCCAAGACGGGACGCTGGGACCTCGATCCTTGCCCAGGGGATCCCACGCTCGGAACCATTCTCGGATTCAAACCCCGGAATCTCAGGGACTCCAACAGCTGTTATGACTGCTTTCTCGCCGTTGATCCTGTGAACTAGGATGGGCAGGCTGGATGATTCGTAGCCCGCTATGGTCCCCATACTCCAGTCCCTCGTTCTGCCGAAGATTATCGGTATTCCCCGCACAACATCAATTGCACCGTGGTGTATTGCCTTCATTCCGGCCTTCGAGGCCACATAAAGCTCTTCGTAGGAGACAAAGGGTATAAGCTTGGCCGAGACGACCCTTCTGGGATCCGCCGTGTAGATACCATCGACGTCGCTCATTATCAGGACGGCTCTCGCTTTCAATCCTTCACCGAGCACTGCAGCAGTGTAGTCACTTCCCTCCCTTCCAAGCGTTGTTCTGAGGCCACAGTATGAGCCTATGAATCCTGGAACAACTGCAACCTTGCCACTTTCGAGGGCCTCCCCAACAACCTTGAGGTTTCTGGAAGTCTTGCCCATGTCCACGTTGGCGTTCCCGAAGTTTCCGTCCGTCTCTATTATCTCCCACGGCTTGAAGAGCTCCACTGGTATGCCTTCCCTCCTCAAAGCCTCGGTAAACGCTAGTCCCGAAAGCCACTCTCCGTATGAGAGGATATGGTCCCTGTAGGCTTCAAAGGACGGGAAGTCCTCTCTTGAGAGGTTCTTGAGCTCCCTAAGCGGGTCGATAAAAACTTCAAAGGAAATCCCGTACTTCTTCGCGAAGTCCTTGTGGACCCTCTCTATCCACTCAAAACCCTTTCTTGTGCTTGAAAATTCCAGCAGGGCGTCGGTAACGCCCTTAATCGCTGAAACCACCACAGCCACTTCGTTCTCGTCCCAGAGGCGGGAGACGAAGGTAACCGCCTCCTTAAAGTCGTCTTTGACCGAGGTTCCTCCGAACTTGACTACGAGTCTCCCGCCCGAGTAGAGCACTATACCTCCCTCCTGAAGGGTATGGAAGTTTTGCCCTCCCTTGCCAGCTCTCTTCTGACGATCTCAACGCCCTTAACCATGTTCACGAGCTTCTGGTAGGCGATGCTCCTGTCGAGGAGCTTCAAGCCACAGTCGGGGTTGATGTAGAGCCTCTCTGGCTCGACGTACTTCATGACCTTGCGAATGGCCTTCGCTACTTCCTCCGGAGTCTCGATGCGCGGGTTGTGGACGTCAATGACTCCAAATCCGAGCTCCTGGTGGGTGAGCTTCTTGAGGTAGTCCAGATCGCGGAAGTTCCTGTTAGCGGCCTCGAAGGCGAACTGTGAGACCTTTATGTCCTCGAAGTAGTCGGCGAGCAAGTAGTAGTTCGAGTAGCAGACGTGAAGCCCGAACTTTACCTTAACACCCTTGACGGTCCTGTTTATTGCTTCAATAGCTATGGGAACCTCGTCTGGGTGGTTGAGCATAGCCGGCTCATCGATCTGGATAAAGGTCGCACCCTCTCTTTCCAGGAGCTTGAACTCCTTGTTCAGGATTCTTGCCAGGTCAAAGACGAACTCCTCCTTGCTTGAATAATACTCGTTGAAGCTCCACTCGGCTATCGTGTAGGGCCCGGTTACCGGAACTTTAACTACCTCCCTGGAGGTGTTCTCCTTTACCCAGCGGAACTCGTCGAGGACGAGGGGTTCGCGGTATTCGAGCTTTGAGACTGCCGCTGCCTTGTTGAAGTAAGCGTTTCCCCACACCCTAACTGGCCCGTAGAACCTGAAGCCAGATATTTTAGCGGTGAAGTATTCCGTCATCTCGCTCCTGCCCATTTCACCATCCCACGGGATGTCAATGCCCGCCCTCTCGTGCTCCCTGAGGACGGCTACGCTCGCGTCCCTAACGGCCTCCCTGAAGTCCTCTTCCGGCAGCCTGCCGAGCTTGTGGAGGCTGTACATCCTCAGGAGCCATCTCGGTTTGGGATAGCTCCCTATGATGCTGGTTGGGAGTATTGGAAGCTCCATTTCACTCACCCCCAAGCCTTCCGAGAAGTTTGAGCTTTCTCCAGGCGACGCTCTCCGGGAGGAAGTCCAAGAGCGTGTTAGGAGTGACGTAAATCCGACTGTACTTCCTTAGATAGAGCCTAAGCTTGTCCTGCAAACGATCCCTGCGCTCCATCTTGGTCTCCCTTGCATCTACTATGCCCAGACCGAGCTCTCCGGAGTAGTTTTCAGGAACCGAGCCGCTGATGAGGTCAACGTTCAGGATGATGTTATCGGGAAAAACCTGTGGGGTTCCGAAGTAGGTAACGACCCAGAGCTTCTTGACCCTTGAGAGGCGCTCTATAATGGCTTTGGCGGTCTCCTTCGATACCTCGTCGCTCTTCTCCCTTGTGGCCCTTGATAGCTCAGCCGCCAAGGCCGGTTCCTGGAGCTCCACCAACTCGACCGGAAGCTCCTTGATGGCCTCTTCAATCACTCCTGCATAAGCCTCTGCGAGCTCGTCAAGGCTTTTGTAGTACTCGTTCAGGGAGTGGTAGGCCAGCGTTATCGGGCCGGGCAGGACGGCCTTAAATGTCGCCTCGGGGTAGACTTCCTCCTTGATTGCAAGCGCCTGGTTCAGCCACTCCGAAAGGGGATTCTCACGCAAGGAAAGATTCCCCCTCACGACAGGCGAGCGGTAGAAGAAGTTGTTCTCATAGAACTTGAACAGTCCGTTGACCTCAACTCCCTCTATGAACCTTACGAATGGGTTGAAGATGTCGTCCCAGCGGTAAAGGCCGTCGGTGATCACCTGTATCCTGACCTCCCTGAGCTTGATGAAGGCCCTCCTCGTATGCTCAAGGTAGGCTTTTTCGAGGTCTCTCTCCTTAAGTCTTCCTATCGAGTACTCCTCGATCTTCTTAGCCAGGGAAACGGGTCTCGGAAGGCTTCCAATAAGGGCTGGCACTATCATTCAAACACCCCCTCGATTATTTCTCTGGCCTCCCTCCAGAGGCCCAGCCATTCCTCCAAGCTTCTGGAGCTAACTATGAGATTGAGACCTCTTACGGCCTCCACGGCCTTCAGCTCCTCCAGAAGGACCTCGAACGGCTCATCTCCTACAGGTATACCCAGAGCCCTAAGGAAGGGCTTTATCTCCTCCTTCATAGGGTAGAGCACCGATGCGATTATCGGGACATCAACTTCGGCGTATTTTTTGAGCTCTTCAATGATCTTTGAAATCCCAGTTGCACTCTCCCTTGCTGCCACCACCTGTGTGAAGAAGGCCTCACTCCCGGCTATCAACTTCCTTGCCAGTCTCTTGGCTTCTATCTTAGGCCTGTAGTGCGGGTTCATTACGCTCGCAACCCTAGGCCTGTCTTCGACTTTGAGGACTTCCTTGGTAGGCATTACACCGGCAAATACGAGTCTGGCCAGGCGTATCAGGTTCGAGGCGTCAACGTCAAAGACGGGTCTGCTGGGTACTGCAAAGCTCGGCCAGTCGCCAGTTGTAAGCAGAACGGCTTCACAGCCGAAGACCTGGGCGGTCCTGAGTTCTGATGTCAGGGCGTTCAGGTTCCTATCCTTTGCCGTTATGTGGGGCATAACTCCAGAGCGCAGTTCTAGGGATTTGAGGTAGCAGGCCACTGCAACGGGATCGTAGTGGGGGTAGCCGAGTGGATTGTCCGGCACGGTTATCAGGTCAGCACTGATCCCCCTGAAAACCCGGAGCGACTCATGGGGCTTTGAGACAGCTGCCACTGGGAACTCCACGCTGAGTGCCTTTCCTTTCTCCAGGTTCTGCCAGAAGACCGAAGCTCTCGGTATAGAATCTCCGTTCACAAGGTCCTCAAGCTCGAGGAGCAGTGGGTGTTCTTCAAAGAGATTCGCTGGGTTCATTTTGAACTTTTCCAGTACTCTGACCCATGGGCACTCCCTTCCATCCACTTCACACTCTTCGTTCAGCACCCCTCCACAAGGGCCGTTCAGGAGGTCCTTTGGGCACGTTGTCACCCGAATCTCAACCACCCCTCAGGGCCCTGTCTATGTCCTCGATAAGGAGATCGGTGTCCTCAACCCCAACGGAGAGTCTTATCAGACCGGGGGTGATTCCGAGGAGCCTGCGTCTATCCTCGGGCATCGATTTTGCGGCACTTATCACTGGATAGGTTGCCAAGCTCTCGGTACCTCCGAGGGAGGGTGAGGGGAATACTCTCTTCAGCCTCCTCAGAAATGCTTTAGCTCCACTCTCTCCCTCCCTATGGAGGAAGCTTAGAACGCCGCCAAAAAGGTGCCTTGAAAAAATCTTGCTGGCTGTTGAATGGTAGGGATCGCTCTTAAGCCCGGGATAGTGAACTTTTTCAATCTTAGGATGCTCGCTTAGGAATTCAGCTATTGCCTGAGCACTTCTGCTCTGCCTCTCAAAGCGCAATTCTAAGGTTTTAAGCCCCCTTATTACCAGCCAGGCATCGAAAGGCTGGATTATCGATCCAAGCCTCCTCCTCCAGTGCCAGAGGTTTTCGGGATCAAGGTCGCCCCATATCAGAGCCCCCCCTATAACGTCGTTGTGGCCCGCTATGTACTTGGTGAGGCTGTGGATTACCCCATCGGCCCCCACTTTTAGAGGTTTGAAGACCAGCGGCGAGAAGGTGTTGTCAACGACGACCGTTGCCCCAACTTCCTTCGCCCGCTTTATGACTTCAGGAACGTCTATGACCTTCAGGGTCGGGTTGGTAACAACCTCGGTGAGGACCAGCTTGGTATTCTCTGTTATTGCCTCATTGAGGGCTTCTGCACTCGGATATGCAAGCTTAACCCTCACTCCAAATTTCCCCAGCTCCTCCGCGAGCTGGATCGTCGTTCCATAACCCTCCATTGGGAGAACTACCTCGTCGCCAGCTCTGAGAATGGAGAGGTAGATGGTGCTGATAGCGGCCATTCCGCTGTTGAAAGCCAGGGAGTCAACTCCTTCTTCTATGAGGGCAACATTCTTTTCCAGAAGCCTTACCGTTGGATTCTCTTCCCTGGAATACTTGAGATCGAAACCTCTGTCCGAGAGCTCTGTCTCGCCTGCCTGCTCGAAGGCGATCGTGAGGTATATCGGATCATGGAGGGGTCTCACGGTAATCACCTATATACCCTCCCCCGTCATCTTTATATACTTTTCGACATATTTTTTGATACTAAATATTCCTCATAGTTATTCAACTTGAAGTAGTTAGAAAAAAGACAACAGAAGCCTTTATTTTGGCCGAAAATTGACATGAAAATGTCAATAAAAATTTAATTTTGAGATGTCATAGGCTGAATGCAAGCACCCTCTGGGCGTAAAGGCCGGTCGGGAGAACGATCAAGGGCGAGCTTTTTTGTAGAGATTTCCCCTCTGAAATCACGGCATCTCCGACCGTCCAGTTTTGAGCGAGCGCATTGTATGGATATGTGGTGGTTGAAATCATAACAACAAAAGATTGCCAGACTGATGGATTTCCACAAAATAGTATGTCATCCCCGATGTCGTAGAGACGTAGCTAAATTCTACCGTTACTCCCATTTCCATTGTGCTCCCAATGGAAGCCTTTTTCCATGTGCCTGCCCCAATGTCAATCCAATCCCTGGTTCCCCCAATTACCGGTATCCTCCTGTATGTTGGTCTCCGCGAGAAGTACTTTGCGTTTTAATGAAGTCCCTTAGAACGGTCTCCTTTTTTACGGGCCCTTCTACGATGTAGTAATATGCTCTACCGTTGGTATCTTTTGTTAGAATGAACCAAAAGAGGCCCAAGTAAAAGAGTTGCACAATGATGCAACGGATTGGAATCAGAACCTGAGGAAGATCCAATCGGACTTTAAACTGTTAATAGAGAGGCAATTAAAAGAATAGAGGGGCGTCACTTGCCCCTTCCTCTGTGAGCCCTGATACTTGGTCTAACCTTTTCAGCACCCTTACCCTTGTTGAGCAGACCCCTGCTTCTCTTTCCAGCGCTTGTGAGTCCTCTAAAGACCCTACCCTTATGGGCCTTTCCAGCAATCCAAGCAATCTTCGGATCGCTCTTGATGACCGGGTGGTGTGGATCCACTAGGATAACCTCAAACCACTTGTACATACCGTCCTCGCCAACCCAGTATGAGTTGAGAACCTCAAGGTTGGGGAACTTTCTCGCGGCTTTTTCCTCAGCAATCCACTGGAGGGACTTCTTTGGTGAGTACTTTACTTGACCCATCTTTGAGGGCTTTCTTCCACCCTTCCACCTTGGCCTCTTCCTTCCACCTTTTCTCACTCTAACTCTAACAAGAACGTAACCCTGCTTTGCCTGATATCCTAAGCTCCGAGCCCTATCAAGTCTGGTTGGTCTCTCAATCCTAACGACGCTTGGCTCCCTTCTCCACTTAATCATCCTCTGCTTCAAGAGTTCTCCAACGTAGCTCTTTTTTGGACTCTTCCAGGCTTCCCTAATGTATTTGTACATTCCCATCTCGTTCCCTCCTTCCATGTTTGTGGTTCTCCCTTCCGGGAACATCCCGCGGTTTCCACCGCCTAGTCGTGGTGAATAAAGGGTATTGCTTTTTAAAAGTTGCGCCTCATTATTTAAAAAGCAAGCCGCAAATTTTGAGCTGGTGGTGAGAGTGAAAATAGTTCATCAAGATCCCAAGGAGGGCAAAATCAAAGTCAAGGTGGAGACGCTCGATGATCTCTGGCATCTCTATCACATTATTGAAGAAGGGGATGTTGTTTACGCCAAAACCCTCAGAAAGCAGAGCCAGAGGAGTGATTCCCTAAGACCCGAAAAAGTCCAAGCGATACCGGTGTTTCTCGGGGTTAAAGTGGAAAAGGTAAATTTCCACAGGTTCGCAAACGCCCTAAGGATAACCGGCCCCATAGTATATACCTCGAGAGAGGAGGTTCCTCTCGGCAAATACCACACAATAGCAGTTGAAGAGAACGATACAGTAACAATACAGAAAGAAAAATGGAAGAGACACCACCTCGAGAGGCTGGAAGAGGCAGTCAAGGCCTCCCAGAGAGCTAAGGTTATGATAGTTGTAGTTGATGAAGGTGAAGCTGACATAGCTGTGGTTAGAGAGTATGGAGTTGAGATCACAGCAAATGTCACTCACAACCTTGGGGGGAAGAGGTATAATGCTGACAGGGAGAGCGAGGAGAAAAAGTTCTTCCACGACCTTGCAAGAACAATGATCGAGATTATGGAGAGGGAAAAAGTGGACAGAGCTATTGTAGCAGGACCGGGATTTGCAAAGGAGAACTTTTACAAATTTTTAAGTGAGAACTATCCAGATCTAGCCGAGAAGGTTGTTATAGAAGACACAAGCGTTACGGGAAGAACCGGCATCTATGAGGTAATCAGGAGAGGCACCGTTGATAGGGTTTACCACGAAAACAGAGTCGCCAAGGAAGTTCAGCTTGTAGAAAAGGTTATCGAAGAGATTTCCAAAAACGGACTGGTCGCTTATGGCTTGAAAGAGGTCGAAGAGGCCGCAAACTACGGGGCTATAGAGACGCTTTTAGTTCTGGACGAACTGCTAAAGGGGGAGCACAAGGAAAAGATAGAGGAGATAATGGAGTTCGCAAGGGGCACAAGGGGAGAAATAGTAATAGTAAGCTCGGAACACGAAGGCGGCGAAAAGCTCAAGGCTCTTGGTGGCATTGCCGCACTGCTGAGGTATAAGGTGAAGTGATTAGTATATATCCGCATATGCATCTCTTTCAAATTCCGGGAACTCCTCTTTCTTGCCGTTTTTAATCAATACTCTTTCCCTTTTTTCTGTGAATCTCCCAATGACGAAGGCCCCTATTCCGTTTGTTTGGAGCTTTTCGATTAATTCTCCCGTATTTTCTCTTGGTGAGATAATGATTAAAGCGCCGGTTGAAGATGCAGTTAACGGATTTGCGCCGTAGAAGTTCACAACCTTCTCCACAAGCGGATGCATGTAGAGGTTCTCATAATAAACCTCAAACCCCACTCCAGAGTTATCGGCTATTTCATGCAAAGCCGTTAAGCCGCCTTCAGTTGCATCGTGCATTCCCCTCGCAAGTTCTCTTGCCAAAAGTGCATCTTTAACAACGCTCTCAAGCCTGTACATCTCCCTTAGAAAAGAAATTTCTGACGGGGAGAGTACGCTCTTGAGTTCCTCGGCTTTAAACCACGCAGCCCCGACTGCGAATTCTATCGCAATCCCCTTTGTGATAACTATGTCATCTCCCGCCTTAGCTAAGGGAAGCTTTAGTTTATCCTTTCTCACGATTCCAATAGCAGTTGTTGTGGCTGTAAAGTCGTTAATGGTTTTATAAACGCCAGTGTGACCCCCCACTATGGAGGTTTTATATTTTTTGCACTCCCCTTTAAGCTCCTCCATAGTAGCTTTCAGCTCTTCCTCTTTGGCTCCGGGGGGCAAAAGGAGGTCAACGATCAGCCATCTGGGCCTTGCTCCAAAAACGGCCACGTCACTTGAAGCGAAATGATATGTGAAAAAACCAAAGTGCTCCCTTGGAACCCCGAGAACTGGATCAGTGGCAATCACAAGGTAGTTGGCCTCATCATATTCCAGAACAGCTGCGTCAAAGCCCTCTTTTGGCCCAACGACTATTTTCTCATCACCAACGGGAAGGTCAGGTAGAATTATTTTTCTCAAAATTTCGTTTCTAACCTTCCCCGGAGGGAGCATTGGTGAGCCTCCTTTTAATGTTTTCGAGGGCAGTTTTAGTTTCTTCAAGCACTTTTTCATTACATCCGTGGCACATTATTCTGAAAGACGGCACACGAATGCTCATCCTCACCTTATGCTTTCTTGCAATTTTGCTTATCTCGTAATTTGCTTCATAAGCAATGTCAAAATACTCCTCCCTTATTATCAGCTCCTTGTCGATATACTGCAGAGGGCATCCCTCCCTCCACTGCCTCCTTCTTCCGTATTCATACATCCTAAAAACTCTTAAATTTGCCTCTTTTGTAAGGGCTTCAACTTCTTCAGCCGTGTAGTTTATCAGAGGTCTCAAAATTGGAATCCCAATCCTCGGAATGGTGCTTAATCTATGATCTCCTTCCCATTGATCCAGCAGAGCGCCTTTTATTTTGTCGTTTGCATTGTCCCCTTTGGCAATTATGTCAAACCCATTAATTCTTGCAAACCAGTAGGTGTTTTTAAGCATGACCTTTTTACAGTGAATGCATATAGGCCCCTTTTTTCCGAGAGAGTTTCTCAGAAGGCTTTCGGTTATGTCAACGAGGTAATGCTCTACTCCAAGGGAGGCTGTAAATCTAAGCATGTGTGGAAGGGGCTCTCTCCAGCTCCATCTGTGAATGAAAGTTATTGCAGAGGTATTTAAGCCGGCGTTTTTGAGGAGATAAAGGGCTAAACTGCTATCCTTGCCTCCGCTAAACATAAGCAGAATCTTCTTTTCATAGAGGCCTTCTCTACTTGCAAAGTCCTTCAGTTCCTCTATGGCCTTAGAGAGCACGGCAATCACCGGTTATGGCTTTAAGGCAACTACTCCCAGGGCTTCTTCGACTCTCTTAACCCCCTTAAACCCCACCTTTCTCAACCTCTCCATCACACCTCTCTGGAGATCTCTCCTTCTGTATCTCCCACCGGGATTCCCTACGTAGTGAAATAGCCTCCCTTTTGGCTTTAGAACCCTAAACAGCTCAGCATAAAATTCTTCGCTATACAACTGCCCGGCAAGAGAAAACCTTGGCGGGTCATGTATTATTGCATCAAAGCTTTTATCGTTAAACCTCTTTATCACCTCGAACGCATCTCCTTGGATAAGCTGAATGTTTTGGAATGTAAAAACTTCCCTGCTCCACGGATTAAGCCTGGCAAGTTCAATGACGTTCGGATCTTTTTCAATTGTAATCACATAAGCCCCTCTTTTTGCGCTTTCTATTGCCGTATATCCCAACCCCATGCAAGTATCCAAAACGAATTCCCCTTCTTTTGGTTTCACCGCTTCTACTTTGCTCCGGGTGTCTTTTAAGGGATTCATCTCTTTTGTCCTGTGCATTCTGATGCCGTTTATTTCTATTGTTGGGGGAATTGTGGGAACGAGCTTGTAAAAGCCATCAGTGGCGATTGCGGCTTTATACAATTGCCCCTTACTCAAAAAGTAAACTGTGTTTTCGTCCTTTGCTATCCTCTTCAGAATCTCTTTTTCCACTTCACTTCCATCGGGAAAAACGACTTTATCTTCCCTAACGAGGACTACATGCGATCTGTTCGTTTTTCTCAAGTCAAGGTTTACCCTAACCTCTCCCTTAGAAAGCAGTAAAATTCTGGCCTCTCTGAATGTTAGGAAGTAAATTTCTTCCATGCTCTCCACTCAAGAGAGAGAAATGAAAAAGAGTTAAAAAATTTTGGTTATCCGACGACCCTTTCAAAAACCCTTTCAAAGTTTTTGAACGCTATTGCTTCAGTTTCTCTTTTGCTGAAAGTTTCGTTTAGCCTCCTCAAAAGCTCCGGAATTTTGCTTTCGTTTTCAAATCCCTTGACGCTTTTTCCGCTCCATCCTTTGAGATAATACACGAAGTCAAAACCAAATCCAACGTGTTTATAGCCCGCTAAATCCTCTATGTACTCCAAGTGGGCAACCATTTTGTCCATCGTTGGATTTTCCTTATCAACAAAGCTTGGAATTGCGGTAACTCCAATAACCCCATCTCTCTCCGTTATAGCTTTTATCTGATCGTCTTTGAGATTTCTGGGATTTGGACAAAGAGAGTGAGCATTGGAGTGGGAAGCTATGATTGGAAACCCCGTTGTCTCAACAACGTCCCAAAAGCCCTGCTCGTTTAGATGGCTTACATCCACAACTATGCCGAGTTCTTCCGCTTTTCCAAGCACTTCTATGCCGAAGTTTGTTAAGCCTCCTTTTGTTCTTTCAAAAACACCATCCCCTATGGCGTTTCTTAGATTCCACGTCAACGTTAGAACCCTTACACCCAAGGCGTAGAAAACTTCAAGTAACTCCAAGCTGTCTTCTATCGGCTCTCCACCCTCCAGTCCAAGCCAGAGCGCAACTTTTCCGTTCTTAATGGCATTTTCCATCTCTTTTACGCTGGTCACGAGCTCAAAGCTTGGACTCTCAATGACGTCTTTGTGAAAGTTATTCAATACTTCCAGAGCATATCTTAATGCCGTGGCCCTTTTTTCTGGTTTTGTCCAAATGGCCATTACCCTTGCCCTTATTGTTTCTCCAAAGAACCTCGCAAAGTTTCTCTCTAAAACCGCATTGCCGTTCTTTCTTTCCTCATAGATATAGGTTGGCAGATCAGAATGGGCATCGAATATCATGATTTTCCACCCATAAGACTATCTGCTTTTAATATTTTAGTATTTTCCTTAGTTCCGCTACTGTGGCGGCGCGGATGTGGATATCAGGTATCAGCTCAGCTATCTTGAAAGCACCTTCAATTTCCCCACTTTTTAACATCCCCACGGATATTTCTGCCATAATCTCAGAGCGCAGCTCCACGTCTTCAATGTTCATGGAAAGTTTTAACGCTTCTTCAAATCTTTCGAGTTCAGTCAGTAGCTTTATTACGTAATGTAGATAGTGATTGGATATTTGGATTTCTTGGAGATATTTAAGGGCTGTTTCGACTATGTGGCTGTACCCAAGGGTTTCGTTCTTTTTCATCCATAGAGCTACCTCTAAAAGACCAATAAACATCTTCTCATCGTTGAATGTGCGTATAATTAATTTGGTGGCGTAGATGTATTTTCCTTCCGAGACGGCTTTTCTTATTTCAGGCAGACCAACTGTGGCCATGATTCTCGCTAGGTCGATTTTCCTTTCAATAGTCGCAGCTTTCGCTGGTACGCGGAGCTTTTCAAATAAGTCATGGGCCCTCTCGTAGAATTTAATGGCCTCTTCTGAAGGTAGCTCGTCTCCAACGTTTTCCATTATGTTCCCAAGTTCTATTAGGTACTCGGTCTTCCTCACGTAGTTTACCCTTAGGTTGACCACTATGTCAAAAACCCTCTCAAATAGATCCAGCGAGAAATCCACAAGTTCGGAAATGCCCATATAATACGCAATATTTGCAAGGGGGTATATCCTATCTTCAGGCTTCTTTATTTTCTCCGCTTCCTTTATTGCCTCTTCAAACAGCTCCAAGGCGTATTCTGTATCCCCTATCTTGTAATATGCAGAGGCAATATTCGCGAGTGCTTTCGCTTTCTCTCCCTTGTCCTTAATTTTTTCAGAAAAATATTCTGCATCCTCCAAAAAACCATAAGCCATCTCCATGTCCTGCGGGTAAATCACCTTAGCCATAGCACTGAGAGCTAACACTTTATCCAGATTATTGTCTAGGTTGTTGAGTAATTTCAATGCTTCCTCGTATTTTCCGTTCCTCACCAAAAACACAATGTCCTCAATCTCAACCATCGTTATCAAAAATATATTGGAGAAACAACTTAATAAACATTCCCACTTTCCTAATATCGGGTGATTCAGGATGCTTACCCTGGCCCTCTACAATTCATACGATCCCAAGAAGCTTCACGAAGCGCATCTGAGAGCCATCGCTAGAGCAGCTCCCATCTGTTATGCCTTCGATTTCCACCTTGCCCTCATAGGGTTCCCCTTTGAAAAAAAGAAACCTAATGAAATAGCTGAGGAAATATCCCAGAATACAACTATTGGAGAGGGTGGAAAATACCTCATAGAGCTTGCAAGGACAAACAAGTTTCACCTCATTGAGTTTCCAAAAGGCGGCTTTCCTTCCCAGTTCGGTCATATTGTGGCAACTACACGGAAGCCCAATGAAAACAAGGAGATATCTTCTCATCAGCTTGCAGAAAGGGCCCTTAAAGGGGAAAGCTTTATGTTAGTTGTTGGCCTTGGAAGGCATGGACTTCCGAAGGAAATCTTTAAGTTGGCCAACTATCATTTAGATATCACCGATGGAAAGAGAATAAGTCTGGAAACATGCACTGCCATAGGTTCAATACCAACGAAAATTAGAACAATAATGGAGGAATTGAAATGGAGGAAAAGTTACTAAGTGGGTGGAAAGGGGACGTTGCATTTCTCCTCATCAGCCTTGTGGTCGTTTTTGCCCTTCATAGCGGTTTAAAGATTGCCCTTCACACCGACTCGCCACTGGTTATTGTGATAAGCGGCTCAATGGAGCCGACGTTTTATCGGGGAGACGTTGTCCTTCTCAAGGGAGTTCCCCCGAGTGAGATAAAGGTTGGAGACGTTGTTGTCTACAAGAGGCCCTATACGAGGTATCCAATAATTCATAGGGTTAGGGATATAGTTGAGTACAACGGAAAAAGGTGCTTCGTGATTCAGGGAGACAACAACTGGATACACGACTTTTACCCCCTTGACATAAAGGGGTTTCCCTATCTTAAAGACTATACCGGCTTAGCTGAAGGGGATGTGCTTCCATGCATCCCTCAAGAGGCAATCGAGGCAAAGGCACTGCTTGTCTTTCCGAAGATTGGATACCCCCCATTAGTCGTGAGAGAAAGACTTGGGCTGGGATGATGTGAAGGGTAGGTTGCTGAAGGGTGATGAGCTAATCGGCCCCTGACCGGAATCTTCCCTTCTATTTTTGTTCTTTGGGCACACATTTTTAAGCCCTAATTGTCTTCACTCTTTGGTGATGTTATGAGGTTTGTTCCAATGATAGTTGCAAGACCCGAAGTGCAGATGGCTATAGATGAAGCAATAATGCAGGCGAGAATTGAGGGAAAAGTTGAGGACACCGTTAGGCTTTACGTTTTCAAGCCGAGTTCCATTACCATCGGTAGATTTCAGAGTATTGAGCATGACGTTAACCTTGACAAGTGCAGGGAGCTTAGCATCCCTGTGGTGAGAAGAATAACCGGCGGGGGAAGCGTCTTCCACGACCAGTATGGAGAGATAACTTACAGCGTGATCATAGGCGAGGACTTTCACGAGAGCTTGAAGAACATAGAAAGAAGCTACAGGTTCTTGGCTTCTCCACTCGTCAAAGCGCTTGATGAATTGGGAATAAGCGGTGGCTTTTCTGGGTTAAACGACATACTGGCTAACGGCAAGAAAATCAGTGGATCCGCACAAACAAGAAGAAAGGGAATTATCCTACAGCATGGCACTTTTATGTACGCAACTCGGCTTGAAGTTCTCGCTTCTGTACTCAAAGTTTCCCGGAAAAAACTGCAGGACAAGGGAGTTTCAAGCATATGGGAAAGGGTGACAACACTTGAAAGGGAAGGGATAAGGCTCAGCAGAGACGAGGTCTACGAGCTATTGAGGTCAAAGTTCTTTGAGGAGTTCCCCCTTGAGGAAGGAGAACTTACAGATTACGAGCTTGAACTTGCAGAAAAGCTTGTAGAAGAAAGATACGGTAACGAAAAGTGGAACTTCCAAAAATAACGCTCAGCGATCACCTTTCCATCCTCATCTTTCGGTTCGCCCATCACTCATCATCGCATACTTTTCTTGAGGGCTTTTGTTTTTAAGGATATGCACTATCTTTTTAAACTTCCCTTGGAAGTGAAATTAGGTGGACAAAATGGTGAGCTTAATTACAGCAATAACTTTGATACTCGGCTTCTGGGGAGTTCTATATCTCGCATTTGGAAGGAGAGGAGAAGAGAAAGAAGAAGGTCTGCAGGTTGACCTTTTCGTTGCTATATGGAGAACCAAAAGGTTTGTTAACTTCATAGACAAAGTTGGAACGAAGTACAGGAAGTTCTGGAAAGGTTATTCCACCGTTGGTGTAATTGCTGGCTTCGTAGGGATGGCCTATGTTTTCCACACCCTCTTCAATCTTGCCATGCAGAATATTCGTACAAAAGCCGCCACCCCGGGTGTTCAGCTTGTTATACCGGGCATTACGATTCCCCTATGGTATGGGCTTATAGGACTTGTTGTAGTTATGTTCGTCCACGAATTAAGCCACGGATTTGTTGCCAGAGCTGAGAATTTGCCCCTAAAGTCCGTTGGTCTCGTGCTTTTCTTTGTGATTCCGGGTGCGTTTGTTGAACCGGATGAGAAAGAGTTAACAAAGGCTCCCCTGCTGAGCCGTCTAAGGGTTTATGCCGCTGGCTCCATGGCGAATATTGTAACGGCTCTTCTTGCCATTCTGCTTTTGAGCTATGCTTTAACTCCCATAATACAGCCAGCCGGAGTCGAGGTTTCCAAACTGGCCCCGGAAGGGCCCGCCAAAGATTACCTCAAAGAGGGGGATATCATCGTGGGTATAAACGGCCAGCAGATAGCAACAGTGGAGGAGTTCTTCAACATAATGAACAAAACAAAAGCCGGAGAAACGATAGAAGTTGAGGTAATACGCAAAGGAAAAAAGGAAGTCATTACCATCCCCTTGGCCTCTCATCCGGACAATCCGGAAAAAGGCTACCTTGGGGTTTATCCTGCACAGCACATAGCCTCAAAGGTGGGCTTCAACGGGATCGTGCTCCCTCTGGCGTTTTCACTTTACTGGATTTACGTGCTAAATCTTGGCATAGGGCTGATGAATCTCTTCCCCTTAGTTCCGCTTGATGGAGGAAAGATGCTTGATGATATTCTAAAGGCCATCCTTCCTTCCAAAGTTGCAAAATCTATAACCTACCTATTTGTAGGGGTAGGATTGTTTTTGCTCGCTGTGAACCTCTTCCCGGCTTTAAGAAGCCTTCTGGGGTGATAGAGTGATCCAAATAGCCATAGCAGGGTCAAGTGATGAGAAACCCTTAGCAAGGGCAGTAAAAAAGACAAAAGAATTCATTGAGGAGTTAGCTAAGCACAAAGATAAAGTAGTCCTCCTTACCGGAGGCAGGGGAGGTATCATGGAGATAGCAAGCAGGGAATTTGTAAAGTTTGGAGGACTCGTTGTGGGGGTTCTCCCTGAGAGACAGGAAGGAAACGAGTTCAACACAATCAGAATAAAAACCGGGATGGACTTTGCGGAGAGGAGTGCGATTATGATCAACTCAGCCGATGTTTTAGTGGTTTTGGGAGGCGGAATAGGAACTATGGTGGAGGCATTGATGGCGTACGACTATTCAAAACCCCTTGTTGTGGTCACGGATACGGGTTATCCAAGCGACAGACTTGAGCTTCTTGCTCAGGATGGCTACTTTGACCATAAAAAACTTGTAAAGGTTCACTTTACAAAAGATGCAAAGGAAGCTGCCAGACTTGCACTGGAGCTCGCTAGATAATGTTGACCTTTCCGTTTTCTAACTTAAATATGCGCGTAGTTGGCTTAAAGTTTGGCAAAGGGGATTTTCTTATGAGCATCTTCTCCTCAAGCTTTCCTTCTTGGGAGCTGAAGTCGATCTGGTATTGGCTGTAAAGGGAGAGCCATGAGAAGTATTTCGAGGAGACTCTGTCCCTGTTGAGGAGGGTTATATTTATCGGTCTCTTCCTTTTCTCATGGAGTAAAGCGTTTTCTTTTGCTGCCAAATTCTTTTGAAGGTTCCTGAGCTCTCTGTCCTCACCTATTAAAAACACAAATCCATCCGCAGTTATCTGTATCCCTATTGGCCTCCTATCCTCTATTCTCTCCTTCAGCATTCTTCTGTAAAGGTTCATAAACTTTGGAAGATAAGTCTCCTGATCCATATCGGCATAGTAGATGTAGGGCTGTTGATATTTTATTCCATAGAACGATGCAAAAATGTCAATTATGCCAAGATTTCCTTTTTCGCCTTCCTCAAAGATGTCAAAACCAATCCTCTTAAGCTCCATGTTCAACATCGAAAGGGGGAGCACGGAGTTTATTATCACTCCGAAATCTCCTTCTTCTATTCTTCTTTTTAGAATCTCAAAGGCGAGAGTCCATCCCTGTGAATAGGTATCGTAGGTTATCAAAACAATACTGTCCTCAAGTATCCCTCCCCCCAACGCCTCATCAAGTTGTGGAATCTTAGTGCTTATGAGCTCCATGGTAATCACCGACAAAATTATTACTGCAAGTAAAGAAAAGGTTTATTTAAATCTTTTCATTTAAATGGAAAGGTTTTTTAAAGAAAAATATCTTCCCGCAGTGAGGCGAGAGAAAAATGAAATGTACAAAGTGTGAAAGAGAGGCAGTGTATCATGCGAGATATGAGGGAAAGTTTTATTGCCACAAACATTTCAATGAAATGGTTGAGAGCAAAGTAAAGCAAACTGTAAGAAAATACGGGTTAATCAAGAGAGGGGACAGAATAGCCGTTGGAGTAAGCGGCGGGAAAGATAGCGTTGTTCTCCTTCACATCCTCCACAAGCTCAGCCAGAGGTTTCCTTTTGAAATAATAGCGATAACCGTAGATGAGGGGATAGCCGGTTACAGGCCGGAAAGCGTTGAAATAGCGAGGAAGAATGCAAAGATGCTTGGAATTGAGCACCGCATCTATTCCTTCAAGGAATACATAGGCTTCACCCTCGATGAGACCGTCAACATAATGGGAAGCTTCGAAAAAGGAGAAAGGGTCGGGGCATGTTCCTACTGCGGCGTTTGGAGGAGGTGGTTGTTAAACTATGCTGCTCAGGATGTCCATGCTGACAAGCTTGCCGTTGGCCATAATTTGGACGATGAAGTTCAGATGTTTCTCATGAACATTATGCGTGGAGATGTGGCTAGACTCGGGAGAACCGGCCCCTATTATGAAGTTATTCACGAAGGGTTAGTCCCTAGAATAAAGCCCCTTAGAGAGGTACCGGAAAAGGAGATAGTGCTTTATGCGATTTTGAACAACATTGAAGTAGATTTTTCTGAATGCCCCTATGCGGTGGAGGCGTTTAGAGCAGAAATCAGAGACTGGGTAAATGAAATGGAAGAAAAGCACCCGGGAACTAAGTACCAAATTTTGAGGAGCTACGACAAAATGTTTCCCCTTTTAGCCAAAGCCTATGCCAACAGAGACCTCAATAGATGCAGAATCTGCGGGCAGCCGACAACTGGAGAGATATGTAAGGCATGCAGCTTCAAGCTTCAAGTGCAGGAGAAGGCAAAGGAAAAGGGAATCACCTTTAGAATCGAGTGAACTCCCCATAGACTGGAATCTTTTCGCCACATCGGGGACATCTGTTGTCCCTTAGATTCCATTTCAGCACTCTGTAACCGGAACGTATTATCAGCTTTTCGCCGCATTTAGGACAATACGTCGTTTCGTGTTCGATTGAGCCAATGTTTCCAACGTAGACGTAATTCAGATTGTACTCCTTTTGAGCGATCTCCTTTAACTTTACCAGCTTTTCTACTGGTGTAGGCGGCTCTTTCCAGTAGTTCATCGGGTAATAGCGGTTTATATGTAGGGGAACATCTTCTCCGAGCATTTTTAAGTGCATGTCAAAAATCCAGTTGTAACATTCTTCAGAATCGTTTGTGTTTGTGACCACAAGATAAACCATCTCTACATGGGCCCCTAAGTTTATTGCTTCTTTGGCGTTTCTGAAAACCTTCTTGTGATCAACGCTTAGAATTTTCATCTTGGGGCACCCTTTGATGTCTATGCTAAAGCCAGAAGCTCCGTTTTCGATGAGATTTCTCAAAGCTTTGAGAGTGAAATAACCATTTGTGACCAAGCAGGCATAGAGGTTTCTCTTTTTTCCCAGCTCAAAAACATCAAGGAGATAGGTATAAAGGGTTGCTGGTTCGTTAAAGCTTGCACAAAGACCTTTGTCATTATTCCTTAAGGCCAGCCTTACAAGCTCTTCTGCCGAAACCCCCTTGATCCCCTCTGGAATGTCGGAGAAGCTCAGATGGTAGTTTTGACACCAAGGGCAGTAGAAATTGCACCCAAAGCCGGAGAAAGTAAGTGCGGTGGAATTTGGGTAATAGTGAAAGAAAGGTTTTATCTCAATTGGTCTGCTCTCAATGGCGCTCAGCTTTCCATAGCCTATATGGATTAGTCTCCCATCTAAATTGGCGTAGTTCCTGCATATCCCTTTCTTGCCCTCTTCTATCAAGCACCCCCTCTCACAGACAAGACACCTAACGCCTCTGCCCTGTTTTTCGTAAAGCTCTTCAATTTTCATCAGAGAAATTTGGTTTTTATTTGGCTTAAGGTTTTCTCTGAAATTCAGAGAAACTTCACGCTATAAATAATAGATGTACTACCCTAAATTGAGGTGGGGAATATGGAGGATGTTAAGGAACTTAAAAGTGTGCTTGAGAGGGTTGAGGGAAAGCTGATAGCGGCGCAGTATATGTATGGGGCAATGTGGTTCATAGCTTTCTTGGCGGTGATGGCTCTCTATTATGTGCTTGGGGCTATTGTAGGATTTAACAGCATTTTTTCAGCTATTTACTGGATTGGAGCATTTGTTCTCGTGGTATGGGTAGGAGTGATGGTTGGTAAGAGACTTGAAGGCCTCTTTGCTTCTCTATTATAGCTCTTCCCTGGATAGTAGGGGCGATAATTGGGTGGGTTGCAGTTCCAAGGCTTAACTTGGGGATCACGGAAGAGGCTGGATTCTCATCTCAGAGTTCTTGAAAAAGCCGGGTATATAAAACTCAAAAAAAGTCTTTTCCGATAGGCCGAGAACTGCAGTGGAAATAACTAAAAAAAGGTGCCCAGATAACTGGAGAATATCTAAAATTGTTACGGGAGATCCTAAACGAGGCCTAATGGCCTTCCTCGGCTCTTTTTTTGAGCTCTTTGATTCTCTCCAGCCGGTACTCCTCGACAAGTCTTAGAAACTCCTGAACTTCTTTTTCTTTTTCCTCTTCTTCCCAACGCTTTAGTTTGGAATTTATGGCTTTTTCAAGCTCTTCTCTATCAACTATTGCGAAGTCATCCACCCTCTTTACTTCGATCTCATCCTCGTAGAGAACTGGTATTTTGTTTTCCTTTAGCGTTTCATATACAAGGTTTGGTAGTGTTTTTGCACTGATAAGGGCTTTTATCTTCTTTTCTGCAAGGTGTTCTGCTATGCTCTTTCCGGCACCTGAAGGATTAACAACATAGAGGACGTCCTCTTTTTTAATACCCGCAGAACGCTCTAACTCTTCAATCTCTTTCCAAGTTAGGTTTTCGATTACCTTTAGAGGAACCGCAGTGCCTTTAAGTTCCAACAGGTGCATCCTCTTTGCCAAGACCAAGTCTCTGCTGAGCTTTTCTATTATCAACCTGGCTTCTCTAAGTTCTTTCTCAAGGTACTCTATTCTTTTCTCTCTAATTTCCATCTCCTTCTCTCTGATGATCTTTTCCCTGATTCTCTCGTCATAGGTTGCCAATCTATTCTCCAAGCTTTCTATAATTTTTCTCTGCTCTTCAATTACAGCTCTTAGCTCTTGATTCTCCCTCTCCAGAAGATTTATGGTATTTTCAAGTTCCCTTATCTTTTCTATGTAGGGAGTAACGTCAACGGAGGTCTCGGTTACCCCGGCAGTCTTTACTTCTTTGCCCTTCTCTTTTTCTTTTACTTTCAAAATGGCCTCTCCAAGATTGTACCCCTGGATTACGAGAGCCTTTATCTCCTCTTCCTTCTTTGTGATGCCCATCTCTCTGAGTTTTGCTTCAACATGGTCAAGCTTTGGCTTCAGGCGAAGGTATGCTTTGTAGGCTGCAGCTAATGCGTCCCTTTGGTGATCATCCTCAACGCTTATGCCCAAGTTCTTTAAAAGCTCATTCTTTTCCTCAACTTTTAAGCTCTCCCGCGGAACAAAGAGTATTGCCTTAAAAGAGCGGGAAATTTTCTCCACCAACCCGGGAGCGGGGTTTACGTCAGTGGCTACTATTATTGGATGACCAACATCGCTTATGAATCTCACAATGTCACTAACTGCCATGTTTCTCTCACTGTAAAGTGCTAAAATCTTGCCGTTCAAATCTAAGGCAGCTATTCCAACGGTGATGCCGGGATCAAGCCCTACAATAATGCTTTTTCTTTCTCTTATGGCGCTTTCACTCTTTAGGGGTACAAACTCAAAAGTCTTCCTCTCCACTGGGCGGATTCTTATTTCAACATCTCCCCCCTTCATAGGCTTTATGAGACCCGCAAGCTCCTCCCTGGATGTATAAACCCTAAACTCTCCCCTTTCCAGCCCCTGGTCTTTCTCCTTAATTTCGAGGTCAAATGGAATGTTGGCTCTTTTGAGCGTTTCCTCAATCTCTCTGACCTTATTCAGAATCAGATTGTGGACCCTCCGCCTGTACCTATCTTGGCTCCATCCTCCTTTTCCCTGACTTCTTCCTCTTGAGACCTTTATAATGACCTCATCTTCAAAAGGAAGAACTTCATAGCCTACCCCCTTAGCGGCTAAAAGGGCACATACCTTTGCTTCCTCATAGGGGTTAAACTTATCCCCCACTTTTATTCCGTGTTCCTTAGCTAATCTCCATAGGGGTTTCTGCTCTTCGGGTCTGCCAGTTACCTGAACTATCTTTGTCCCCTGCGGAATTGCCCTTATGAACTTCCTAAGGTATTCTCCAAACTCGTGGATGTTGTCCATGGCAACAATATCGGGTTTTTTGACCCTTATAAATCTCAGAAGCCGGTAAAAGGTGAATTCACCGTGTTTGATTATCTTCCCATTAAACCAGCTAACCACGGCAAAACGTTTTGGTTCTTCACTGATTATATCAATCCCAACGATCAGAATAGGCATCACCCTCACTTCACTTACGTGATTTATTAAGGTTAACCAGCTTTTAAAAAGATTGCCTCCCGGAACATAGTCACGGCCTACATAATTGGGGGGAGTTAAGTTTGGCCTACACTGGAGACTTCAGACTATACGGTAGAAAAGGCAGCGAGACAAGGAAGTTCATCAAAGCAGCCAAAAGCTCGAGCGTACTAATAACTGGAGAAAAGGAGTTTGGTGGTCTTACAGAGGATATTTATGCTCGGTATAAGTTTCCTCCTGCTGATTACTTAAAAAAGACGCTTTAATATCCGATGCTTTCTTGTTGAAACCTATTCGGAGTGCTATTTTGAAAGGCTTGGCCCTCAGGATTTTAGGAGCGGTTCCGGCTGTAAATGTGGAGGGATTACCTCACGGGTAGGGGATTGGGGTTTTCAGTTTTAATTTTTCATTTACCAGATAGCCTCTTTCGGAGTCCGGAGAACATTTCTCGATCCAACATAGTAGAGAACTACCAAGAATTTTTCAAGGTCATTTTTAGTAACTTCTTATAGGCTCGACCTCAACCTTTTCGTCCTCAATAACCTCTGAAAAAGGTTCATTGAGTTCTTGAGGCCCCTTGTAGGTGGCAGGTGTCTGAGCTTTATTGTGCCGCTATTGGAGTACTTCACGTAAAAACGCAAAGAATAAAGAAAAATCGCAGTGCTTACCCGAGAAATCCTCTGATACTGGCTGCCTCTACCACAAGGCTCTCTTCAATTTTTCCATTCAGTATTTGGGTGGTTATGCTTAAATGCCTTTCATCCTTTTCTACGCCCATTTCTTTTTGCATTTTGGCTATATCCCCCAGAAATTTAAAACGGGAGGCTGCTTTTGGATTAAAGAACCTTAATGCAAAAGATATATCATTATAAAGCCCCCTGTAGTGTTCACTTATCCTCTCCAGCTCCCCTTCGCTCAGTGCCCTTAATCCTAGGATTTCCGGGGGTATTCCAAGGGAATACAGAGATGCCGTGAACTTTATAGCCCTTGGAAGGGCTTCTCCGTTGACCTCCCTTGAATATCCAAAGAGCCCTATGTGAAGCTTCCTTTTCCTCCTTGAGGGAACAGCCTTTGCAACCTCCCGTATATAGGGGGCGAGAATCTTAAGTTCCTTGGTGTATTCTTCCTCATATTTGTCGAGTATCTCAAATATCTTCTCATCAATTGCTTGCGTTTCTTTTCTTTTTGTATCGTTTACCTTTTCAATAGCTTTGATAACTTCTTTAGGCTCATTATCATATTTAAATGAGCTTTGGACGGTGAAGGTCTGGGCGCTTGGATATTCTTCCATTACTGCATCGACATTCTTGGGTGTGAAATGTCCCCTAAAAGGGGCTCCACCAACACCGATTATTGGATATAGGGGGATGCTTAGCTCTTCTTCAAGTTCTTGGAGTTTGAATAAAGCATATTTGTCGTACATTACCGCACTTATGAGGCCATAGTTCATTGCGGGGTCGCTTCTTGCTAAAAACACCCTCTGGTACTCAAAGTTTTTTCCGGTTAGATATTCCTCCAGGATTTCATGCGAGTTCAGGATGGCCTCTTTTGTCTCAAATAGGGGTATGACATTTATCTCTTCCGGAAAAAACTCTCCAATCCATTCATAGATTTTAACGTCGTACACCCTTTTGTACTGCTTTCCTATGATATACCTTCTGTAAAGCTCATACACCCTTTCGATTTCCTCTGAGAAGGTTGTCATGGGCAAGATGACTTCAAAAATTGGGGCGACTTTCTCTCCGTAAAATAACCTTGCATAATCGGCAGATCTAGGAATGCTTTCAAGGGTTTCAAGCAAGAGCTTTGCCTCTGCTTTCTCCACGCTCGGGTTTGGCACGCGGGGGGTTATTCTGAAGTCCCTACCAAGCCTGTGCTTTCGGAAGAAATGAGGATATTTCTCCAGAAGCTTTTTAACAACAAACTCATCCACTTCCTTTCCTTCAAAGTCCCACATTTGCTCCTCTACCCCAAGAACGCTAAAAGCATAGAACGCTTCAATTATTTCATCCTCCCCACTCAGCTGGGGCTCCTGAGCAAAGAAGGGTATATACACATTGTCAGGATGCTGGGTACTCATTGTTCTTGGTATCATTTCGCTCACCATTTCCATTGGGAGTGCACAAAATTTAAGTTTTTTGACAATTTTTTTGAAAAAATGGCAAAGAGTGGTGATGCTCTCCCCCACAGCTTGCACAATGTTTTAAATCTTTGGGGGGAACTTTTAATGGTGATATCTGTGAAGATACTGGAACACCTAAACAGGTTTCCACCTCGTTATGGTCCCGAATGGGGAAGTGGTGGAATATTTGGTTTAAGGTATCACAACGGCGTTTTGTACTTCACGGTGGCGTTTGAAGCTCAGGCGCATTTTATACGGGAAGACTCAAAGAAGGTTTACGAGTTTGACCTCGTTGGTGAAGGGCCAACTTCGGGAGGAGACACCTACAATGCGGTTGAGACCGTTGATGAGTTTATTTACTTTGGGGGCTGGGTTCATGCCCCGGCAGTTTATGAAGGAAAGAACGAGAAATCGACAATAAGTTTTGTCAACAAATATTCCCACGTTCACGAATACGATACAGAAAACGACAAAATAAGGCTTCTCTGGAAAGACTCTATCCATCATAAAACCGATTGGGCGGGGGAAGTGAGCGATATAATCTACGATCCCTATGAGGACAAGCTCCTAATAGCGAGAGAAGATGGGCATGCAAACCTCGGTATATATGAACTTGACAGAAAAACCGGGGAGGCAAAGCTTCTCAATGAAAATCCGAGCCTTAAGGGGACTCTTGTCCACGACACCGTCTTCTTCGGGGTTGGAAAGAATTTCGAGTGGGGAGTGAGAGAATTACATGCCTTTGATTTAGTTACGAGAAAGTGGGAAGTATTTCCAGTAGCTGTGAGCTCTGTGGACGGAAATCCTCCCGTGAGGCCAGTTCTGGGTGATATGGAGAGCGCATACAACAGGGTTTTTGCCTTTGTGAGGGGAGGAATGTTTGTGGGCAATCCCCTTAACGGTGAGGAGATGGTCTTCCTTAGACTGCTGGACTTTCCAAGCTTCTATGCCCCTATGAGAACGAACGCTCTTCCAATAGGGGGAGGAATACTGATAGCTTACAATGCCCATCATGATGCAATCTACAGACCGGTGGATGAGGGGAGTAGGGTTATGGCAAAATTTACAAACACCATAAACGCCCCCTCTTTGCTTCTTTATGTGGCTCCCCCAATGATTAAGGTGGTGGGCGTTTTTGGTGCGAGGATAACAAGTATAGAAAAGGCCTTCGGAAAGATACTCCTTGGAACGAACACCACTCCCAACACAGGGGCTCTGGAAGCGACGCCTTTTGACACTGGCAATAGGGACATCGTTGTTCTTGACGAAGATGTACTACATAGAAAGCCTCCCGCACTCAGCATTTCCCTCAACACCTCTGCCTTGGCAAAAGCGGGCAAGCTCTTTGGGGCAAAGGCCTTTGGAGGAATACCTCTCGACGGATATAGAGAGGCCGAGCTGATAATACACTCAAGCAAGGACAACCTGTTGACAATATACGAGTATGATCTTTCGCTCCCGGTTGAGAGGGCTTATGAGGAGTTCATTGGAATAAAAAGCGGTAGAAACATTATTGATTTATCCTCATTCAGCGGGATAGTTTCATTTAAGCTGGAGGAACCAGATATTGCAGGAAAAATAAGAATAAAGCTCCTTTAGCTTTTTTTGTTTTTAAAATTTTAAAAAGAAAATCAAGCAGCTATTGTGTTTTTCCAGCTCAGACTGCTTTCTATGAGCTCTTGTGGAGTTAGCTCTTTCTCGTTGATAACCTCCGGTTCAAAGGGCTTAAGCATCGCCAAAAGCTTCTCTTTTGGCAATTTTGTTTCGTCAAATATCACGTAACCGCTCTTTGAGTACCCGTTGATAAAAACCCTATAAACTGCCAAATCGAGTGAGAGTTTGTACTGCATTTCTCTGGCTTCGTCAGGGGTTATTTTGCTGAATTTGAGATCTACCCTCCTCATCGTCATCACCCGAAGTAGTTCTTTATGTCAATGTAAGTCTTTCTATAGAGCTCACTCTCCTTCATTTTTTCAACGAACTCCTTGGTTCTCACGTATTTGTCCTTCTGGTACTCCCAGTCTGGGTGGAGGGCTTTCCATTCTCCCCAGGTGTAGCTAAACTGGGCTTGGACCTTGTCTCTATAGAGCTCTGGAATCACGTTGAAGGTACAGAAGGGTACAATCCTTCCGTCGGGCATTGCGTAGTGAATTACACAGCGCTCCACCCTTTCAACATCGTAGTTGTACTCATCCATGAAGTGCATCATTCCGAGGAAGAGCGTCTTGTAGTGGAACTGACCAAGTGCCTCGTAAGTTCCGTGGGTGAACGCTTCTCTTATAATCCTCAACACGTCAAAGCTCTTTGGAGCATATTTTTCGTCGTAGAAGCTCCTGAACTTGAGGAATATCTCCGCCCCAAGCTTGAGCTTCTGAAGTCTTCTCAAGGTTTTCCATTTTTCAATCTCCTCAGCCTTGCTCTCAAGGAATTCCACGAAGCCTTCAACGTCGAGGAATCTCGAAATTGGAACCACTCTGTCTTCGTCAAGGAACACATACGTTGCAGCTCCACAGCCAAAGTGGGATGTCATATAGTATTTTCTGCCTGCAAACGCTTCAAAAAACCTCGCAATATGGCCGGCAATCGGTATTGGATACCAGTCCTCCTTTGCTATAGTGCCATTGGTCTGCTCCTCTATTCTCTTTATTGCCCCGGGAATGGTAATCCTGAAGCGCTCTCTTTCTTTCTTTGGGACTCTTCCCACAAGGGAGATGGGTTGGAAGTTGACTCCTCTGACTATGTCGAGGTGATTGAGGCCGAAGTTGATTATAGCTCCAAGCTCATGGTCGTTTACGTTCCTTATTGTTGTGGGCACAAGAACGATTCCAGGGCCGCCGGCTTTTCTCACGTTTTCGAAGATCAACGGAACCTCCCAGTGATTCTTCCAGTTTGTTTTTGGGGTCATTCCATCGTAGCTTAGGTATATGGTATTGACGCCGGCTTCTCTAATCTTCTTCACAAGCTCCGGATCGAAGGCGAGCTTTATTCCATCAGTGTTAAGCTGAACGTGATCGTAGCCTTCTTCCTTTGCAATCTTTATGATCTCTATGAGGTCATCCCTCAGTGTTGGCTCCCCTCCAGTGAACTGGACGGCATTAGCTCCAACGGGTTGCTCTTTCTTTGCGTTGCGGAGCATCATGCGTATCTGCTCGAGGGTAGGTTCGTAAATTGGCTGGCCTTCCTTGGCATAGAAGAAGCAATACCAGCAGCTCAAATTACACCTATTTGTCAGAACTATGTTAAGCAGGTTCGTGTGGGAGCGGTGCCTTGGACAGAGACCACAATCAAAGGGACAGTTTACGCCGGTGTTCTCAACGTTGTAGCTCTTTATCTTAAAGTCATACCTCCACTCCTCAAAACGCTTATACATCTCAACGTCTTCATAATAAACATCAGTTATCAGGCCTTCTGGGCATTTTTTCGTTATCCACACTTTTCCATCCTTTTCCCAGACCACGGCAGGGACAACTTTTCTAGTTTCTGGGCAGAGGGACCAAGTTCTGTGGGGGAGAGCTCCACCGTAACCCTTGGTGGCTTTTGTAAGGAGCTCGTGAAATTCCTCTTCACCTATTTCGGGGTATTCGATGAGATCGCGAACCTTTTTAGTAAGCTCACCAAATTCTCTCTCCCCACTTGGTATTCCCTCTGTTATCTCTTCCATTCTAATCACCTCTACGAGTTTTTTACAAGTATGGAGTATAAAAACTTTTGCGTAAATATGAAGATTTACTTTCATAGATACACGAAAGGCCCTATAATATTGTCTCTTCCCTATATGTGCGACCCCTTGAAAAGGGTTAAAAAGACCGAGACTCCCAAATAAGATGGTGGTGAAAAATGCCAGCACGGGAGATGAGAATGGAGATGTTCCTCAGAGCGCTGATGAAGGGAGACTACACCAAGGCGAAAGCTCATCTGGACAAACTTGAGAAGATAGTGGGAGATGACGAGTGGGGTAGGGGATACAGCAAGGCTATAAATGGCTTTTTATCTGCGTTAAATGACAATGACACCGACTCTCTGATAGTCCAGCTTGTAAGAAATCCGGACAATGAAAAAGCTCAAAAACTCCTTGAACATTTTGAGAGCATACTCCAGCATGAATTTAGGGACGATTATGAGAAAGGATACTACACGGCATGGAAAGAACTTTTAACGGCGTATCTCTCTCAAGAGAGACTGGGTGTTAAGCATGGGAAAAAGTGAAGCTATGAAGGGACTTGAAGAAAAGATAAAAGCTTGTAAAAAGTGTCCGTTGGGAGAATTAAGGACAAACGCTGTCCCCGGCTCGGGAAGTTATGATGCTAAAATAATGTTTGTCGGAGAAGCCCCGGGTTACTGGGAAGATCAAAAGGGCTTACCTTTTGTTGGAAGGGCCGGGAAAGTGCTGGATGAGCTTTTGGAAAGTGTTGGGCTTAAACGCGAAGAGGTGTACATCACCAACGTTGTAAAGTGCCGGCCTCCCAACAATAGAGATCCAACCGAGGAAGAAATCAAGGCTTGTTCTCCTTACTTAGATAAACAAATAGACATAATCCGGCCGAAGGTCATAGTCCCCCTGGGAAGATATTCAATGGCTTACATCCTTAATAAATTTGGCTTTGAAGCCGAGCCCATAAGTAAGATGCATGGGAAGATACTTGAAGCTGGAACCCTTTTCGGGAAGGTTGTCATTATGCCAATGTATCACCCGGCCGTTGCCCTCTATAAGCCCCAGCTTAGAGAAGAGCTTGAAAAAGACTTTAAAAAGCTGAAAGAGGTACTAGAAAGCTTGTCTTAACTTTGTAATTTTACTCCGAATTCTTTTTTGCTATTATTCTCTTTAATCCAATAACTTTCAATGAGGGTTTCAAAAAGTGTCAAAAAACGCTGGGAAAACGTTTTTATGGTAAGAAAGCATTATTGTATAATGTTAAACACGATATGCCATTAGCATGCAGTGAGGAACAAAACCCTGCAACATTTTATCCCGAATTTATTTCAGTAAATCGTGGAAAATATACAAAAAATTTCGAAAATTATCAAAGAGACAACAATATTTGCGAAAAACTTATAAAGAGTTCGAAAAATTTGGGCTCACGAAAAATGTATATGGAGGTGTAAGGAGTGTCGGACTTTGGGGTGTTGTCTTTGCTGCCCCCACTCGTGGCCATTATATTGGCTATATGGTCCAAAAGGGTGTTGTTCGCTTTATTTGCTGGTGTTTGGGTTGGCGGAGTTATGGCCTCCGGATGGAATCCAGTAACGGGTACAATAATCACTTGGCAGTGGGTTATTGAGAATGTAACAGAGAGCTGGAACGCAACAATTTTGGTTTTTGATTTCTTGATTGGAGCGGGAGTTGGATTGATTTACAAATCGGGAGGTGCCCATGCAATCGCAAGAGCTTTGACAAAGAGAGTGAACAACAGCAGGGCAGCTTCAGTACTTGGATGGCTCCTTGGTGTTCTTGTGTTCTTTGATGACTATACCAACACAATCATAGTCGGTAACACCATGAGGCCAATAACAGATAGGGCAAGGGTTTCAAGAGAAATGCTCGCTTACATCGATGACTCTACTGCAGCGCCTGTAGCAGGATTAGCTTTAGTCTCTACGTGGATCGGTTATGAGATAGGGCTTATTGGCAAGTCCTTCGATAGCCTTGGAATTACTCTTGGCTCATATGCTGCTTGGCTTTCAAGTGTTCCATACAGGTTCTACTCACTACTTGCGATACTCTTGGTGCTTATTGTCGCTTATACTCACAGGCACTATGGTCCAATGCTCCATGCCGAGTATAGGGCTAGAACAACGGGTAAAGTCCTCCGCGATGGAGCAAAACCATTGATGACAACTGAAGTAGATTTAGGAACTCCAAAAGAAGGAGGAGACGTCTGGAACTTTATCCTGCCCATCTTCAGCCTTGTCTTTGTAACACTCTATGGGATGTGGTACACCGGCGGTGGAGGGGCAACTTATGCAGAAAAGGGCTTGATGGGCGTGCTTTCAAACTCTGATGCGGCAACAGCCCTATTGTGGGGATCGTTTAGCATGGTGCTGGTAGGATTAGTGCTAGTTCTTGGAAGAAAACAGATGACAGTTGAAGAGGCCGAGACTGCAATTGTCCAAGGTATGAAACAGATGATGATGGCTAATGCAATTTTAGTCCTTGCATGGAGTATCAAGAGTGCCACAAGCGCTGTTGGAACGGCAGACTATGTGGTAAACTTGGCCACCAGCGCAAACATTCCAGCGGGTATAGTTCCGCTTATAGTGTTCTTGGTTGCAATGTTCATATCGTTTACAACGGGAACCTCATGGGGAACATTCGGTATTTTGATGCCAATTGCGATTCCACTAGCATACAAAATCACAGGGGGACAAATCGGCCCGGTGCTCTATGCCTCAATAGGCGCGGTCTTTGCAGGTGGTATTTTCGGTGACCACTGTTCACCAATAAGCGATACAACAATCATGAGTTCAATGTTCTCCGGAAGCGACCACATAGACCACGTAAATACACAAATCCCATATGCAGTGACAGCAGCGAGCGTGGGTGTTATTTTGTACCTGCTCTTTGCTATAGGAATCCGCAGCTGGGCAATTTTACTTCCAACAGGCATAGTACTTTTAATAGCTGCATGGTACGTTCTCAGTGAGTGGTACGGCAGGAAATACGGCATTCCGCACGGAAAAGTGCCGGTGTATGTTGTTGAGGAATGAACTTTTTCTTTCTTTTTGGAGACATCTACCGTTACCGGCTTAAATCCCCCTCTTCTTAGTTTTTCTTCGGTCTTTGGGTATCCCTCTGGAAGCAATAGGTTGTTCTCTCCGAGATGGAGCATGTTGTTTGATGAGCTTGAATCCTTTGAAATAACTCACATCCACTACGCCGGGAGATACTGCAATCCTCTTGTTTCCGAGGTAGTTAACTCCAGAAAGCAGGTGAAAGATTTTCGATATTGGGGACCTTTACGACTTTTACATTGGGCGAATATCGAGCCAGTTGTTTTATACCTTCTACATTAGTTCTCTGGGAAGCCCTAACAAAAAATAACACCCTGGTCGGTTACCATAACGTCCCCGGCTCTTCAATCTGTTTTACCTCAAAGCCTTTTAATCCCGTATTCCTTAAGGACTCTAACATGTTTATCTCTATCGTCAATACTTTGTTCCAAGCTCAACTTTAAAAACATCCGTCCCAACTTAGATGGGGGTGAGAAAATGCTGATAAGGACTTTCATTCCAGCGCACATTACGGCCTTTTTTGTTCCCAAATTCAACGAAGAACCTCTTTTAGCCGGTTCACTTGGAGCCGGCATAAATTTAAGCAGAGGAATCAACGTTTTTGTAAGCTTGGGGGAAGGCTTAGAGAGGCACATACACATTGCTTTTAATGGAGAACCCGTTAAAAAAGAAGATGCCATTATCAGCTACTCCGTCGCTAATGAGATCGTCCCGGAGAATTTTACCGGAGAGGTTGAAATCTGGCAGTACTTTGACTTTCCAAACGGTTACGGTTTTGGGAACAGCGCCGGTGGGGCTCTTGGGACTGCCCTTTCTTTGGCTTTTGCCTTTAAAGAGAAAACTTTTCTCCAAGCCGCTCAAATAGCCCACAAGCATGAGGTCATCCACAAGGGTGGCCTTGGGGATGTTATAGCCCAAATTCACGGAGGGATAGAAATTAGGATAAAACCCGGTGCACCGGGGATTGGAGTAGTGGATAACATCTTTTTCGAAGAATACAAGGTTCTGGCAGTGCCGATGGGGAGGCTATCCACAAGAGAGGTGCTTGACAGCGACGTTATTAGATTAATCGAGAAAGAGGGAGAGAAAGCCTTTAACGCACTTCTCTCAAATCCAAGAGTTGAGGTTTTGATGAAAGAGGCAAGAGGATTTGCTGAGCGTACGGGTCTGCTCTCCGGTGAGCTCTTGGAAATTGCCAATGAAATTGATAGGGTTCTCCACCTGCCATCATCAATGATAATGCTGGGAAAGAGCCTCTTTGCACTTTTGAGGGAAAATGAGGTAGAGAAAGTGAAGTCTCTCTTAGATGACCTTTCCATAGAAGAGTACCACATATGTGAGGTTTACACCCAGAGGCCTAGTGTTGAAAGATGGATGGGGGAAGGGGGATGAACCCGGTGTATCTTACCCTTTCAATCCTCTCCCTTCTTTTAGCAATATACTTGAACAAAAGCAACCAGCGGGAAATGGGTCTCTTTGCATCTGGGTTTGCTGGAGGGTTTGCATTCTTATTTGCCTTTGAAAAAAGTGGATACCCTCTCCCACTTATATTTGCTGGAGGCTTCGTAGCCACTGTATTCTTTGAATTCCTGAGGTTCAGACCAATGCAGAGGGATTAATCTTTTTATCCTTTGATACGATACTCCAATATGGTGGTGTTTATGTTATACAGAGAACTGGCCGAGCTTTATAAAAGACTTGAGAAAACGACTCTGAAGACCCTTAAGACAAAATTTGTGGCAGAATTTTTAAAGAAAGCTGAAGATCCAGAGCTGTTGGAAATTATTCCCTATTTAATCCTCGGTAAGGTCTTTCCGGATTGGGATGAGAGAGAGCTTGGCGTAGGTGAGAAGCTATTGATAAGGGCCGTTTCTATGGCCACTGGAATAAATAGTGACGAGATAGAAAATTCCGTAAAAGATACTGGCGATTTGGGGGAAAGCGTTACCCTTGCCCTTCAAAAGAGGAAGCAAAAAAGCTTTTTCTCCCAACCCCTTACAATAAAAAGAGTTTATAGCACTTTAGTTAAAGTTGCCGAAACCACCGGCGAAGGGAGTCAGGATAGAAAGCTGAAATACCTCGCCAATCTCTTTATGGATGCTTCTCCAGAGGAAGGGAAGTATTTGGCAAGGACGATACTTGGGACCATGAGGACGGGAGTTGCAGAAGGATTGCTGAGGGATGCAATAGCGGAGGCGTTTAGGGTAAAGGTTGAGCTTGTTGAGAGGGCTTACATGCTTACGAGTGACTTTGGATTTGTGGCTAAAGTAGCAAGGCTTGAGGGAGACGAAGGTCTTTTGAAAGTAGAAATCCAAGTAGGGAAGCCCATTAAGCCGATGCTCGCCCAGATGGCAGCCAACGTTAGAGAGGCTCTAATGGAAATGGGTGGAGAGGCGGAGTTTGAGATTAAATATGACGGTGCGAGGGTTCAGGTTCACAAGGACGGAGAGAAGGTTATCGTTTATTCAAGGCGTCTTGAAAACGTTACGAGATCAATTCCAGAGGTTGTTGAGAGGATTAAAGAGTCTTTAAAGCCGGAGAGAGTTATTGTAGAAGGCGAACTCGTCGCCGTTGGGGAAGAAGGAAGACCGAGGCCGTTTCAGTACGTGTTGAGGAGATTTAGAAGGAAGTACAACATAGATGAGATGGTTGAAAAAATACCCCTTGAGCTTAACCTCTTCGATGTTCTTTACGTTGATGGCAAAAGCATGATAGATGTCCAGTTCATAGAGAGGAGGAAGACCCTTGAAAGCATTGTGACCACAAACGAATGGATAAAAGTGGCGGAGAACTTAATAACAAAGAATCCAGAAGAGGCCGAGAAGTTCTATCACAGAGCCCTTGACCTGGGTCATGAAGGACTAATGGCAAAAAGGCTCGACTCAGTTTACGAGCCCGGTAACAGGGGCAAGAAGTGGTTAAAGATTAAGCCAACAATGGAGAATCTCGATTTAGTTATTATAGGCGCGGAATGGGGCGAAGGGAGGAGAAGTGGAGTCCTGAGCTCGTTCCTTTTAGGTGCATATGATCCCGTTAGGGGAGATTTCGTCCCGGTTGGTAAAGTGGGAAGCGGATTTACTGATGAGGATTTAGTGGAGTTCACAAAGATGCTTAAACCCTTTATAAAAAGGGAACACGGCAAGTTAGTTGAAATAGAGCCTAAGATTGTGATTGAAGTTACTTATCAGGAGATTCAGAAGAGCCCCAAGTACGAGAGCGGCTTTGCACTGAGGTTCCCGAGATACGTTGCGCTAAGAGAGGACAAGGGACCAGAGGATGCGGATACAGTCCAGAGGATAGCCGAGCTCTACCAACTGCAGGAGAGAATGAAAGGAGGTAAGTGAGTCTCTTTTTATTTTTAATCCGTTAGAGGTCTTTGGTTGGAATCTCATATATTTCCTCGTTAAATACGACGAACTTGTTTGTGCCGGGAGCTAAATGCGCCATAAAGCCGAATTTTACATCTGGTTGACTGTTTTTGAACGCTTCTTCGTTTTGGATGAAGTTAACTATCTCCGCGGCAAAGAAGGTATAATTGCCGTAGGACTTTTCTTCTATAACCTTACATTCAATGTTTGCGGCAGCTTCTTTTATACTTGGCGTTTTTACTTTCTTTGACGGAATAAAGGTTACACTCATTTTCTTGAGCTTTTCTGGACCGCTCTTTCTTCCAGCAATCAAAACGTCTCTGAGCATGTTTATTGTAGGGATGCTAATCACGAACTCTCTGTGTTTCTTTATCAAGCCGTGGGTGTGATGAGCCGGATGAATAGATATCCCAACAATTGGAGGTTTTGTAGAGAGATAAGTTAGCCAATCAGCTGCCATCACGTTTATTTCATTATCTCGCCCCGAAACTATCAGAAAAGTTCTCATGGGGTATAGAAGATGCCACATGGAATCACCTCACTTATTGTTATTTGCTCCCTTTAAAAAGTTGCTTTAGCGTAAAGTTTTTAAACTCATTTCTAGGATACGTATCTGGCTTGAAGAAGTGGGCCGGTAGCTCAGCCTGGGATGAGCGCCGCCTTGGCAAGGCGGAGGCCCCGGGTTCAAATCCCGGCCGGTCCACCATAACTTTTAGGGCGGGCCCGTGGTCTAGACTGGTTATGACGCCACCCTGACAAGGTGGAGGTCCGGGGTTCGAATCCCCGCGGGCCCACCAATCACCGAAAATGATTTTTGTGAAAAACTCCTAATTTTTCTGGTGGTGCCTATCATAAGTAGACCTTATTATGCTGCCAAGATTTATTTCTCAAGCTATGGAATCGCGTGGTTTGATGTAGATACATTTTTAAAACTTCTTAATTTCATTGAGTCAAAAAAGATCGTGAGCACTAACGAGATGGACTCTTTCTTAAAAAAGAACAGTCAAAATCCCTTTGCTAAGACTGGAAAAGAGGGGCATTACTTCGCTAGGCTATTATGGCATCTGGGAATTTTGGTCAAAAGTTCTGGAAGAGAATATAGAATAAGCTCATATGGTCAGAATTTGTTAACCCAAATGGAGGAAGATACAGAAAACAGGGAGAATGTTCTAAGAACGATTTTCAAAAAATGGTATCCTCTGATAGTCTTTCTGAGATACATTGACCATAAAGGCTCAGCAAGCCCAAAAGTTATATCTTCAGAATTGGGAGGAGAAATGAAACACTGGACATCAATACTTTATCAGCTGGGGATCCTCCAGAGAGGGAACGTTGCAAAGCCTTACAATAAATTTGTCGTAAGTTCTCTTTTCATACCGCTTTCTGTAGACTTGGGTTTGATAGATAAGGGAGACAATAAAATAAGACTGACAAAAGATGGAGAGAGGCTAATTAGGGATTATGTTGAATCTTCTGATATAATTCGAACAATGCCTGGTGATTATACAATTTATGCTGGAATAGCCGATGTCCTTTATGATGCTGAGGAGCCGGTAATAGTCTCTCCATGGATAAATGGTACTGTTGAGAGGTTAATAACTGTTATTGGAAGCATCAATAAGGAGTTGTCCAAAATAATCCTTGTTGTCAGGAACACTCAAAAGAATAAGGAAGTAATAAGGAGGATATCAAAAACCCCCTCTTTTGATATTGAGCCTCGGTATTATCAAAATTTGCATTCTAAAATTACCACAAATTATCAGGGGCCTAGTATAGAGTCCTCCGCAAATTTGCTCGTAACAAGTCTTAAAAGAAATTATGAAATTGGCACATATTACCCCAGAACTCCAGAAGAGCTGGCACTGGCAGTGGAAGAGCTAATCTCCATTTCTAAACCATTAAAGACTTTCTAATAAATGTGGCCCGCCCGTAACGACCGCTCTCATTGAAGCCATAGGGCAATCTCAAGCGGCTTAACCCAGGCGGGCCAGAAAAGTGTACTCGGCCAGGGTTTCCCACGGTCATCGCGCTCCGTAACGCGGAAGGCCCTCCCGTGGGGACCTCGCTATGGCCGAGCTGTTGCCCCCGC